>NZ_JADBGB010000001.1:2835000-3135000 GCF_015220045.1 Marivivens aquimaris | reverse complement strand
CGGTGTCGGCCACAACGATGCGCCAGCGGTTTTCATCCTCGCTGGCCTGAATGCTGATCTCACCGGAATCGCCGGTGTTCATGATGGCCTGACGGGCGTTGCGAACAAGATTGCCGATGACGCGATAAAGCTGCTCGCTATCGGCACGAACGGTCATGGAGGCGGGAATGTCCTCTGCAAACGAGATGTCATAATCGCCCGCAGACAAACGTTCGCTGTCGATGACGTCTGACACGATCTCGGCCAGCGCAAAGCGGGTGAGGTTCGGCGGCGGCTCGGAAGCGCGTCCAAAGGCCAGCGTGTTTTCGCACAGGTGTACGGCGCGAGTGATCGAGTTGACCAGTTTAGGCGCGAGTCGCTGCACGACCGGGTCCGTAGACACCTCGATGCGGTCGGTGAACAGCTGGGCCGAGGTGAGGATGTTGCGTAGATCGTGGCTGACCTTTGCCACCCCCTCGCCAAGCTGGGCGAGGCGTTCGCGCTGCTTCAGCGCACTTGTCAGCTGTGTCTGCATCGACCGCAGCGCGTCTTCAGCCTCGCGAATCTCGGCCACGCTTGCAGTCGGATTAATGATGCGCCTCGCATCGTCGGGCGCCTCGGCATAGACCGACATCGCCCGCACCACGCCTTTGATCGGCGCAACAAGGAACGTTCGGACTGCAACGAACAACAGCATCGCAGTAATAATCGAGATCGCTGCCGACAGGATAAAGACGTTCAGGCCATATTCCAGCATCGCCTGCCGCAAGGGCCCCTGCTCCATCGTAACTTCGATCAGCAGACCGCCGTCCTGCACAGGGTTGCCGATCACGCGGATGATCGGATTGCCCTTGGTAAACATGGCCGACAGCGCGTCTGAAATCAGCGTCACCGCGCCATCATCGCGCAAGTCGTAAGTCGCGACGATCGGCGAGGGAATCGGTGATGACAGCGCAAGCTCGCGCACCTCGTCACGGCGAAGGACGACGTTAAAGACACCGGCGTTATCCAGCAGTTCCTTTTCAAGCGAGTCGGAGATCATCCCGTCGGCAAGCAGCGCAAGCGACGCGATCTGGGCACGTTCGAGGCGTAGCGACAGATAATCCTGCCGGTAGCGCGCAACGGAAGGAACGAAGATGAAAACCTCCGCCAACAGTACAAAGATGACCGTCAGGAACAGGAAGCGCCCTGAGAGTGTCTTGAACATTGATCCTCCGTGCTCCTACGGGAGCCAGCGCTGCACGAGGCCGACGACAGTCTTGACCAGCGCGCTGTCGAACAGCTTGGGACTAAAATAGGAACCTGCCGCACGTTTGTTAATCTCGGCGAGCGTCGGATAGGGAAAAACAGCGTTCGACATAGCCGAAAGCTTCATGTTGTTCGCCATCGCCAGCGCCCACGGTGCGATCAGATCGCCAGCGTTCGGCGCAACGAGGGTAACCCCGACAGGTCGGCCTTTGTGCACCATCAGCTTGATGAAACCTTCGGTGATGCCGGCCGTCACTGCGCGGTCGTTCGATTTGAGGTCTTCGCGAATGACGGTAAGCTTGTCGCCGTGTTCCTTGCGAGCCTCGGCTTCGGTTAGGCCAATCTGGGCCAGTTCGGGCGAGCCATAGGTGACGCGCGGGATGTGCGCGGTCTTGGCCTTGGCCGGAATGCCGAACAGCATCGAGCGGATGATGACCCCGCCATGATAGCCCGCAAGGTGAGTAAACTGCATTCCGCCTGCAGCATCGCCAATCGCGTAGACTTTCTTATTGCTTACCGAACGGAGAGAATCGTCCACATCGACGCCTGTCTTGGTTCGCAGGACATTGCCTTTATCGAGGTCGAGCTTATCAAGATTGGGCTTCCGCCCTGCCGCTACGAGCAGATGCGAGCCGGTCACGGGGCCCTTGGACGTTCGAACAGTGACGCCATTCTCGGGCGATACCACTTCGACCTTTGCGCCTTCCATCAGAGTGACGCCCTCACCCCGAAGCCGGTCGAGCACAATCTTGGCCGCATCAGGGTCGTCTTTTCCGAGCGCAGCATCGCCGTCGACGACGGTGACTTCGCAGCCGAACGAGCGATGCGCAAAGGCCATCTCGATCCCGATAGGGCCGCCGCCGATGATGATCAGGTGTTCGGGCGTCTCGCGCTGCGCAAAGAGCGTCTCATTGGTCAGGTACGGTACAGTGTCGATGCCGTTGATTGGCGGCACCATGGGCGAAGAGCCTGTTGCGATCACGACGCGCCGCGCTTCGATACGGGTGTCGCCAGCGATAATGGTGTTCTCATCTTCGAATCGCGCAGTCTCGCGGATGACTGTGCAGCCGAGCTTCTCGAAACGTTCTTGACTGTCGTGTGGAGCAATCGTCGAAATGGCACGTTCGACGTCGGCCATGGCTCCAGCGTAGCTCATCCCAACGCGGCCCGCGTGGATCAGGGTTTTGGAAGGAACGCAGCCGTAGTTCAGGCAATCGCCGCCCATCTTACCAGCTTCGATCAGGACAACCTTGGCACCCATCTGCACTGCGCCGGAGGCGACGGTCAGACCGCCGGAGCCCGCGCCGATTACGCAGACATCTGTTTTGATAGTGTTCATTGAGGCGTCCTTTTGCCTTGCCAGCGCTTCCAGATGCTCGGCACCAGCGCCGCACAAACTACCAAGATAACGATCACAAGATAGCGAGGTTCCAGAAAACTCGACGCGTCGGGCAATTCTCCCGCGTCGAACACAGCGCCGAGTCCCGCGCCCGCCGATGTATAAAGGAACGTGCCCGGGATGATGCCGAGCGCCGTTGTGACAACGTAGCGATAGAGAGGCACTCCCATGAGCGCGGGCAGCAGATTCGCGACAAAGAACGGCACGAGTGGCAAGAGGCGCATCGCAAAGAGAACCGACCACTGGTTTTCGTCGATGCCGTCCTTGATCCGCTTCACGCGGCCCGAGCTCGAATCGATACGGGACACCAGCGCATCGCCGAAACCGAAACGCACAGCAAGGAACAGAAGCGTCGCGCCGACAGTCGCCCCCATCACGTTGAGCAGAAGCCCGGGAAAGATCGAAAACAGGAAGCCGCCCGTGAGCGAGATGATCGTCGCACCCGGAATCGAGGTGGCAACGATAGCAACGTAGACGGCAAGAAAGATGAGCACCGCAGCTGCATAGTGACTATCGCGGTAAGCCAGCAAAGCCTCACGCTGATCTCGGAGAGCATCAAAGCTGAGATACTCGCCATACATCGCGTAGAGAATCGCCGCGGCTACAGCGAGGATCGCGATAGGCATTAGCCGGATCAATCGTGGCATAGGGTCGGTTTTCCGCGTAAAATAAGGTCGAGCAATAAGCGCTCAATGGCCGAAAGATAGCGCGCCGGATAGGGTTCTCACGCCGCTATGATAAATTGTTGCAATAACAAGGCGGAGAATCGTGGGATCAGGGCAAAAACCACGGTGAGCCGCGTTGACACATGACGGTATCGCGACTAAAGGCAGGGCCTCGAATGCTTAACGGCCTCGAATCCTGAGACGGGTTCGGCCTTCTTTTAGACCGGAGAGAACGCGATGAAGCGCACGTTCCAACCCTCGAACCGAGTTCGCAAGAACCGTCACGGCTTCCGTGCCCGCATGGCAACTAAGGCTGGCCGTAAAGTCCTTAACGCCCGTCGCGCACGTGGCCGCAAGAAGCTGAGCGCCTGATTGGCGCCGCGAGGTCATCAGTGACTTCGCAACAGCTTGACCAGACGCAGACCGCCGAGGCCGCGCCTACGGCGGTTTTCGTTCGTCCGCCAGTCCTGAAAAAAAGGGCCGATTTCCTGCGTGCCGCATCCGCGCGTCGTCAGGGGACTAAAGGCTTTCACCTTCAGGCACGCAAGCGCGGCGACGAAGAGCCTCTGCGCGTCGGTTACACTTGCTCGAAGAAAGTCGGTAACGCGGTTGCTCGCAATCGCGCCAAACGTCGTCTGCGCGAAATCGCGCGTTTGATCATGCAAAAGCATGGCCGCGACGGTTGGGACTATGTCCTCGTCGGACGTAAGGACATGACGGCCGACCATAACTTCGACCAGATGAAGCGTGACCTTATCTGGGCACTGAAAAAGGTGCACCAATGACCCCGCTCGCGTGGGTCATATCTCTGCCCGTGCGCGCCTACCGCGTGGTCCTGTCGCCCTACATCGGCCACAGCTGCCGCTTCCAGCCGACATGCTCTGCCTACGCGATGGAAGCGCTGGAAAAGCACGGTGGGATCAAGGGCACCTACCTCACAGTTCACCGCCTGCTGCGCTGCCACCCTTGGGGCAGCTCCGGCATCGACAACGTACCTGACTGATAGATAGCGCCTTCGGAGGCCGCCATGCTCGACGATCTCGACGACATCCACCCGCTCTTCCACGGCGCTCCCAAGTCGACCGAATTCAAGAAGCTGCGCAAACGCATCGTGCAGAATGTGCGTCAGGCGACCGACGATTTCGGCATGATCGAACGCGACGCGCGCTGGCTGGTCTGCCTGTCGGGCGGCAAGGACAGCTATACACTGCTCGCGGTTCTCTATGAACTGAAGTGGCGCGGCCTGCTGCCCGTCGATATCCTTGCCTGCAACCTCGATCAGGGCCAGCCTGGCTTTCCGTCGACCGTGCTGCCGAAGTTCCTTGAGGACATGGGCGTTCCGCACCGGATCGAGTATCAGGACACCTACTCCATCGTTGTCGATAAAGTCCCTCAGGGCCGCACCTACTGTGCGCTCTGCTCGCGTCTGCGCCGCGGTAACCTCTACCGGATCGCGCGCGAGGAAGGATGCAGCGCTGTTGTGCTCGGCCACCACCGCGACGACATCCTTGAAACGTTCTTCATGAACCTCTTCCACGGCTCGCGCCTCGCAACGATGCCGCCGAAACTGGTAAACGAGGACGGCGATCTGTTCGTCTATCGTCCCCTCGCATACGTTGCCGAGGCCGATTGCGAGAAGTTTGCCAAGTCGATGAATTACCCGATTATTCCCTGTGACCTCTGCGGCTCGCAGGACGGCCTTCAGCGTATGCAGGTCAAAGGGATGCTCGATCAGTGGGAAAAGAACGCCCCTGGTCGCCGCCAAAAGATGTTCCGCGCGCTGATGAATACACGCCCGTCGCACCTGCTCGACCCCGCTCTGTTCGACTTCAAGGGCCTCGAGATCGGCGAGCGCAAACAGAACAATTCTAACGATATTCCCGATCTGCGTTAACGATCCGGTCAACGTTGTTCCTTAGCGTGGCGGCAAGACTGCTACGGCGAAGGACAAGACAATGTTGAATATCGGGTACAATGCTGTGACCCAGAACCTGCGGCGCACAATTGAAAGTGTGCCGCTTTCGGTCATCACGCCAATCGGAGCTTTCGCCGGTTTCGAGACGCTTGGCTACGCGGGCCTTGTTGCTGGCGCTGCCATCCCTCCGGTTCTTTTGAAAGCTTTATCGCGCGATGTACAGCTGGACCGCGTGACCGACCTGATGACCCGCGATGCGTTCACGACCGCTGCGCACCGGCGATTGGTTCAGGCACAGCGGCGGAGTAAATTCAGCACACTGTTCCTGATTGAGATCGACCGGCACAAGCTGCTGGAAGAAGTGCACGACCGCGACGGGATCGAAGAAATCCTGCGGATCGTCGCATATCGGATCAAGCTGAACATTCGAGAGACCGACCTGATTTCACGCATGGACGGATTTTCTTTCGCCGTCATGACCGATCTGTCGAGCAAACCTGACATCGAAGACTCACTAGAGCTCGCCTCCCGCATCCAGCAAGCAGTCAAACGTCCGCTAATCGTGGGACGGATGAACGTTCACATGACGGCTTCCATCGGGTTCTCGATGTCCGACCGCATTTCGTCGACCCGAACCGAAGACCTGCTGCAAGCAACGACTAATGCGCTGATAGAGGCGCAACGCCACGGTCCATCGTCCGTTCGCAGTTACTCCCCAGCCATGCGCAGCCGCATTGAAGCGCGCAACAGCCTGATGCAACAGATCAGCCGCGCCTTCCACGACGGAGAGATCCGCGCGTTTTTCCAGCCGCAAGTATCGACGGTGACAGGCGAGATTACCGGCTTTGAGGCGCTTGCCCGTTGGCAACATCCCGACCGGGGCCTGATCCCGCCCCTCGATTTCCTGCCAGCCATTGCGCAGGCCAATATGATGCATCGGCTCGGCGAGGTGATCCTGAACGACACGCTCGAAGCCATCACGCGCTGGGACCAGAAGGGTTTCACCGTGCCGCGTGTTGGTGTGAATTTCTCCAGCGAGGAACTCCATGCCAGCAACCTTGTCGACCGTATTCGGTGTCGCGTCGGGTCGTATCACCTTCTTCCCGACCGCATCGCCGTCGAAGTGCTGGAAACGGTCGTCGCCAATCAGGCGGATGAGGTCCTGTTTAGCAATCTTTCCGGCCTCGCGCGCCTCGGATGCAGTCTTGATCTAGACGATTTCGGCACGGGCCACGCATCGATCACGTCGATCCGCAACTACGCGGTCGGACGTATCAAAATCGACCGTTCCTTTGTCTCGGGGATCGACAAAGATGTTGAACAACAGAAAATGGTGGCTGCGATTTTGACGATGGCGGAGCGGCTGGGCCTTCAAACTCTTGCCGAAGGGGTCGAAACGTCGGAGGAGCGCGCGAAACTGGCCCAGCTGGGCTGTCACGAGGTCCAAGGCTACGGCATTGCTCGCCCGCTTGCGCCGGAACTCGTGGACGACTGGATTTCGAACTACACGGCACAGCGGATCAGCCCACCGACCCAACATCTCAGGGCGTGCTGACCTTCGCAAATGTGAGTAAACAAAAGCCCGTTCGCCTGCAAAACATCGCAAAACCGCTTGACCTTTGAGCCTGTGGCCTGTTGAACCAACCCGACCAAAATAAGGCGAAATAGGCAGTTCAGATGGACAATCAGAACAGAAATATGCTGTTGGCGCTCGTGCTTTGCGCGGGTGTGCTCGGCGTGTGGTACACCCTCTTCCCCCTGCCGGAGCAATCTCCCGCAGTGGCCGAGGATGTCGCCGCAGAACAAACGCTTGATGCACCTGTCGCGAACTCGGCAACTCCGGGCGTGGCAGCTGTCCCGACCGAAGTCGTAGCTGACACACCGCGCGTTCCGATCGAGTCGCCTGAGCTGTCGGGTTCGATCAACCTGATGGGCGGCCGCCTCGATGACCTCTACCTGACCGACTACCGCGTTTCGGTCGAAGAGGATTCGGACACGATCCATCTGCTGCGCCCCTCGGGCAGCACCGATGCCTACTTCGCCAGCTTCGGATGGAGCGCCAATCAGGGCGTCGCCGCCGACGCCGTTCCTGGCCCGGACACAATGTGGGAACTGGAAGAGGGCGAAACGCTCAGCCCCGACAGCCCCGTCACTATCAAATGGGACAACGGCGCCGGCCTGACCTTCCGCAACACCTATACCGTCGACGACAAGTTCATGATCACCATCGATCAGTCTGTCGTTAACAATGGCGACGCAGACGCAACCGTTGCGCCTTACGGCCTGATCCGTCGCTATACCGAACCGGACGATCTCGAAGGCTTCTTCGTTCTGCACGAAGGCCTGATCCGCATGGCCGACGGCTCGCTCGACCAGATCAAATACAAAGACATCGCCGACGAAACCGCCGCCGACCGTACAACAGTCACCGAAAGCGGCTGGATCGGCTATACCGACCACTACTGGATGACGACGCTGATCCCCGATCAGACCCGTCCGTTCGAAGCCATTTCGCGCTATTTCGGCACCAATGACGTCTACGAAGCCGATGCCATCATGCCGAGCGAAACCGTCGCTGCCGGCGGCGAGACGACTGTTTCGACCCGCTTCTTCGCAGGCGCCAAGGAATGGGAAACCATCCGCGCCTACCAGAACGATGGTGGCATCGTTAACTTCATCAACACCATCGACTGGGGTTGGTTCTTCTTCCTGACAAAGCCGATCTTCTGGCTCCTCCACAACATTCACGCGCTCATTGGCAACATGGGTTGGTCGATCATCGTCCTGACCTTCGTTCTGAAGGCGCTGGTGCTGCCGCTTTCCTACAAATCCTACGTTTCCATGGCGAAAATGAAGGAACTGCAGCCCGAAATGGAGAAGCTCAAAGAGCGTATGGGCGATGACCGTGCTGGTCTGCAGCAGGGCATGATGAAGCTCTACCGCGACAACAAGGTCAATCCGGCGTCCGGCTGTCTGCCGATGCTGCTGCAGATTCCGATCTTCTTCTCGCTCTACAAGGTGATCTTCGTCACGCTCGAACTGCGTCATGCGCCTTGGATTGGCTGGATCAACGACCTGTCTGCGCCTGATCCGTCGTCGATCCTGAACCTCTTCGGTCTGCTGCCGTGGGCCGCGCCGGAGCCGACCAGCTTCCTCGCGATCATCTCGCTCGGCATCCTGCCGATCCTGCTGGGTATCTCGATGTGGCTGCAGCAGAAGCTGAATCCGGCCCCTGCCGATCCGTCGCAGAAGATGATCTTCGCATGGATGCCTTGGATCTTCATGTTCATGCTCGGCAATTTCGCTTCGGGTCTGGTGCTCTACTGGATCACCAACAACACGATTACTTTCGTGCAGCAGTATGGCATCATGCGAAGCCACGGACATAAGCCCGATGTGCTCGGCAACATGTTCGGCGGGCTCCGCAAGAACAAAGCCGACGCAACGAAGTAAACACATCGGGCCGCCTCAGGGCGGCCCTTTTACAGGGGAACCCCGATGCAACTGACTTTTCCGATTGTCGAACAGCCTGACGAGTTCACTCTCGAAACCGGCCGCAAGCTTTTCCTTGGCCCCGTCGACTTCCTCAAGGGCGTCGTCGCGATGAACGGCCTGCCGCCCGCGGACCGGCTCGAGGTATGTTTTGCCGGTCGTTCAAACGTCGGCAAGTCGAGCCTGATCAACGCGCTGACTGGCCGCAAGGGCCTCGCGCGGGCGTCGAACACGCCGGGCCGTACGCAGGAAATCAACTATTTCACCGTCGGTGACGAACGCTACATCGTCGACCTTCCTGGCTACGGTTACGCAAATGCGCCCGTCGCCGTGGTCGAAAAGTGGCAGAATCTGCTCAAACAGTACCTTTCAGGTCGCCAGACCCTGCGCCGCGTTTTCGTTCTGATCGACGCGCGCCACGGCGCGAAAAAGGTCGATGAAGAGATCATGACTCTGCTCGACCGTTCTGCCGTGACCTTCCAAGTCGTGATGACCAAAGTCGACAAGATCGGGCAGAAGCAGCTGAATGAATCGCTGGAAGCAACGCGTGAAGCGCTTTCGCGTCACCCTGCTGCATTCCCCGAAATTGTGCTGACGTCGTCCGACAAAGGCGATGGCATTGCAACTTTGCGCGCTATTATCTCCGCTATCGACTGACCAACCCGGAAAGGGACCGGACGTGAGGAAACAAGAAATGAACCGAGATTGGATTGCAACCGCACGCACGCTGTCAGAGGCACTGCCTTACCTGCAGCGATACTCGGGCGCGATCGTCGTGGTCAAATTCGGCGGCAACGCCATGGGCGATCAGGAAGCGATGGCGGAGTTTGCCCGCGACATCGTCCTGATGCGCCAGGTCGGCGTGAACCCTGTCGTCGTGCACGGCGGCGGCCCGATGATCAACGACATGCTTTCGAAGCTCGGCATCGAGTCCGAGTGGGTGCGCGGTAAGCGCGTGACCGACAAGAAAACCGTTGAAGTCGTCGAGATGGTCCTCACCGGCCTGGTCAACAAACGGATCGTTCAGGCGATCATGGACGAAGGTGGCCGCGCTGTCGGTCTGTCGGGCAAAGACGACGACATGATGGTCTGCGAGGCGGATGATCCGGAACTCGGTTTCGTCGGCAAGCCGGTCGAGATGAACGTGCAGGTTCTGCGCGACCTATTTGCTGCGGGCATCATCCCTGTCATCGCGCCGGTAGCAACCGGTATGAAGGACAACGAGACCTTCAACGTGAACGGCGACACCGCAGCGGGCGCGATTGCGGGCGCCCTCAAAGCCGACCGCCTGCTTCTATTGACCGACGTATCGGGCGTGAAGAATAAGGAAGGCGAAATCGTCACACAGATGACCCCCGATGACGTGCGCGACATGATCGCTGACGGCACCATCGCGGGCGGCATGATCCCGAAAACCGAAACCGCGCTGAAAGCGGTCGAGGACGGTGTCCGCGCCGTGGTCATCATGGACGGCCGCGTGTCCAACGCCTGCCTTCTCGAGCTCTTCACGGAGCACGGCGCGGGTTCAATGATCCGCACCACGCCGCCGCGCGTCGTTCCGCGCACCTGATTGGACGCGCTGCGCGAAATAATGGCCAAGCACGGCCTGCGCGCAGCTGGCGCCTTCAAACCCGATGTCGATGACGGCCTGCCCGATGAGGTGCAGGCCGTTGTCATGTTGGCACCCGATGAACCGCATTTCTGGAGCGTATTCACCTCGTCGCCCGAATGGACCGACGGCCATGCCGACCCACTCGATAGCTGGTCTGCCCGTGTGATCGGCGAAATTGCCGAGACATTGGGTGCAGAGCCGCTGTTTCCGTTCACCGGGCCGCCGTTTCGCCCGTTCTACAGATGGGCCATCAAGGCTGGGGCATGCGCCTCGCCAGTCATGCTCCTTGCCGACGGGACGGCGGGACTGTTTGCGTCTTTTCGCGGCGCACTTGCCTTCGACAAACCTGTAAGCATCGACGCACCTGCGGCACCCTGCCCCACCTGCGAACGGCGCCCGTGCCTCTCCTCCTGCCCTGTCGACGTGACCTGCCCCTTTTCTCAGGGCCACTTGTGAGAAGAGCCTGTTCCCCTTTTGTGTGCCATCATTCGGCTGCGTGAGCAATGGGCGCAGGCGCGGAGCCATCAGGTAGCTCAAGCGTCGGTGCCCATTGCGTTTTGTCGAAGGGCCGCGCTGCGGCGAACTCCTCCGGCGTCTGATACTTCAAGCTGCTGTGCGGGCGTTCCGTATTGTAATCGGCCCTCCATTCTTCGATAATCTCTCGGGCTTCACCGATGCTCGTGAACCAGTGCTGGTTCAGGCATTCCTCGCGGAACCGCCCGTTGAAGCTCTCGATGTAAGCATTCTGCGTAGGTTTCCCCGGGTCGATGAAATACAGCTGCACGCCGTGATCATCGGCCCATCTGTCCATGGCCCGACCACGAAGTTCCGGGCCGTTATCAACGACCAGGATATCGGGGTATCCTCGCTCCCGGGCAACCCGCTCCAGCATTTCCACAACCCGCTCACCAGGCAGAGAAAAGTCCACCTCGATCACCGGGCATTCGCGGGTGCAATCGTCCTTGAGATTGGCGGTGCGGAACTTCCGGCCATTGGCCAACGCATCGCTGGTGAAGTCGAGCGACCAACGCTGGTTGGCAGCGATCGGGCACCAACTGCCCTCACGCGCCTCGCGCGGGATCTTCTTGCGCTTCGTCCGGCGCAGCCATAGGCGCTCCTCCCGATAGAGGCGCTCGACGACCTTCACGTTCACCTTGAAGTCCTCGCGGACAAGCTTGGCATGCAGCATGCGATAACCATACCTCCTGTGTTTGCCTGAAAGAGTGATCAGGCGTTCTCGAAGTCGCACATGGCGGTCTGGCCGTGCCCGATAGGCCAGGCTCGACCGCGAAATCCCGACCAGCCTGCACGCCCGCCGCTCCGTGAACTGATGATCCGCCATCAGCGTCTTCACGGCATCCCGGCGGTGTGCAGGCGTCAGGAGTTTTTTGCCAGCAGCCCTTTCAGACCCGAATTGTCGAGCATGGCATCCGCCAGAAGCCGCTTGAGTTCAGCGTTCTCGGCTTCCAGATCTTTCAGGCGGCGCAGTTCGGAAACCTGCATGCCCCCATACCGGCTCTTCCACTTGTAGAGCGTCGCATCCGACATGCCATGCTTGCGACACAGCTCCGCGACCTTCGCCCCGGCCGTATATTCCTGCAAAATCCGGACAATCTGTTCTTCCGTGAAACGTGATTTACGCATTCTTTGTTCTCCTCGTTGCTTCGAACGTTACGAGAACAAACTCTCCTTTTGAATGGCCCAGTTTCTTGGGGGCAGGTCAGACGCATTGACCGCCGATGGCTACGATACCGCGAAATGCGCCACCTTTCTGAGATCGCCAGCCGGTCGTGATTGCTTGACGATGGGTTGCCGCGTCAGAAGGTCATGCCCTATCGGCTCGGCCAATCGCCCCGCTGCCCAGTCCGCCTATTCATTGCAAGAGTTCCTAAGATGCCGAAACGACTGATCCTGATCCGCCACGCAAAATCGGATTGGGGTGACCTGAACCAGCCGGACAAAGAGCGCAATCTGAACGAACGTGGGTGCAGGCAGGCGCCATTGGTAGGACGTTGGCTGCGTAAGAACGGCTATGTGCCGGACGTCGTGCTTTGCTCTGCTGCTGTGCGGACGCGTGAAACGCTGGACCTGCTCGCGCTGGAAACCACAGTGATCTACGAAGATGCGCTCTATCTCGCAACGCCTGACGTCATGTTCCGCGAGCTTTCAACGCATGACGAGGCTTGCGTCGCTCTGATCGGCCATAATCCAGGCATCGGGGAGCTGGCATACGCGCTTGCGGCCGAGCCTGCTGCACATCCGAAATTCCACGCCTATCCGACGCTTGCGACCACGGTTCTGGATTTCGAACAGGACAGTTGGCGGGACATTGAAAAGGGCAAAGTCACCGACTTCGTCATTCCCAAAGATCTGGAATAAAAAAGGCCCGGCAAACGCCGGGCCTTTCTCTTTGGATTTGCAGCAGATCAGTGACCGAGGATCTGCGACAGGAACAGCTTGGTACGATCCGACTGCGGGTTGTTGAAGAACTCGTGCGGCTCGTTCTGTTCGATGATCTGGCCTTGGTCCATGAAGATCACGCGGTTCGCGACAGCTTGGGCAAAACCCATTTCGTGCGTCACACAGAGCATGGTCATGCCCTCTTCTGCGAGCTCGATCATAGTGTCGAGAACTTCCTTGATCATCTCGGGGTCGAGAGCCGAGGTCGGTTCGTCGAACAGCATGATGCGCGGCTTCATGCAGAGCGAGCGGGCGATCGCCACACGCTGCTGCTGACCACCCGAAAGCTGGCCCGGATACTTATGGGCCTGATCGGGGATCTTCACCTTTTCAAGGTAGTGCATCGCGGTCTCTTCGGCTTCTTTCTTGGGAACCTTACGGACCCAGATCGGCGCCAGAGTGCAGTTTTCCAGAATGGTCAGGTGCGGGAACAGGTTGAAGTGCTGGAAGCACATGCCGACCTCGGAACGGATCTTGTCGATGTTCTTGAGGTCGGAGGTCAGTTCCGTACCGTCCACGATGATCTGACCGGCCTGATGTTCTTCGAGGCGGTTGATACAGCGGATCAGCGTCGATTTACCCGAGCCCGACGGGCCACAGATAACGATGCGCTCACCACGGTTAACGGTCAGGTTCACATCACGCAGAACGTGGAATTGGCCGTACCACTTGTTCATGTTGGTGATCTGGATAGCCACCTCGTCCGAGACCTTCATGGTGCTACGGTCGATCGTGCGGTCGATAGCAAGTTCAGACATGTCAGGTCTCCTTAGCGGTGTCCGCGCTGAAGTTGTTTCTCCAGCCACAGCGAGTAACGGCCCATGCTGAAACAGCAGACAAAGAATACGAGGCCGATGAAGATGAAAAGTTCCCAATAGACGCCGTTCCAGTCACTGGAGGCGCGAATTGAGTTAGAGAGGTTGATCGGGTCGAGCAGACCGATGATGCCGACCAGCGTGGTATCTTTGAACAGCCCGATAAAGGTGTTCACGATACCCGGGATCGAGATCTTCAGTGCCTGCGGAAGGACGATCAGGCGCATAGATTTCCAGTAGTCCAGACCAAGCGCATCAGCCGCTTCGTACTGGCCCTTCGGAAGCGCCGCGAGACCGCCACGAACCACCTCGGCGATGTAAGCCGCCGAGAAGAGCGTGACCATGATCACAACCCGCAGCACAAGGTCGAAGTTCGTACCGGGTGGCAGGAAGTAGTTCAGCAGCAGCGATGCCGTGAACAGCCACACGATCAGAGGAACGCCGCGGATGACTTCGATGAAGACGATACAGGCGACCTTGACCACCAACAGGTCCGACTGACGACCAAGTGCCAGCAGAACGCCGAGCGGCAGAGACAGACCGATACCAGCGACACCGATGATGATCGCGAGCATGAAGCCACCGAATTCGCGGCTGGTGACCGGCTCGAGGCCGACCAGACCCAGACGCCCATAGGCGTCGCTCAGGTTACGCTGTGCAGTTTCGTCGCCCTCCGCAGCAGCGGCTTTCCATTCCGGCAGCATTTCGAGGTTGGATGCGATGGTCTTCGCATCGGTCGATTTCTGCGAGTAGTAGTAGGCGTCGCGGCTGAGGATACGCAGCTCCGAACGTACGGTTTCGAGCTCGTCCATGATGGCGTTGAACTCGGCCTGCACGGCTTCGGTCTCTTCCATTGCGACGATTTCTTCAAGCTGAGCATCAAGCTCAGCAACGCGTGCGTTAAGTTCCGCCATACGGGTATCGATGGCTTCCTGAGCTTCCGGAATGGCGATCAGATCGGCTTCGGTCTGCTCGGCAATGGTCTCAAGACGCGACTCGGCGACCGTGGCATGAAGGCCGTCGTTGACGACGGGCATTAGATAGACCCACCAGACAACTGCCGAAACAACGGCAGCGGCAACAGCAACGCCGAGACCGCCGACTTTGTTACCGAAGTAACCGACGATACCACCAATGACGAAACCAAGTGCAGCAAGGATCGGAACCCAGAACGAGCCGCCCCACAGCAGCCACACCACGAGGAACGGGTATGCCGCAGCGAGCCACATCAGCGGACGCGGGAAGCGGTTCGGGAAGAGGATCGGGCCAAGCGCAACGAATAGCAGAACGAACGCAAGGATCGGGCGCCAATGGAGGTCAGCACGGTAGAAGCCGAACAGCAGCTGGAGCCAACGGTCAGAAATGACCGCGAAACAGCCACCGCCATGCATGGCATTC
The DNA here is from genome assembly GCF_015220045.1 of Marivivens aquimaris. Taxonomy (NCBI): domain Bacteria; kingdom Pseudomonadati; phylum Pseudomonadota; class Alphaproteobacteria; order Rhodobacterales; family Paracoccaceae; genus Marivivens; species Marivivens aquimaris. The sequence goes on along the minus strand of NZ_JADBGB010000001.1, from coordinate 3,120,017 downwards.
GGCGAGTTGATCGCGATGACTTCGCGGCATTCGTTCAGCGACCCCGCATTCCAGACGGAATGGTAGAACCACGGAGCGATCGCAGCGAGCACCGAGTAGATGATGTAGATCGCGATGACGGTCATCAGACCGTTCACCCAATCCGAGAAGAGGTTTTCGCGCATCCATTTGACCGCGCCGGTCTGAGCGTTTGGCGGCTCGGACGGCTGGATCATGGAATCGCGAACGTACCTGACGGTTTGCGCGTGTGTGTCAGACATCTTAGCGCTCCTTCAGTTTTACGCTGTTGTTGAACCAGTTCATGCCGGCCGAAATTAGAAGGCTCAGGATGAGGTAGAACATGCCCGTCAGCAGAATGCCTTCGAGCTCGCGGCCCGTCTGGTTCACAGTGATACCGCCGAGAGTACTGCGGATGTCCATGTAACCGATGGCGATAGCCAGCGAGGAGTTCTTGGTCAGGTTCAGGAACTGCGAAATAAGCGGGGGAATGATCACGCGCATCGCTTGCGGCAGGATCACGAGGCTCATAGTCCGGTTGGCGCGCAGACCGAGTGCGAATGCGGCTTCGCTCTGGCCCTTGGAGACCGAGAGGATACCCGCGCGCACGATCTCTGCAATGAACGCGCCGGTGTAGAGCGACAGCGCCAGCAGAAGAGCGATCAGCGAGTTACGGATTTGGAGACCACCCGAGAAGTTAAACCCACCGAGTTCGGGGTAATCGAAGGTGACCGACGGATTGAACGCAGGCTGGAAGCCGAACATGCCCCAGAACGGACCGGCAATGAAATACTGCCAGAGGATGATCAGAGCGGCGGCAATCAAAGCGGCCAGCACATTCGGCACAAACGTCTTTGCAACGCGGTAGCCGATGACGGCGATAGCGACGATGATCGCAACCTTGATGATGCTCAGCAGCGCGAACATCAGACCGGCCTGAAGGCTGTAAACCAGCAGGATAGCAGCAATCACGAGCACGATGCCCAGCCAGATCGGCATCGGGGACTCGCCCGTTGCTGCCTGACGCTTGATCGACCACTTGCGCAGCCAGACCGCCGCGCCGATGGCCAGAACCGCCACGATAGCGAGTAGTTCCCAGCCGGCGCCGAAGATCGGGCTCGGGATGAACGTACCGCGGTTGGTGATCGCGACGGACTCGTTAAAGAGCATCGACGCATCGCCGGTTTTAAAGTCACGCGGCTGGTGGGTGGCTTCGGTCACAATCGCGAAGATCGCCACGATCCAGAGGAGGAGCGGAACGTTGCGGAAGCCTTCGACGTAGACGGCAGCAAGGCGCGAAGCCATGAAGTTCTTCGACAGGCGCAGAACGCCGAAAACAATACCGAGGATCGTCGCGAATACGCAGCCAAGGCCGGCGACGAGCAGGGTATTGAACATACCGACGGCCGCCGCACGGATGTGCGTGTCGTTCGAGGTATACGGAATGAGCTGCTGGTTAATGTCGTAACCGGCGCGCTTCCACAGGAAGTCGAGACGGAAGTCCTTACCCTGTGCTGCGAGGTTGGTCACGGTGTTGCTGTAGAGCCAGTAAAGGCCCCCACCGATCAGAAGCAGTGCAATGACCTGCAGGGTGATCGAGCGATAGCGGGTGTCGTAAATTAGCTGAGAAAGCCGAAAGCCATTACGCTTCGGCGGGTCCGATTGGGTCGTCATCCATTTCTCCCCGGCTCCCTTTCCACGCCTTGGCTTATGCTCTTTGATTATGGCGTGGGGGGCTTGTTCTTGGTTTACTTAGGAAAAGGGCGCGGCCATTGCCGCGCCCTATCCTGTGAGCCGTTCTTAGCGGAACGGCGGTGCGTACATCAGACCGCCTTCGGTCCACTGTGCGTTCAGGCCGCGGGCCAGACCGATCGGGGTCGACTCGCCGATGTTGCGTTCGAAGATCTCACCGTAGTTGCCACCAGCTGCGATAGCGCGGACAGCCCACTGCTTGTCGAGGCCGATCATGGCGCCGAGGTCACCTTCGGTGCCGAGCAGACGGTTGATTTCCGGGTTGTTGGTCGGAGCAGCTGCCAGCTCTTCAACGTTAGCCGAGGTGACGCCGAGTTCTTCAGCAGCGATCAGAGCGTTGAGGGTCCAACGAGCGATGTCCATCCAGTTGTCGTCGCCGTGACGAACGACCGGGCCGAGCGGCTCTTTCGAAATGATTTCCGGCAGGATGACGTGTGCCGACGGATCTTCGAAGGTCGCGCGGGTCGCTGCGAGGCCCGATGCGTCGGTGGTGTAAACGTCACAAGCGCCAGCGAGGTACTGCTGCTGAGCTTCTGCGTTGGTTTCGATCGGAACCGGCTCGTAGTTGATGTTGTTCGAGCGGAAGAAGTCAGCGAGGTTCAGTTCGGTGGTGGTACCGGTCTGGATACAAACGGTTGCACCGTCGAGGTCCTTTGCCGAGGTAACGCCGAGCTCTTTGGGAACCATGAAGCCCTGACCGTCGTAGTAGTTTACGCCGATGAAGTTCAGGTTCAGGTCGGTATCACGCGAGAAGGTCCAGGTGGTGTTACGCGACAGGATGTCGATTTCGCCCGAGGACAGAGCAGTGAAACGAACCTGGGTGGTGAGCGGTACGAATTCTACAGCGGTCGGATCTTCGAGAACAGCGGCACCGATTGCGCGGCAAACAGCCACGTCAAAACCCTGCCATACGCCGTTCGCGTCGGGCTCCGAGAAACCGGTCAGACCAGACGAGACGCCGCAGTTCAGGGAGCCGCGTGCTTTCACATCGTCCAGAGTGGCGGCCGATGCAGCAGCTGCGGTAAGACCCGCGACGGCAACTGCGCCGAGCAGTACGGATTTCTTCATTTTAACCTCTTCCTGAGTTTCTGGCATTGGAGCCAGTTGTTAGTTTGGTCCGCGGATTGGGTACCGCGCACGCCGGTGTGCCCCGACGCGATGCTGTAGACTGGGCGAAAAGCGGCCTAGAGGTCAAGAGGCCCATGACCCCGAGTCAGTGGGAGGCACAGGTCAAACGAACAAAATTTCATCGCGTGATTAACTTTTGTCCTGTGGGTTAGGCGACATATGCTTTGGCATAAAGATCGGCCGCGAGGAGGAAGGCGGCTTTCTTGTATTCGGCCAGCTCGGTTGCCTCTTCATCGGCACCCCACTGTTCGATTTGCCAGTTCTCGTCGATGCGAGAAAGCTCCCACGCCTCTTCAGGCTGGAGGCGATTTTCGATGACGGCCAGAGCGAGCGCAAACGAGCCGGAAATGGTCACAAGGTCGTGGAAACCAGCCATTTCAAAGGCGCTGAGCTTGCCGACGCGTTGGCGCAGCGTCACCTGACCGGCTTCGTCCTGCGCCACCGGCATAACGCCGGCAATCTTGTTCAGGCGTACACCGTGAGTGCTGTGCAGCCAGTCAAGAATCGGATCCCAGCCAGACGCCTGACGCGCACAGAGCCCTTCTGGGCTGTCAGCGCGGTAGCAGAGCAAATCGCTTCCACCGTAGGCGGCCAGCATGTCCGCCACTTCGTCGAACTGGACGGTAACCTTATCCAGCGCCGAGTTGGCGGCGCGGGTGTAGGGCATCTGGTTCGGGTCGATCTCGCCTTCCTGAGCGTCCCACTCCACCGCAATAGCTTCAGCCAGTGCGCGGGTCGGAACGACGAGCAGCGTCTTCGCGGGCGTTTTTACCGGACGACCGTCGAGTTGCACGGTCCAACCGCCCTCAACCTCGGCAACGGTTGCCTCTTTCCAGAAACGCTTGGCTTTCCACATGGTCAGTCTCCCAGAAGATTTTGGATGGCGGCAGGCAGTTCCGCAAAGCTGTCGATCAGCACGTCAGCGTTCAGTGTCGCGGCATCGTGGTAGCCCCACGACACGCCAATCGCCTTCACGCCAGCAGCCTTCGCCATATCCATATCGAATGTCGTATCGCCCACCATCACCGCGTTTGCCGCATCCACGCCGGTCTCGCTCAGCGCAGTCTCGATCATGGACGGGTGGGGTTTGGACGGATGGAAATCGGAGCATTGGGCGGAGGCGAAATATCCTTCCAGCCCATGCCCTTCGATCAGTTTGTCAACGCCGCGTTTGGACTTGCCAGTCGCAATCGCCAGCAGCATCCAGTCATCGGCGCGAAGCTGGTCGAGCACCTCGCGCGCGCCCTCGTAAAACGGGCTCGTGGCGGCAGAACCGCGCGCCTCGCGTTGTTCGAAGTACGCGCTGCGGTATGCCTCCGCCAGACGAACATGCTCGCTTGCGCCCGCCTCCGGCACCAGAACAGCCATGCCTTCTTCGAGCGACAGGCCCACGATGGACTTGATGGCATCGCGGCTCGGCGCTACCATCCCGATCTGCTCGAACGCAGCCGTCGTGGACGCCACGATAAGCCCTTGGCTATCGACCAGCGTACCGTCCACATCGAAGATTACGAGCTTAAGATCGGTCATCGTCCATATTGAACGGGTCGAGCGGCGCGTGATCTACGTTCCAGCCGACATAGTCCCAAGTGCGTTGCATATGCTCAGGCAGCGGCGCCTGAAGCGTGATCATCTCTTTCTTGATCGGATGCTCGATAATGAGCGTGCGGGCATGGAGGTGTAGCTTGCGGCTGATCTCTCCGCCGACGCCTGCGCCCCAACCATCGCCAGCATTTTCCGACGACGAGCCGCCGTACTTGCCGTCGCCAACGATCGGATGGCCGATTTCTGCCATGTGGGCACGCAACTGGTGGGTGCGGCCCGTGATCGGCACCAGAGCAACCCAGGTCATACGGGTGCCCGCAGTGTCCTGAATGGCGTAGTCGGTGTGCGAACGCTTCGCGCCCTCGGTGGTCGCAACATCGCGCGGGTGGATACACTGCATCTTTTCGCCTTCGCCGCGCTGACCACGACCGGGCGCTTTGAGCAGGCCGTATTTGATCGAACCGGCCTTCGGCGAGGGCTGACCCGCGACAGCTGCCCAGTAGATCTTGCGCACGTTGCGGTGACGCAGCGCTTCGCTCAGCGCACGGGCAACGCGCGGGGTGCGTGCGAGCAGCAGAAGGCCCGAGGTGTCCTTATCCAGACGGTGCACCAGCTTAGGCTTTTCCTTGTAGCCGAACTTCAGCGCCTCGGCCAAACCGTCGACGTGGCGTTCACCCTGCCCCGAGCCACCCTGCGACGGCAGTCCCGGCGGCTTGTTCAGCGCGATGATGTGCTCGTCTTTCCAGAGAACACAGTCTTGGATCATCTTGGTGTCGGATTTGTTGATCTTGCGGAGCGCCACCGGCGCAGGCTGGCTATCAGCCTCGCTCAGCGGCGGAATACGCACTTTTTGTCCGTATTCGAGGCGGGCGTTCGGCTTCACGCGGCCGCCATCGACGCGCAACTCACCTTTGCGGCACATCTTCTCGATGCGGCCTTGGGTGAGGTGCGGGAATTCCTTGCGAAGCCAGCGGTCAATCCGCATTTCGGCATCGTCGTGTGTAATCGTACGGGTCTGAACACCGCTCATGATAGCACCATCCGTCCGATCGCCATTCCGGCGACCAAAGCTGCAATACCGACGATGACCGTGCCCAGCACGTAGACGCCCGCCAGTAATATTTCGTTCCGCTCATAGAGGGCGACCGCATCGAGCGAGAACGCCGAGAAGGTCGTGAAACCGCCGAGCATCCCCGTCATCAGAAACGGCGCGTACTTGTTGCCGCCCTTGTCCGCGAGCAGGATCACCAGAAGGCCCATCAGGAACGAGCCGACGACGTTGACCGTCACCGTGCCGAACGGGAAGCCCGGGCCGACCAGACGCATCACGCCGACATTCGTCAGATAACGCCCCGCAGCACCGATCCCGCCCCCGAGGGCGACTATGAGAGTATTCCAAATCATCAGCGTTCCTTGACCCTTTGGGGGCGGAGTGTCAATCGCGGCTACTGTTTCGCTTGGACCGGAGCCCCGCGAAATACTCTACCCGTTTTTTCAACTCTCGCTCAAATCCGCGCTCGACCGGCGCGTAGAACGTCGGTCGCTGCATCCGGTCGGGGAAGTAATCCTGACCCGAGAAGCCGTCTTCGGCGTCGTGATCGTAGGCATAGCCCGCGCCGTATCCCTGTTCCTTCATCATCTTGGTTGGCGCGTTGAGGATATGCTTGGGCGGCGGCTCGCTACCCGACTTTCGCGCTGCATCGCGGGACGCCTTGTAGGCCACATAGCCCGCGTTTGTCTTGGGCGCGAGTGCGAGGTAGATGACCGCCTGCGCCAAAGCGAGTTCGCCTTCGGGACTTCCGAGGCGCTCGTACGTTTCCCACGCATGTAGGCAGACGGTCTGCGCCTGCGGATCGGCGAGCGCGATATCCTCGACCGACATCCGCAGGATACGCCGCGCGAGGTAGCGCGGGTCTTCACCGCCTTCGAGCATACGCGAAAACCAGTAGAGCGCAGCATCGGGATCGGACCCGCGCACGGATTTATGCAGTGCGGATATGAGGTTATAGTGCTCGTCACCCGATTTGTCGTACTTGGCCGCGCGGCGCATCAGGCGGGTCGTGAGCTGCTCGACGCCAAGTGGAGTGGTCACTTTCCAAGCTGACACCTGCTCGATCAGATTGAGCAACGTGCGACCGTCTCCGTCGGCCATCGACAGCAGAGCGGTTCGCGCTGAAGGCTCCAGCGGCAGGTCGCGCCCGATCTCCTTTTCCGCCCGCGTTGCCAGCGCATCAAGTTCGTCATCGTCCAAACGTGTCAGAACCAGAACCTGAGAACGGCTCAGGATAGCGGCGTTGAGCTCAAAGGATGGGTTCTCGGTCGTGGCGCCGACGAGGACAATGGTGCCGTCTTCCATATGCGGAAGGAAACTGTCCTGCTGGGCTTTGTTGAAGCGGTGGATCTCGTCAACAAACAGCAGAGTGCCGCGCCCGTTGCCGCGCCTGATCTTAGCGGCTTCGAACACTTTGCGAAGCTCCGGCACGCCGCTGAAGATCGCGCTGATTTGTTCGAAGTGAAGGTCCGTCTCGCGCGCCAGCAGACGCGCAATTGTGGTCTTACCAACCCCCGGTGGCCCCCAGAGGATCAGCGACGACAGCGACCCCGATTCGAGCATCACGCCGAGCGGGCCGTCCTCGCCAATGACCTGCTTCTGGCCGATGACCTCTGCCAACGTCTTGGGACGAAGGCGGTCGGCAAGCGGATGCGGGGCGTTGGAGGGCGTCGCCGAGGGCGTTTCGAAAAGATCGGACATGAGCGCAACTTAGGCTCATGTCCGATCTTTGCAATCACTCAGTGCAGCTTGTCCGCAAGGTTGAACCATACAGCCTGATACTCGATCCCGCCCATATTCATCACGCGGCCCGCAGGCGACAGATCCAGCGCTGCGCGCTTCGACCAGCGGGTCCAGTTCGACGGCAGCAGCGCAACCATCCGGCTCGCACACAGTTCGCGGCCGGCCTTAACGATCTGACCGGTCAACAGCAGACGTACCCTTAGGCGCACGTTGGTCGGGACATCATCCCCGATGAAGCCGCGGGTTACTTCCCAGATAGTTTCGTCCACGGGAGCTTCATCGTAGAGCAAATCCTGCGGGATCGAGTCCAGCAGCCCGTTCTGTGCGTCGCGGATCATGTAGGAGTAGATGCCGCAACGCGCCGTGGTGGGCGTGAGACGCGCACCGGCCAGAACGCGGCCGGTGTCGTCGTGGACCGCCACGTAGCGCGATGCGGGCGTGTCATATTGATCGTATTCCATGCCCATCGTCTCAGGCAGATCCCACGACCGCTTGAGAATGAACGAATCCCGGCGCGCGCGCAGGACATTGGCAAATAGCTCGCCGTGATGGTGCATATTGGCGAATGCGAGAACCGTGCTTTGCATGTGTAGCCTCCAGCGGAATTAGGGTCATTCCCCCGCGCCGGGCCGAAAAGGACGTCAAAGCAGACGGTAGCTCCTTGCTTTATGGATAGCCTCTACCGTTGTCCGGGCGTGCAAGCTCGAACGGGCGACCGATAGGCGCGCCTTGAAGGCGCTTTCTGAGATACCCAGCTTTGCGGCGGCTGCCGCGTGACGATCCCCCTCGGCGATCCGCCGCAGGGCTTGTGATTGTGCGTCCGTCAAGGACAGCGGGGGGCAAAAGTCGGCATGCATCGCTTCGATGACATGCGCAAATTCGGCAATTTCACATTCTGTGAATTCGCGATCCGGTCGCGTGGCAGTCGCGATCGTTCTGGATTTCAGCGTACCGCAAGATACGGCCAATCCGTAGTTCATCCCGTATGCGCGAGCCTGTCCGAGAATATCGAACGGGTCCGGAATGGTTATTTCGCTCCATCTGGCAGTTCCAACCCGATCAAGCCCCCAAGCAATGATCGGATCACGGAGCGCATAGGCCTCCTCGACATAGTGATCCATCCATGCCCTTGGGAACGTCTGCGCCGAAAACAGCGGCGTCGCGGCCCGGATATGCAATCCGTAAAAGTAGCCGTGAGGCGCGATTTTATCGAGCCTGTCCGAGTAGTTAGCGGTTTCAATCGCCAAGGTCATACACCTATATGGCAACTGTTTTAAAATTTAGTCAACTTTAAAGTGTATTGCGATCAACTTTAGGATGCGATGTGTTTTACGCATAGAAAAAGCCCCGCTCGCGGCGTGCGAGCGGGGCTTCTCTTTGATCCAAGAAGGATCGGAATTCTTATTCGTCGTCGGCCATTTCGGCTTCGAGACGGGCCTTGTCAGCAGCGCCCTTAGCAGCCGGATCACGATCAACCAGTTCGATGATCGCCATCGGAGCCATGTCGCCGTAACGGAAGCCGGCTTTCAGAACGCGCGAGTAACCGCCGTTGCGGTCCTTGTAACGCGGGCCGAGAACTTCGAAGAGCTTGGCAACGTCTTTGTCCTGCTTGAGCATCGCAGCAGCCTGACGGCGGGCGTGGATGTCGCCGCGCTTGCCGAGGGTGATCAGCTTGTCGATGACGCGCTTCAGTTCCTTGGCCTTCGGCAAAGTGGTCTTGATCTGCTCGTGCTCGATGAGCGAGCCGCTCATGTTCGAAAGCAGAGCTTTACGGTGTTCGTGGGTACGGTTGAGACGGCGGTAACCGCGAGCGTGACGCATTTTGTATCTCCTAGCGTTTTATGCTTTGTCCGGTGGCCTATGCGTGTTGGCCACTCTCCTTGGGGCATTATTGCCCGGGGTGTTGGCGGGGCGTTTCCGCCCCACCGGAAGACCTTAGAACTGGTCTTCGTATTTCTTAGCGAGTTCTTCGATGTTGTCCGGCGGCCAGTCCTCGACATCCATACCGAGGTGCAGGCCCATGCCCGACAGAACTTCTTTGATCTCGTTGAGCGACTTGCGGCCGAAGTTCGGCGTGCGCAGCATCTCTGCTTCGGTCTTCTGGATGAGATCACCGATGTAGACGATGTTGTCGTTCTTGAGGCAGTTGGCCGAACGTACGGACAGTTCCAGTTCGTCCACTTTCTTGAGCAGAAGCGGGTTGAACTCGAGACCGTCGTCGTCGCCGCCAGCCTGTGCCGATTCCGGCTCGTCGAAGTTGACGAAGATCGACAGCTGGTCCTGAAGGATACGTGCAGCGAAAGCAACAGCATCTTCCGGAGTGATCGAACCGTCGGTTTCGACTTTCATGGTCAGCTTGTCGTAGTCCAGAACCTGACCTTCGCGGGTCGGCTGAACGTCGTACGAAACTTTCTTGACCGGCGAGTAGATCGCGTCGATGGCGATGAGGCCGATCGGAGCGTCTTCCGGCTTGTTCTTGTCAGCCGAAACATAGCCCTTACCGGTGTTGACGGTCAGTTCCATGTACAGGTCGGCGCCATCGTCGAGGTGGCAGATCACGTGATCCTTGTTCAGGACCTCGATACCAGCCGATTCCGAGATGTCAGCAGCAGTTACAACGCCCGGGCCTTTGGCCTGAACGGTGAGACGCTTCGGACCTTCGACTTCCATCTTGAGCGAAACGCCCTTGAGGTTCAGCACGATGTCGGTGACGTCTTCACGAACGCCCGAAACCGAGGAGAACTCGTGCAGGACGTTGTCAATGTGAACGGCGGTAATTGCGGCGCCCTGAAGCGACGAAAGCAGAATACGACGCAGCGCGTTGCCAAGGGTAAGACCGAAGCCGCGTTCCAGCGGTTCTGCGACGACAGTTGCCTGGCGCTGCGGGTCATTGCCCGGTTTGACATCGAGCTGGGTCGGCTTGATCAGTTCCGCCCAATTTTTGTGGATCATGCGTCCCTCCATACTTGTCTACCTTCCATGTCCTAAAAGGCAGACGCCCGAGGTTGAAATGACGAACTGGGGCCGTGGAAAAACCACAGCCCCAGCGGGTAATCTTTCGATTAGACGCGGCGGCGCTTCGGCGGACGGCAGCCGTTGTGAGCCAACGGGGTCACGTCACGGATCGACGTGATGTTGAAGCCAACAGCAGCCAGAGCACGGAGTGCCGATTCACGACCCGAACCCGGGCCCTGAACTTCGACTTCGAGAGTCTTTACGCCATGATCCTGAGCCTTGCGGCCTGCATCTTCAGCAGCCATCTGGGCGGCATACGGGGTCGACTTACGCGAGCCCTTGAAGCCCATGGTGCCGGCCGACGACCACGAAATGGCGTTGCCCTGCACGTCCGAGATGAGGATCTTGGTGTTGTTGAAGGTGGAGTTTACATGAGCAACGCCAGCGGCGATGTTCTTGGAAACCTTTTTCTTGCCACCACGACGGGTATCACGAGCCATTGTCTATGCCCTCCCTTACTTCTTCTTACCAGCGATGGCCTTTGCGGGGCCTTTGCGGGTGCGAGCGTTGGTGTGGGTACGCTGACCGCGAACGGGCAGGTTACGACGATGGCGCAGACCACGGTAGCAGCCGAGGTCCATCAGACGCTTGATGTTCATCTGGACTTCACGGCGCAGGTCACCTTCAACGGTGAGGTTTGCGTCGATGTATTCGCGAATTGCCAGAATCTCGGAATCCGAGAGTTCGTTAACACGACGGGTACGGTCGATGTTGTTGGCTTCGCAGATCTGTTCGGCGGTCGCAGGACCGACGCCAGTGATGTAGGTGAGAGCGATAGGAACCCGCTTACCAGTAGGGAGGTTCACGCCGGCGATACGTGCCACGTTATCTTTCCTTTCGTTGCGATTCCGTAGTTCCGGAACCTTTTTTCACAACGTAGGCCCGTGGCGATAACCGACGGGCCGCAGTCAATGAGGTGATCATGCGTCTACGGGTGCGACCCGCATAACATGGATGATTCCCATTTTGGGATGGGGCTGTGTATTGGGGTATTCCCAACACGTCAACCCGCAAAGTGGATATAGGGGCCGAAGCCCCTACCCTGCACTTATGCGAGCGCGTTCTTCATGCTGGCGGCGACTTCGTCCATCGAGGCAAGACCGTCGATCGAAACGAGGTCGCCCTTGGCGTAGTAGTAGCCGATCAGCGGGCTGGTCTGCTTGTAGTAGGCCAGCAGGCGAGTCTTGAGGCTGTCTTCGTTGTCGTCGGCGCGGCGCTTGAATTCGGCCTTCTCGCCGCAGGAGGTGCAGACGCCGTCATCGGGGATCGGCTTGGTCTGGTCGTTGTAGACCTCGCCGCAGTTGCCGCAGGTCGAGCGGGCAGTGATACGAGCGACGAGCGCGGTATCATCGACCTGCATTTCAACGACGCGGTCCAGCTTGGCGCCCAGATCGTCGAGCAGCTGACCCAGCGCATCGGCCTGAGCCAGAGTGCGCGGGAAGCCGTCGAAGATATAGCCGCCGGCAGCTTCGCCCGATTCCAGCTTTTCGCGGATCAGACCGATGACGATTTCGTCGGTGACCAGATTGCCGGAGTCCATGACTTCGGCAACCTTCTTACCCATCTCGGTGCCGCTGGTGCGAGCGTCCCGCAGCATGTCGCCGGTCGACAGCTGGATCATGTTGCGTTCTTCAACAAGCTTGCGAGCTTGTGTGCCTTTGCCCGCGCCCGGCGGTCCGAGAAGGATAATATTCATCGACGAGAGGGTCCCCTGCTACGTTTCTTGGCGCTGCGTTTACCACGCAGTTGCGATTTCTCAATTAGCCCTTCGTATTGGTGGGCCAACAGGTGCGATTGGATCTGCTGAATCGTATCCATCCCCACAGACACAATAATCAGAACCGAAGTGCCGCCAAAATAGAAAGTGAAGCCGGTAAAGCTACGGATAATTTCCGGCATGAGACAAACTAGCGCAAGGTAACCAGAACCGAGCACAAGAACGCGGGTCACAACGTAGTCGAGGTACTTCGCAGTATTCTTGCCAGGACGGATACCAGGAACAAAGCCGTTCTGGTTCTTCAGGTTCTCGGCAACGTCGTCAGTCTTGAACGCGACTTCCTTGGTGTAGAAGTACGTGAAAAAGACGATCATCGAGGTGAAGAACACAAGGTACAGCCACTGACCCGGGCCGAGGTTGGCGGTGAGCCACAGCAGTACGGGGTTCGTGGTGTTCTGGGTGAAGGTCGCGATCGTGGTCGGCAGCAGCAGAAGAGCCGAAGCAAAAATCGCGGGGATCACGCCAGCGGGGTTTACCTTGATCGGTAGGTGCGAAGAACCGCCATCGTAAACCTTCATACCGCGCTGTTGGCGGGGGTACTGGATGTGGATCTTGCGGAGCGAGCGCTCCATGAAGACCACGAATGCCAACACAACAACCAGCATCGCAATCACGCCGAGGACCAGTGCCCAGTTGGAGGTCTGCTGGGCGGTCGTCAGGAACTGGGCAGCAGCGGCCGGAAGTTCAGCAACGATACCGACAAAGATGATCAGCGAGATACCGTTGCCGATACCGCGGCTGGTGATCTGTTCGCCGAGCCACATCAGGAACATGGTACCACCAACGATGGTCACCATGGTCGAAACGATGAAGAACAGGCCCGGATCATGAGCCATGCCGCCGCTTTCGAGGCCGACAGCCAGACCGTAGGACTGGAACATGGCCAGCACGACAGTGCCGTAACGGGTGTATTGGTTGAGCTTCTTGCGGCCCGGTTCGCCCTCTTTCTTCAACTGCTTCCACGGCTCGTACATGGAGCCGACCAGCTGGACGATAATCGAGGCGGAAATGTAGGGCATGATACCCAGTGCGAAGATGCCCATACGGCTCAGCGCGCCACCGGTGAACATAGCGAGCATGCCGCCGATACCGGTGTTCTGGGATTCAAAGAAGTTCGAAAGTGCTGCGATGTCGATACCGGGCACCGGAATATAGGTACCGAGGCGGTAGACGATCAGCAGACCGATCGTGAAGAAAATGCGCTGGCGTAGCTCTTTGGCCTTTCCGAAGGTCGACCAGTCGAGGTTCGCCGCCATTTGCTCTGCTGCAGAAGCCATGGATGGGATCTCTTTCAACGATAACGCCGCCGACCGGTTTCCCGGACGGCGGCGAAAGGAAAACTAGGAAGGTAGTTAAGCGCCCGGAAGGGCGCCCTCAACCCTTATTCCGCCGCCGCAGCGACGTTGAGCTTGCCGCCGGCCTTTTCAACTGCCTCAACAGCACCTTTCGAAGCGCCGGTGACAGTGATGGTTGCAGCGGAGGTGATTTCACCTTTGCCGAGGATGCGGATGCCGTCGAGCTTGCGACGTACCAGACCCGAAGCGATCAGGGTGTCTTCGGTGATGTTCGCAGCGTCGAGCTTGCCGGCGTCGATGGACTTCTGGATCAGACCAACGTTGATCGCAGTGAACTTCTTGGCGTTCGGCTTGTTGAAGCCGCGCTTCGGAAGACGCTGGTAGAGGGGCATCTGGCCGCCTTCGTAGCCCTTGATAGCTACGCCCGAACGGGATTTCTGACCTTTGATACCACGGCCACCCATTTTACCTTTACCGGAACCGGGGCCACGGCCAACGCGCATACGCTTTTTGGTTGCGCCTTCATTGTCACGAAGTTCGTGCAGTTTCATGTCGCTTCTCCTTGCCGGAACTGCCCTCCAGCGACGGAGTGGGCAAACACGGCTTACATAGATTGATTCTTGAGGCTCCAAGGCCACCGGAGGCGTATAGATTCCCCTCCCCCGCAATGCAAGGCCCCAGAAATACAAAAGCCCCGGCGCAAGCGTCGGGGCTGGGTCGTATAGAGCGGGGAGTGCTTTATGCGGCGCGGCGGGCAGCTTCGCGAGCAACGTCTTCGATCATGAAGCGGGTCAGACCCAGATCGGACAGTTCGCGGTCATTCAGGCTATCGAGCTCTGCCAGGGTGCGCTTGAAAGCGGCGCGGCGGGTGCGGTAGACCGAGAGGTTTTCAGCGACGGTTGCGACGAAACGAGCCGGAGCGAAAGCAGTGCGGGGAGCGTTAGCAACGTATGCCATGAGGTATTTTCCTTTGATCGTCGGGACCGTGTGTCCCGTGCAGTTTTCTGTGTTCTTGTCTTCGGTGCCCCTGATGTAGCCCCCACCGTTATCGCAGACAACGGACAGTTCGGTCTGCCCGACATGCAGATTCTGCATAATGCACGCGCAGCAATACAGCCATGCAATAGCCCAATAGCAAAAGGCCCCGCAGTTTCCTGCAGGGCCTTCTGGATTGATACGTGGGCTAAGCCTTAGCCGCGCTCTTCGATGATCTCGACGAGGTGCGGGATGCTTTCGACCATGCCGCGGACCGAAGGGGTATCTTCGAGTTCACGGGTCTTGTGCATCTTGTTGAGGCCCAGACCGATCAGCGTACGGCGCTGAACGTCGGGACGACGGATCGGCGAGCCGATCTGCTTGACGACGATGGTTTTTGCCATGGTCCTGTCTCCTTACGCTTCAGCTTCGGCCGGTGCTTCATCCTTACGAAGGATGTCTGCAACCTTTTTGCCGCGACGCTGTGCTACCGAACGGGGCGAAGCTTCTTTCTTCAGACCGTCGAGGGTAGCACGGATCATGTTGTACGGGTTCTGCGAACCGAGCGACTTGGACACAACGTCCTTGATGCCCAGCATTTCGAACACGGCACGCATCGGACCACCGGCGATGATACCGGTACCTTCCGGAGCCTGACGCATTACGACGCGGCCCGCACCGTGACGACCTTCCATGTCGTGGTGCAGCGTACGACCATCGCGCAGCGGCACACGGATCATGGAGCGCTTGGCTTGTTCAGTAGCCTTGCGGATCGCTTCCGGTACTTCTTTGGCCTTGCCCTTGCCGAAGCCGACACGGCCTTTCTGGTCGCCGACGACTACCAGAGCAGCAAAGCCGAAGCGCTTACCACCCTTAACAGTCTTCGAGACGCGGTTGATCGCCACGAGACGATCGGCGAATTCCGGAGCTTCGTCGCGTTCGCGACGGTCCCGGCGGTTCTCACGTTCTGCCATTTTCTCGTCTCCTTAGATCTTCAGACCAGCTTCACGCGCAGCGTCGGCCAGAGCCTTCACCTTGCCGTGGAACAGGAAGCCACCACGATCGAAGTAGGCTTCGGTTACGCCAGCGGCCTTGGCACGCTCTGCGATAACCTGACCAACCTTGGCCGCAGCTTCGATGTTGTTCTTGCCGACGAGGCCCAGATCCTTTTCGAGGGTCGAGGCCGCCGCCAGGGTAGTACCCTTGACGTCGTCGATCAGCTGGACGCTGATGTTCTTGTTCGAACGATGCACCGAGAGGCGAACGCGACCAGCGTTCACGGCGCGAAGTTTGTTCCGGACGCGCAGGCGGCGCTTCAGAAACAGGGTTCTTTTGCTGTTTGCCATTTTCGCGTTCCTTACTTCTTCTTGCCTTCTTTGCGGAAGATGTACTCGCCCTTGTAGCGGATACCTTTGCCCTTATAGGGCTCCGGCTTACGCCACTCGCGGATGTTGGCAGCAACCTGCCCCACCAGCTGTTGGTCAGTACCTTCCACAACGATCTCGGTCTGCTTCGGAGCGGTGACGGTTACGCCAGCCGGAACTTCGAAGTCGACGTCGTGCGAGTAACCGAGGGCCAGCTTCAGGGTGTTGCCCTGCATCTGAGCACGGTAACCAACACCGGTGATCTCAAGCTCTTTCTTGAAGCCCTCGGTCACGCCAGTGACCAGGTTTTCGATCATGGTGCGGGTCATGCCCCACTGCTGACGAGCGCGCTTCGAGCTACCACGCGGGGTAACCGAAACAGCGTTATCTTCGACAGCGATGGTAACATCATCGGTAGCAGTGAAGGAACGGGAGCCTTTGGCACCCTTAACTTCGATGGTCTGGCCCGAAACCGAAGCGGTTACGCCGCTCGGAAGCGAGACCGGTTTTTTACCAATACGTGACATCAGCCCCTCCTTAGAAGACGGTGCAAAGCACTTCGCCGCCAACGTTGGCTGCGCGAGCGTTTGCGTCCGACATCACACCCTTCGGGGTGGAGACAATCGACACGCCCAGGCCCTGACGGACCGACGGGATGTCCTTGACGCTCATGTAGACGCGACGACCGGGCTTCGAGACCCGCTTGAGTTCGCGAATGACAGGAGTGCCTTCGAAGTACTTGAGGGTGATTTCAAGAGCTGCGTGGCCCTTGGCGTCAGTGGTGCTTTCGTAGCCGCGGATGTAACCTTCGTCCGCAAGCACGTCCAGAACCCAACCGCGCAGCTTCGAAGCGGGGGTCGACACGGTCGACTTGCCACGCATCTGGGCGTTACGGATACGGGTCAGCATATCACCGATAGGATCGTTCATTTCTAACCCTCCTTACCAGCTCGACTTGACCATGCCCGGGATCTCGCCGTTCGAGCCCAGTTCACGGAGCTTAATACGGCTGATCTTGAGCTTGCGGTAGTACGCGTGCGGACGACCGGTCAGCTGGCAACGGTTGTGAAGACGGGTGGGCGAGCTGTTGCGCGGCAGTTCTGCCAGCTTCAGGCGGGCCTTGAAGCGCTCTTCCATCGACTTGGTTTCATCGTTCGCGATTTCTTTGAGTTCAGCGCGCTTGGCAGCGTATTTAGCTACCAGGCGTTCGCGCTTCTTCTCGCGTTCGACCATGGATTTTTTAGCCATTACTCTAATCTCCCCGCGATCAGCTGTTGAAAGGCATGTTGAAGTGCTTCAACAGCGCCTTTGCTTCCGCGTCGTTGTTCGCGGTGGTGCAGATGACGATGTCCATACCCCAGACTTCATCAACTTTATCAAAGTTGATTTCCGGGAATACGATGTGTTCCTTCAGACCGGTGGCGTAGTTGCCACGACCATCAAACGACTTGCCCGATACGCCGCGGAAGTCGCGGATACGGGGCATAGCGATGGTGATCAGACGATCAAGGAATTCGTACATACGGTCGCCACGCAGGGTGACTTTTGCGCCGAGCGGCATGTCTTCACGAACGCGGAAGCCAGCGATGGACTTCTTAGCTTTCGTCGATACAGCCTTCTGACCAGCGATAGTGGTCAGATCCTCAACAGCGGACTTGGCTTTCTTGCTGTCACGGACAGCTTCAGCACCACAGCCGATGTTCAGGACGATCTTGTCGAGACGCGGGATCATCATGTCGTTCTTGTAACCGAACTCTTCTTTGAGAGCGGCACGGATCTGCGACTTGTAGACCTCTTTGAGACGCGGGGTGTAGTTAGCGGTGTCAAGCATCAGATAACGTCCCCAGTAGTCTTGGCGAAGCGTACCTTCTTGCCGTCTTCCATGCGGAAGCCAACGCGGGTTGCTTTACCGTTTGCGTCAACGATTGCCAGGTTCGACAGCTGGATCGGCATCGCCTTAGGAAGGCGGCCGCCCTGTGCGGTCTGGCTCTGCTTCTGGTGGCGGATGGCGACGTTTACACCGTCGACAACAGCTTTACCGGCAGCCGGATCAACCGAAGTGATCTGACCGGTTTTGCCTTTGTCCTTACCAGCGAGAACGACGACATTATCGCCTTTACGGAGCTTAGCAGCCATTACAGCACCTCCGGAGCAAGCGAGATGATTTTCATGAAGTTCTTAGCGCGCAGTTCGCGAACAACCGGTCCGAAGATACGGGTGCCAACCGGTTCACCGTTGTTATTCAGGATAACAGCAGCGTTGCGGTCAAAGCGGATTGCAGTGCCGTCTTCACGGCGAACTTCTTTGGCGGTGCGAACGACGACGGCCTTACGGACGTCACCTTTCTTTACGCGGCCGCGCGGGATGGCTTCTTTCACCGAAACAACGATGATGTCACCAACCGACGCATAACGGCGGTGCGAACCGCCGAGGACCTTGATGCACTGAACTCGGCGAGCGCCAGAGTTATCAGCGACATCCAGATTGGTCTGCATCTGGATCATGGGTTACTCCCGACCTTTGAGGGGGCTTGCAGTATCGCCCTTACCCTCAGGGTTTCGATTAACTGAGATCGACACCATTAGGCGTCGATGACTTCCCAGCGTTTGGTTTTCGACTTCGGTGCACATTCCTGAATACGGACGGTGTCACCGATGGCGAACTTGTTGTGCTCGTCATGAGCACGGTACTTCTTCGACTTACGAACAGTCTTGTGCAGCAGCGGGTGCTTGAAACGGCGCTCGACGAGCACGGTTACGGTCTGTTCGTTCTGGCTCGAGGTGACAACACCCTGGAGAATACGCTTGGGCATGTCTTAGGCCTCCGCAGCAGCTTTTTGGTTCAGGATAGTCAGAACGCGAGCAGCGTCGCGCTTGACCTTGCGCATGCGCGCAGTGTTCTCGAGTTGGCCAGTGGCCTGCTGGAAGCGCAGGTTGAACTGCTCTTTCTTCAGCGAGACAAGCTCTTCCCGGAGCTGCTCCGGGGTCTTGTTACGAAGTTCGTTGGCGTCCATCGCCTTGTCCTTTCCTTACACCAGAGAGCTCCGCACGAATTTCCTACGGGTCACTCATTGGCCTGGTGGGCAAACTAAAAGCACACGAATCCCGCAATGGGGAATCGTGAGATGCCGCTACATAGTGGAGGGGGTATGGAAGAGCAACCCTTACTTATGCGTCGGCCAATAAAATCAGGCCCGCCGCGCGGTTGTGTCTTTCACAACTCCGATAACAGCAGTTTAAGGTGCACAGGTCAACGGGTACGTAGAGCGCACCCAATATCCGGAGGACATCCACATGGCAGAAATCGAATCCCTCTTCGTCACCCGCCTCTATCGCGCACGCCTTAACGAGTACGGCTCTGGCGTTGACGAAGAAGAGCTGCACGACAGCTGCTACGCGATCATGGACGACGACGAAGCGGGCATGGAGTGGTGCGAAGAGAACGGCTATCCGGGGTACACCTCCTACGCCTCCCTCGCCGACCTGCCGTGGCGCTTCCCGATCTTCGCCGCAGTCAAAGAGGCGCTGGATGAACACGTCGCCAAGTTTGCCGAAGACCTCGAGTTCAACCTCGACGGCCGCAAGTTGGTGCTTGAAGATCTCTGGATCAACATCCTACCCGAAGCCGGCGGTCACGGCTCGCACATCCACCCGCACTCAGTCATCTCGGGCACGACCTATGTATCGATGCCCGAGGGCACCTCGGCCCTGAAACTCGAAGACCCGCGCCACGCTATGATGATGGCCGCCCCGCCCCGTATCAAAGACTGCCGCCGCGACCTGAAGGCTTTCATCTACGTGAAGCCTGAAATCGGCGATGTGCTGCTGTGGGAAAGCTGGCTGCGCCACGAGGTTCCCGCCAACACGTCCGAGTTCGACCGCGTCAGCGTCAGCTTCAATTACAAGTGGGAGTGATTTTCACTCCCAACGTCCGAAACAAAAAAGGCGCCCTGAAGGGCGCCTTTCTTAATTCTTGCAGACCGGATTACCAGTCTTCGCGAACTACGGTGCGGGTCTTAACCGGCAGCTTCATAGCTGCAAGGCGCAGGGCCTCACGGGCGATCTCTTCGTTCACGCCGTCGATTTCGAACATCACGCGGCCCGGCTTGACCTTGCAGGTCCAACGGTCCACGGAACCCTTACCTTTACCCATACGAACTTCGATAGGCTTTGCCGATACCGGCAGGTCCGGGAAGATACGGATCCAAACGCGGCCCTGACGCTTCATGTGACGGGTCAGAGCACGACGAGCGGCTTCGATCTGGCGAGCGGTTACACGCTCCGGCTCAGTGGCTTTGAGGCCATAGGTGCCGAAGTTGAGATCCGAACCGCCTTTTGCCTGGCCGTGGATACGGCCTTTGTGCATTTTGCGGAATTTTGTACGCTTAGGCTGAAGCATTGTTCATTACTCCTTAGCGACGGCCGCCGGCGCCACGAGGGCTCGGACCATCTTGCAGCTCGGCCTGACGACGGTCACGTGCCATCGGATCGTGCTCCATGATCTCACCTTTGAAGATCCAGACCTTGATGCCGATGATGCCGTACGGGGTCGAGGCTTCATAAAGGGCGTAGTCGATGTCGGCACGCAGGGTGTGCAGCGGCACACGACCTTCGCGGTACCATTCGGTACGTGCGATTTCAGCGCCACCAAGACGACCGGCGACGTTCACACGGATGCCGAGAGCACCCATGCGCATGGCGTTCTGAACCGCACGCTTCATGGCGCGGCGGAACGACACACGACGCTCGAGCTGCTGACCGATCGATTCTGCAACCAGCTGAGCGTCGAGTTCCGGCTTGCGGACTTCAACGATGTTCAGGTGCAGTTCCGACGAAGTCAGGTTAGCCAGCTTCTTGCGGAGAACTTCGATATCGGCGCCTTTTTTGCCGATGATAACGCCCGGACGCGCAGCGTGAATGGTCACGCGGCACTTCTTGTGCGGACGCTCGATGATTACGCGTGCAATGCCAGCGGCCTTGCACTCTTTCTTGATGAAGTCCTTGATCTGAAGGTCTTCAAGAAGAAGATCACCGTAGTCTTTAGTGTCGGCGTACCAGCGGCTGTCCCAGGTGCGGTTGACCTGCAGGCGCATACCGACGGGATTTACTTTATTACCCATTAGGCTTGCTCCTCAATCTGACGCACCTTGATGGTCAGTTCCGAAAACGGCTTCATGATCTTGCCGAAACGACCACGTGCACGCGGACGACCGCGCTTCATGGTCAGGTTCTTACCAACGAAGGCTTCTGCAACGACGAGTTCGTCGACGTCGAGGTTATGGTTGTTCTCGGCGTTCGCAATAGCGGACTGAAGACACTTCTTCACGTCCTGAGCGATCCGCTTGTTCGAGAAGGTGAGGTCGGCGAGAGCCTTCTCGACCTTCTTGCCGCGGATCATTGCGGCGACGAGGTTCAGTTTCTGCGGGCTGGTGCGAAGCATTTTGGCTTTTGCCATGGCTTCGTTGTCGGCCACGCGGCGGGGGTTCTGTGCCTTGCCCATGACTTACTTCCGCTTCGCTTTCTTGTCGGCAGCGTGTCCGTAATAAGTACGGGTCGGCGAATATTCACCGAACTTCTGACCGATCATGTCTTCAGTAACCAGCACGGGGATGTGCTTCTGACCGTTGTAAACGCCAAACGTCAGGCCCACGAACTGGGGCAGGATCGTCGAGCGGCGCGACCAGATCTTGATGACTTCATTGCGGCTAGCTTCGCGAGCTGCTTCGGCTTTCTTAAGCACGTAAGCATCTACGAACGGGCCTTTCCATACAGAGCGAGTCATGTCTTAGCGCCCTTTCTTGGCGTGACGCGAACGCAGAATCAGCTTCGACGACGCCTTCTTCTTGTTGCGGGTACGAGCACCCTTGGTCGGCTTACCCCACGGGGTAACCGGGTGACGGCCACCCGAGGTACGGCCTTCACCACCGCCGTGCGGGTGGTCAATCGGGTTCATAGCAACACCGCGGACGCTCGGGCGGATGCCCTTGTGACGCATACGGCCAGCTTTACCGAAGTCTTGGTTCGAGTTGTCGGGGTTCGACACGGCACCAACGGTGGCCATGCATTCCTGACGAACGAGACGCAGTTCACCCGACGAAAGGCGGATCTGTGCGTAGCCGCCGTCACGACCGACGAACTGGGCATAGGTACCAGCGGCGCGAGCCAGCTGACCACCCTTACCGGGCTTCAGTTCTACGTTGTGGACAATGGTACCGATCGGCAGGCCCGAGAACGGCATAGCGTTACCCGGCTTGATGTCGGCCTTTGCCGAAGCGACAACCTTGTCACCAACAGCCAGACGCTGCGGAGCGAGGATGTATGCTTGCTCACCATCATCATACTGGATGAGGGCGATGAAAGCGGTACGGTTCGGGTCGTATTCAATGCGGGCTACGGTGCCCGATACGTCGAACTTAGTACGCTTGAAATCAACGATACGGTAGAGGCGCTTTACACCACCACCACGACGGCGCATCGTGATCCGTCCGGTATTGTTCCGACCGCCCTTGCTGGTCAGACCCTCG
The DNA here is from genome assembly GCF_015220045.1 of Marivivens aquimaris. Classification (NCBI taxonomy): domain Bacteria; kingdom Pseudomonadati; phylum Pseudomonadota; class Alphaproteobacteria; order Rhodobacterales; family Paracoccaceae; genus Marivivens; species Marivivens aquimaris. The sequence continues at coordinate 3,097,852 of NZ_JADBGB010000001.1, read as the reverse complement.
GTGAGGGCCTTGACCGGACGACCTTTCCAAAGCTCCGAACGGTCGATCAGAACCAGTCCACGCTGGCCCGGCGTCGTCGGCTTATACGACTTGAGTGCCATGTTCTCTGTCTTCCGTTGCTTTGCGGGAGGTTACTCCCGGCAGTTAAAGGGCCCCTAAGGTCCCCATCGTATAAAATCACAGGCCCCGGAACGAATCCGAGGCCTCGCGATTGCGCGTCAGTAGCAGGGAAGCTGCCTACTGTCGAGAGCACTTGAGCCTTTTATGGAAAAGGCATTGCGTTAGGGCGCTGCCCTCATAAAAAAGGCCCCCGCGCGTGGCGGGGGCCTTCTTCAATACGATGGTACCAGCAGACCTTAGAGGCCGGTGGTGACGTCGATGGTGTTACCCTCTTCGAGGGTGACGTAGGCCTTTTTAACCGTGTTACGAGTACCGATGGTACCGCGGAAACGCTTAACCTTGCCTTTGGTTACAACGGTGTTGACCGCTTTCACCTTCACACCAAAGACAGCTTCAACAGCTTCTTTGATCTGCGGCTTGTTCGCGTCGACCGCTACTTCGAAGACAACTGCACCGTTTTCGGATGCCATGGTTGCTTTCTCGGTGATGATCGGCTTGCGGATCACGTCGTAGTGTGCGGGCTTCGTGCTCATTTCAGACGGGCCTCCAGTGCTTCGACACCAGCCTTGGTCAGAACGAGAGTGTCCGACTTCAGGATGTCGTAGACGTTAGCACCCATGGTGGGCAGAACGTCCAGGTTTTGCATGTTACGCGCAGCCTTTGCGAAGCCTTCGTCAACCGAAGCACCGTCGATGATCAGCGCACGCTTCCAACCGAGGTTGGCAACCTGCTTCGACAGAGCCGAGGTCTTGGCGTCAGCCAGATCCAGGCTTTCGACAACGACCAGTTCACCAGCCTTCGCCTTAGCCGACAGAGCGTGGCACAGGCCGAGCTTGCGGAACTTCTTGGTCAGGTCGTGAGCGTGCGAACGCGGGGTCGGACCCTTGTATACACCACCGTGACGGAAGATCGGAGCTTTCTTGGAACCGTGACGTGCGCCGCCGGTGCCCTTCTGCTTGTAGATCTTCTTGGTCGAGTACGAGACTTCCGACTTGGTCAGGACCTTGTGAGTACCCTGCTGAGCCTTGGCACGCTGCCAGCGGACTACGCGGTGCAGGATGTCGGCACGCGGCTCGAGACCGAAGATTTCGTCGTTGAGTTCGACGGAACCAGCGGCAGCGCCATCAAGCTTGATTGCTTCAGCCTTCATTGTTTTCGCCTCCTTCAACAGCAGCAGCCGCCGGTGCAGCGTCCGACTTCAGTGCAGCAGGCAGAACCAGGTTTTCAGGAGCTGCTTTTTTGACAGCGTCCTTGATGGTGACCCAGCCACCCTTCGAACCCGGAACAGCACCCTTAACCATGATCAGGCCACGGTCCGCATCGGTGCGAACAACCTGAAGGTTCTGAGTGGTAACGCGGGCAGCACCCATGTGACCGGCCATCTTCTTACCTTTGAAGATGCGACCCGGATCCTGACACTGACCGACCGAACCGTGCGAACGGTGCGAGATCGAAACACCGTGAGTAGCGCGAAGACCACCGAAGTTGTGACGCTTCATCGCACCGGCAAAGCCTTTACCGATCGAAGTACCCGATACGTCGACGAACTGGCCGGCAACGTAGTGGTCTGCGATGATTTCGGCGCCAACCGGAATCAGGTTTTCTGCGCTGACGCGGAATTCCGCGACTTTACGCTTGGGTTCGACCTTGGCGGCAGCGAAGTAACCACGGAGGGGCTTCGAAACGCGCTTGGTCTTGGCAACACCAGCACCGAGCTGAACGGCGGTGTAGCCATCTTTGTCAACGGTGCGCTGAGCGACGACCTGCAGGCTGTCCAGCTGGAGAACGGTCACAGGGATCTGCTTACCATCTTCCATGAACAGACGGGTCATACCGATTTTCTTAGCAATAACGCCAGAACGCATGGTAATCCCCCTTAAACTTTGATCTCGACGTCAACGCCAGCGGCGAGGTCGAGCTTCATCAGGGCATCTACGGTCTGCGGAGTCGGATTCACGATATCAAGCAGACGCTTGTGGGTGCGGATCTCGAACTGGTCGCGCGACTTCTTGTCGATGTGCGGACCACGCAGAACGGTGAATTTCTCAATCTTGTTCGGCAGCGGAATCGGACCGCGCACGGATGCGCCAGTACGTTTCGCGGTGCTTACGATTTCTGCGGTGGACGCATCCAGAACGCGGTAATCGAAAGCTTTCAGCCGAATGCGGATGTTTTGGCTTTGTGCGGCCATATACATTGCCTTTCGCGGCTTTTGGTTGAGAGGTCGAGAGAGCACCATTGCCTCCCCACGTCGAACCTAGACAGGGAACGAATCCCCTATCCCTCGTTCGCCGATAGCGAACTCGCGCCCAATACACGTGGTGGAACACCTTATCAATCATAAAATAAGGAAAATCACCGTAGGGCACATAGAAAAAAGGGCCGCCTTTCGGCGACCCTTAGTGTAGTCCGGATTTTGGTCCGAATTACTCGATGATTTTCGAGACAACGCCCGAACCAACGGTGCGGCCACCTTCGCGGATCGCGAAGCGCAGGCCTTCTTCCATAGCGATCGGAGCGATCAGTTCGCCCTGAAGCTTCAGGTTGTCGCCCGGCATGACCATCTCGGTGCCTTCCGGCAGGATGCAGGTACCGGTGACGTCAGTGGTGCGGAAGTAGAACTGCGGACGGTAGTTCGCGAAGAACGGAGTGTGACGGCCGCCTTCTTCCTTGGTCAGAATGTAGACCTCGGCTTCGAACTTGGTGTGCGGCTTGACCGAACCCGGCTTACACAGAACCTGGCCACGCTCAACGCCTTCACGGTCAACACCGCGCAGCAGGGCGCCGATGTTGTCGCCGGCTTCACCGCGATCCAGCAGCTTGCGGAACATTTCAACGCCGGTACAGGTGGTCTTCGAGGTGTCGCGGATACCCACGATCTCGATTTCGTCACCAACGTTGATCACACCGCGCTCAACACGACCGGTCACAACGGTACCACGCCCCGAGATCGAGAACACGTCTTCGATCGGCATCAGGAACGGCTGGTCAACAGCACGTGCCGGAGTCGGGATGTACTCGTCGACAGCAGCCATCAGAGCCTTGATCTTCTCTTCGCCGATTTCCGGATCGCGGCCTTCCATAGCGGCCAGAGCCGAACCTGCTACGATCGGAATATCGTCGCCCGGGAAGTCGTAGGTCGAAAGCAGTTCACGGATTTCCATTTCGACGAGCTCGAGGAGTTCCTCGTCGTCAACCTGGTCAACCTTGTTCATGAACACAACGAGAGCCGGAACGCCAACCTGGCGAGCCAGAAGGATGTGCTCGCGGGTCTGCGGCATCGGGCCGTCAGCTGCGTTAACAACCAGGATACCGCCGTCCATCTGGGCAGCACCGGTGATCATGTTCTTAACGTAGTCAGCGTGACCCGGGCAGTCGACGTGTGCGTAGTGACGTGCTTCGGTCTCGTATTCGACGTGGGCGGTCGAAATGGTGATACCGCGGGCCTTCTCTTCCGGTGCGCCGTCGATCTGGTCGTACGCTTTGAAATCGCCAAAGTACTTGGTGATCGCTGCCGTCAGAGTGGTTTTGCCGTGGTCAACGTGGCCGATCGTGCCAATGTTAACGTGCGGTTTGGAACGTTCAAACTTTGCCTTAGCCATTATGGCCTCCTTAGTCTTTCACAGGCAGCTAGGCTGCCGAATTTGGGAAGGCAGGGGACAAAGCCCCCTGCCCGTGCGCCATTAGGCGTACTTTGCCTGGATCTCTTCCGAGATGTTCTGCGGAACAGCGTCGTAGTGGTCGAAGACCATCGAGAAGACAGCACGGCCGGACGACATCGAACGAAGGTTGTTGATGTAGCCGAACATGTTTGCCAGCGGAACCATCGCCGAGATGACGTTGGCATTACCGCGGCTGTCCTGACCCTGCACCATGCCGCGACGGGAGGTGAGGTCGCCGATGATCGAACCGGTGTACTCTTCCGGAGTCACGACTTCGACCTTCATGATCGGTTCGAGCAGCTTAGCGCCAGCCTTCTTCAGGCCTTCACGCATAGCAGCACGGGTCGCGATTTCGAAGGCGAGGACCGACGAGTCGACGTCGTGGAATGCACCGTCAACCAGCGCAACCTTGAAGTCGATAACCGGGAAGCCAGCGAGCGGACCGGAGTCCATAACCGACTGGATGCCCTTTTCGACGCCCGGGATGTATTCCTTCGGAACAGCACCACCAACGATGCGGCTCTCGAACGAGTAACCTTCGCCCGGCTCGGTCGGCTGGATCTCGAGCTTCACGCGAGCGAACTGACCGGTACCACCGGACTGTTTCTTGTGCGTGTAGTCGATGTCTGCTGCGCGCGAGATGGTCTCACGGTAAGCAACCTGCGGAGCACCAATGTTCGCCTCAACCTTGAATTCACGCTTCATGCGATCAACGAGAATGTCGAGGTGAAGTTCGCCCATACCCTTCATGATGGTCTGGCCGGATTCGAAGTTGGTTTCGACGCGGAACGACGGGTCTTCTGCTGCCAGGCGAGCGAGGGCGAGGCCCATCTTTTCCTGGTCGGCTTTCGACTTCGGTTCAACGGCGATTTCGATAACCGGTTCTGGGAAGGTCATGGTTTCGAGAACAACCTGCTTCTGAGCGTCGCAGAGGGTGTCACCAGTGGTGGTCTCTTTGAGGCCAGCAAGCGCGATGATGTCGCCAGCAAATGCTTCTTCGATTTCCTCACGGTTGTTCGAGTGCATCATCATCATACGACCGACGCGCTCACGCTTGCCTTTGGTCGAGTTGACGATACCGTCGCCCTTCTTGAGGATGCCCGAGTAGATACGAGCGAAGGTCAGCGAACCGACGAACGGGTCGTTCATGATCTTGAACGCCAGTGCCGAGAACGGCGACTCGTCCGAAGCTTCGCGCGGGATGTTGCGCTCTTCGGTCTCGTCGTCCGGCGAGAAGCCCATCAGGGTCGGAACGTCGATCGGAGCCGGCAGGAAGTCGATAACAGCGTTCAGGAGGGGCTGGACGCCCTTGTTCTTGAATGCCGAACCAGCGAGGACCGGGAAGAACGACAGCGACAGCGTACCCTTACGGATCAGCTTGCGCAGGGTTTCTTCGTTCGGCTCTTCGCCTTCGAGGTAGGCTTCCATCGCGTCGTCGTCTTGTTCGACGGCGAGTTCGATCATGTTGGCACGCCACTCATCTGCGAGGTCCGAGAGTTCTTCACGGATCGGCTGACGAACCCAGCTTGCGCCGAGGTCTTCACCCTTCCAGACCCACTCTTCCATTTTGATGAGATCGATGATGCCTTCCAGCTTGTCTTCAGCGCCGATCGGCAGAGCGACGGGGCACGGGGTGCCGCCGGTACGGTCTTTGATCATCTTGACGCAGTTGAAGTAGTCAGCGCCGATCTTGTCCATCTTGTTGACGAACACGATACGCGGAACTTTGTAGCGGTCAGCCTGACGCCAAACGGTTTCGGTCTGCGGTTCTACGCCTGCGTTGGCGTCGAGGAGGCAGACAGCACCGTCGAGAACTGCCAGCGAACGTTCAACTTCGATGGTGAAGTCAACGTGGCCGGGAGTGTCGATGATGTTGAAACGGTACTTGGTGTCCGAGGTACCTTCAGCGGTCGGATCTTCTTGGCGCTGCCAGAAAGTGGTCGTCGCAGCCGAAGTAATGGTGATACCGCGTTCCTGCTCCTGTTCCATCCAGTCCATAGTCGCGGCGCCGTCGTGGACTTCGCCGATCTTGTGGGACTTACCGGTGTAGTAGAGGATACGCTCGGTAGTGGTGGTCTTACCGGCATCGATGTGAGCCATGATGCCGAAGTTGCGGTAGCGCGGAAGCGGATAATCGCGTGCCATGGGTAGGACTCCTTACCAGCGGTAGTGGCTGAACGCTTTGTTCGCGTCGGCCATCTTGTGGGTGTCTTCGCGCTTCTTCACGGCAGTACCACGGCCGTTAACAGCGTCCAGAAGTTCGCCAGCAAGACGTTCTTCCATGGTGTTCTCGTTGCGGTTCTTCGCAGCAGCGATCAGCCAGCGGATAGCCAGCGCTTCGCGACGCTCGGGACGAACTTCGACCGGAACCTGGTAAGTAGCACCACCAACGCGGCGCGAACGAACTTCGACCGACGGCTTAACGTTGTCGAGAGCTTCGTGGAATACTTCCACGGGAGCTTTCTTCAGCTTGCCTTCAACGCGGTCGAATGCGTTGTATACGATTTTTTCTGCGACCGATTTTTTACCATCGATCATCAGGTTGTTCATGAATTTCGTGACTACACGATCGCCAAACTTGGCATCGGGCAGAACTTCACGTTTCTCAGCGGCGTGACGACGCGACATTTCGTGATCTCCTTACTTCGGACGCTTCGCACCGTACTTCGAACGGCGCTGCTTACGGTTCTTGACGCCCTGGGTATCCAGAACACCACGGAGGATGTGGTAACGGACACCCGGAAGGTCTTTCACACGGCCGCCACGGATCAGGACAACAGAGTGTTCCTGAAGGTTGTGGCTTTCGCCCGGAATGTACGAAATGACTTCGTAACCGTTGGTCAGGCGAACCTTCGCAACCTTACGCATAGCCGAGTTCGGTTTTTTCGGGGTGGTAGTGTACACACGGGTGCAAACGCCACGCTTCTGCGGGCACTGCTCGAGGTGCTGCGACTTCGACTTTACAATTTTAGGCTGACGCGGCTTGCGGATCAGCTGTTGGATCGTTGGCATTGGGCTTTGGTCCCTATCCTACACTCAAGGCGGCCCCGTAGGTCCGCGGTTATCTCTAAGTGCACTAGCTATGCGCCAGCACAAAAAGCCCGCAATCGAACCCTTACCGGAGGTTCAATGCGGTCGGTTTCCAGAGGAACAAGGCAGCAGTAGCCCGGTTCATGTCCACTTCAGCTCTGATATGCGGGCAAAAGGGAATCCCCCCGTGTCCCGGATGGCTGGCCTATAAGCAGAGTCGCTACTGCTGTCAACTCTGTCCGGCCAAACCGGCTTGGTGCTTCTTCCAAGCAGAACGTAACATAGGCATGTCAATTCCGAAGCGCACCTGCAGGATCGTCGAAATTTCTTCGTCCGAGGTCTGATGACCATCACTTTCGCGTAAACGGCGTTGCAGATTGCTGTCGTTATCCGCGTGGGCCCCACGGATGAACATCGGAACACGGCCATCAGACATGACGGGCATCCGCTTCCAGATATCGAGGTGCGGAATGTCGAGCAGGCTGTGCGGATTATGAGGGCGGCAATACTGCACCGTCCCTGGCACCCAGCAACGCGCATCGACGGGCGTGATGGTAACGTCTTCGCCAGCGTCGAGGACGAAGCCGCTCGTGAAATTCAGCGCAACGCGGGTCGCGTCATAAAACATCGGGCGGAATTTCAGGAACTCGCTGCGGGCCATCGCGACGAACTCGGCAGCGACGGCATCGTCATCATCCAGACGGAATTCCGCAATGACTTTGGCGTCAGGGTCGCGGTGGGCGATCATCACTTCATTGCAGACCTCGCGGTGGTTCCGCCCGGTGGGCATGTAGACCGGCTTGATCTGCGGCACGTCTTTGATGAGTGCCTCGACCTCTGCCCTGACCGGCAGGTCGTCCCCCATCAGCATGACGATCTCGAAGTCTTTGTCGATCTGGCTACGGACGGATGGAAGCCAGACATTCTCGAGGAACAATAGCCGCATCGCGAGGCGGTCGGGATCGTAAATCTGGGCGATCAGGTCCTCGAAGGTCTCGCCGTCCCACTTGAACGCACCAGGTTGGGATGGGTACGACCAGCGGCAAAGCCCCAGCGCCTGAATTTGCCGAACTGCCACCTAGTTTTCCTTTTCCAACGACCTTTCACGAAGCAGGATGAATAGACCACTGGCAACGACAACGACGCAACCCGCAAATTCCAAACCGTTGGGAAGGTCGCCGAACACGAGGTAGCCCATCGTAATCCCGACCAGCAGGGAGGCGTAGCGGAATGGCGACACGAAGCTGATCTCCCCTACCCTCACCGCCATGACGGACATGATGTAGCCGGTCATCACAAAGGCCATCGCGCCGAACAACAAGAGCACGCTCGTACCGGACACAGGTTGCCAGTCTTCGAAGATCGAACCAGCGCCGCATACAATCGCAACCGCCGAAGCTGCGCTCCATGCGGCAAATATCGACGGTACGTTCGCCGACATTCGACGTGCCGCGAGGTCCCTCACCGATACAGTTGCAACTGTCGCCAGAGCGAATAGCGAGTAGATATTGAAGTTGTCGGTCCCCGGATGGACGATCATCAACACGCCGATGAAACCGACCAAAGTCGCCATTGTCCGCCGCCAGCCGACTTTCTCCTTCAGCCAAAGTGCGCCCACCACCGTCATAACGATGGGCATCGCCTGCATGATCGCCGTCGCGTTGGCGAGCTCCATGTGGAACAGCGCGGTCACGAAAAGCACGGCTGCGAAGGCTTCGGCTAGCGAACGGATACCGATGAGCATCCAGTCGTGACGGCTGTAGGAAAACCGCATCTGCCCGAAGGCAAAAGCCAGCATACCCAAGATGATGGTATTGCCGACACCGCGCAAAAATAGCGTCTGAAACAGCGGCAAGTGCGCCGAAAGCGCCTTGAGGCATGTGTCGTTCAAAGTGAAAGCGGCGGCACCGATAACCATCAGCATCGCGCCGCGGCGGTTGCCGAGCGAGTGATCCATTCCCGCACCGCTAGCAGCGGATCGAGGCGCCCGCTAGCCTCTATCGCTGTGCGAAAACGCAAAAGGCCCCCGCGATGCGAGGGCCTTCTGTATTTGCGTAGGGGAGAGGATTACTCCTCGCCACCCTCCGAACCGTTGTCGGCATTGTGCTCGAGCTGGAGAGCCTGCTCGGCCTCTTCGCGACGAACATCGATGACTGCCTGGTCGCGGTCGGTCGCAATGCGACGGATACGCGAGGTAGCACCACCGGTACCAGCCGGGATGAGACGACCAACGATGACGTTTTCCTTGAGACCAACCAGCTTGTCGCGCTTGCCCTGAACCGAAGCTTCGGTAAGCACGCGGGTGGTTTCCTGGAACGACGCAGCCGAGATGAACGAACGGGTCTGCAGCGATGCCTTGGTGATACCGAGAAGGATCGGTTCGCCGGTTGCCGGACGACCGCCGCGGGCTTCCGCTTTGGCGTTGGCTTCGTCGAATTCGACCTTGTCCACGGTTTCGCCCTTGAGCAGCGTGGTGTCGCCCGAGTCCTGGATTTCCCACTTCTGGAGCATCTGACGAACGATAACCTCGATGTGTTTATCGTTAATCTTAACACCCTGAAGGCGGTAAACTTCCTGAACTTCGTCCACCATGTAGTTGGCAAGAGCCTCTACACCGAGGATCGACAGAATGTCGTGCGGCGCGGGGTTACCGTCCATGATGTAGTCACCCTTCTGGACAAAGTCACCTTCCTGAACCGGAATGTGCTTACCCTTGGGCACCATGTACTCGACCTTGTGATCCGGATCATCCGAGCTCTCGATCGCGATACGACGCTTGTTCTTGTAGTCCTTGCCGAAGCGGACGTAGCCATCGATCTCTGCGATGATAGCGTGGTCTTTCGGACGACGGGCTTCGAACAGTTCCGCAACGCGCGGCAGACCACCGGTGATGTCCTTGGTCTTGGCGCCTTCACGCGGAATACGCGCGATAACGTCACCAGCATGGATGTCCTGACCGTCTTCGATCGACAGAATGGCGTCGACCGACATCGGGTAGGTGACGGGGTTGCCGTCATCCTTGCGCATCGGCTCACCATCCGAGTCGAGGATGATGATCTCGGGCTTGAGGTCGCTTGCACGCGGTACAGAACGCCAGTCCGAAACGATACGCTGGGTCATGCCGGTTGCATCGTCGGTATCTTCACGGACAGAGATGCCCGAGACGAGGTCGACGTAGCGAGCCTTACCGGACTTTTCGGCGATGATCGGGAGGGTATAGGGGTCCCACTCGAACATTTTGTCGCCGCGGCTGACATCAGCGCCATCCGACAGGAAGATCTTCGTACCGTAGCCGATCTTGTGCTGGGCGCGCTCTTCACCGTCTTCGCCCATGATGGCGATGACCATGTTACGACCCATAGCGATCTGCTCACCAGCCTGATTGGTCAGGATGTTGGCGTTACGGAACTCGACCTTACCGTTGACCGAAGCTTCGAGGAACGACTGCTGGCCACCCTGCGCAACACCACCGATGTGGAAGGTACGCATGGTCAGCTGGGTGCCCGGTTCACCGATCGACTGAGCAGCGATGATGCCGACAGCTTCGCCGATGTTCACGCGGGTACCGCGAGCGAGGTCACGACCGTAACACTGCGCACATACGCCATCCTCAGCCTCACAGGTGAGCGGGCTGCGGACGCGCATTTTCTGCACGCTAGCGGTTTCGATCATGTCTGCCTTACGTTCGTCGATCAGCTCGCCGGCCTTGACGATGACTTCGTCAGTGCCCGGACGCAGAACGTCGTCAGCCGATACACGGCCCAGAACGCGCTCGCCCAGCGAGGCGACAACTTCACCGTCGTTCACAGCAGCTTCTGCGGTGATCGCGCGGTTGGTGCCACAGTCGACTTCACGAACGATACAGTCCTGAGCGACGTCAACGAGACGACGGGTCAGGTAACCCGAGTTCGCGGTCTTCAGAGCGGTATCCGACAGACCCTTACGGGCGCCGTGGGTCGAGTTGAAGTACTCGAGAACGGTCAGACCTTCTTTGAAGTTCGAGATAATCGGAGTTTCGATAATCTCGCCCGACGGCTTGGCCATAAGACCACGCATACCGCCCAGCTGCTTCATCTGGGTAACCGAACCACGAGCACCCGAGTGGGCCATCATGTAGACCGAGTTGATCTCTTTCTCAGAGCCGTTCTCGTCGTAATGCTTCGCCGAGATGGTCTGCATCATGGCTTCGGTGACGCGGTCGTTACACTTCGACCAAGCATCGACAACTTTGTTGTACTTTTCGCCCTGAGTGATCAGGCCGTCCATGTACTGCTGCTCGAAGTCCTTGACCTGTTCACGGGTCTCGTCAACGAGTGTCCACTTGGTTTCCGGAATAACCATGTCGTTCTTACCGAACGAGATGCCAGCACGGAAAGCTTCGCGGAAGCCCATGGTCATGATCTGGTCACAGAAGATAACCGACTCTTTCTGACCGCAATAACGGTAGACGGTGTCGATGACCTGCTGGACTTCCTTCTTACGCAGCTGACGGTTCACGAGGCTGAAAGGAGCCTTCGCGTTCAGCGGCAGAAGGTGACCGAGGCGCAGACGGCCCGGAGTGGTTTCGAAGCGCTGGATGACTTCGTTACCTTCTTCGTCGATCTGCTTCATACGAGCGGTGATCTTCGAGTGCAGGTGAACGACGCCAGCCGACAGAGCGTGCTCTACTTCTTCGATCGAAGCGAAGGACATGCCTTCACCGACCATGCCGTCACGCTGGGTCGTGGTGTAGTACAGACCCAGAACCATATCCTGCGACGGAACGATGATCGGTGCACCGTTTGCCGGCGACAGAACGTTGTTCGTCGACATCATCAGAACGCGGGCTTCAAGCTGGGCTTCGAGCGACAGCGGAACGTGGACAGCCATCTGGTCACCGTCGAAGTCGGCGTTGAATGCCGAACAGACGAGCGGGTGTAGCTGGATAGCCTTACCTTCGATCAGTGTGGGTTCGAATGCCTGGATGCCGAGACGGTGCAGCGTAGGCGCACGGTTCAGCATGACCGGGTGCTCACGGATAACCTCGTCGAGGATATCCCAAACTTCCGGACGCTCTTTTTCCACGAGCTTCTTGGCCTGCTTCACGGTGGAGGACAGACCCTTGGCTTCGAGGCGCGAGTAGATGAACGGCTTGAAGAGTTCGAGCGCCATCTTCTTCGGCAGACCACACTGGTGCAGCTTGAGTTCCGGGCCGGTCACGATGACCGAACGACCCGAGAAGTCGACGCGCTTACCAAGAAGGTTCTGACGGAAGCGACCCTGCTTACCCTTCAGCATGTCCGAGAGCGACTTCAGCGGACGCTTGTTGGCGCCGGTGATGACGCGGCCACGGCGGCCGTTGTCGAACAGGGCGTCAACGGCTTCCTGAAGCATACGCTTTTCGTTGCGAACGATGATGTCCGGCGCGCGCAGTTCGATCAGTCGCTTGAGGCGGTTGTTACGGTTGATCACGCGGCGATACAGATCGTTGAGATCCGAAGTTGCGAAACGGCCACCATCGAGCGGAACCAGCGGACGCAGTTCCGGCGGGATGACCGGGATCACGGTCATGATCATCCACTCGGGACGGTTGCCCGACTCGAGGAACGATTCAACGATCTTCAGGCGCTTGATGATCTTCTTGGGCTTCAGTTCGCCGGTGGCTTCCTTCAGCTCTTCACGCAGCTGCTCAGCAGTGGCGTCAAGGTCGATCATCGAGAGCATCTCGCGGATAGCTTCGGCACCGATGTTAGCCTGGAACGCGTCCATGCCATAGGTGTCCTGCGCGTCGAGGAATTCCTCTTCGCTCATCAGCTGGCCGTAAGTCAGGTCGGTCAGACCCGGCTCGATCACAACGTAGTTTTCGAAGTACAGAATACGCTCAAGATCGCGCAGGGTCATGTCTAGCATGAGACCGATGCGGCTCGGGAGCGACTTCAGGAACCAGATGTGTGCGACGGGAGCGGCCAGTTCGATGTGGCCCATACGCTCGCGGCGGACTTTCTGGAGGGTGACTTCGACGCCGCACTTTTCACAGACGACGCCACGGTACTTCATGCGCTTATACTTACCGCAAAGGCACTCGTAGTCCTTGATCGGTCCGAAAATACGCGCACAGAACAGACCGTCACGCTCAGGCTTGAACGTGCGGTAGTTGATGGTTTCGGGCTTTTTGATCTCACCGTACGACCACGACAGGATCCGTTCCGGCGAAGCGAGCGAAACCTTGATTTCGTCGAACGCTTTGGTCGGGGTCAGCGGGTTGAACGGGTTGTTGGTCAGTTCCTGGTTCATTTGATGTCCTTACATAACAAGGGGGAGGTGAATGAGGCGCGAACGCCTCACTCGTCGTCCTCCGCATCCAGGAGTTCCATGTTGAGGCCGAGGCCCCGAACTTCTTTGACGAGAACATTGAACGATTCCGGAACACCGGCTTCGAAGTTGTCTTCGCCTTTGACGATCGACTCGTAGACCTTGGTACGGCCGGCAACGTCGTCCGACTTGACGGTGAGCATTTCCTGCAGGGTGTATGCAGCGCCGTAGGCTTCGAGAGCCCAGACTTCCATTTCCCCGAAGCGCTGACCACCGAACTGCGCCTTACCACCGAGCGGCTGCTGGGTGACGAGCGAGTACGGACCAGTCGAACGAGCGTGGATCTTGTCGTCGACCAGGTGGTGCAGCTTGAGCAGGTACTTCACGCCGACAGTTACCTGACGGGCGAACTTCTCACCAGTGCGGCCGTCGAACAGATCCGACTGACCCGATGTGTCGAAGCCAGCACGCGCAAGCGCGTCGTTGACGTCGGCTTCCTTGGCGCCGTCGAAGACCGGAGTCGCAATCGGAACACCGCCACGGGCGTTGCCTGCGAGTTCCAGCAACTTCTGCTCTTCGAGATCGGCAAAGCCTTCCTCGTAGACGTCGTCACCGTAGGTGATCTTCAGCGCGTCACGAACCGGGGTCATGTCGCCCGAGCGGCGGTACTCGTCCAGAGCTTCGTCGATCTGGAGACCCAGACCACGCGATGCCCAACCCATGTGGGTTTCAAGGATCTGACCAACGTTCATACGCGACGGAACGCCCAGCGGGTTCAGCACGAAGTCGACCGGAGTACCATCGGCAAGGAACGGCATGTCTTCGATCGGAACAACGCGGGAGATAACACCCTTGTTGCCGTGACGACCTGCCATCTTATCGCCCGGCTGAAGCTTGCGCTTCACGGCGATAAAGACCTTAACCATCTTCATGACACCCGGCGGAAGATCGTCACCACGACGGACCTTCTCGACTTTGTCCTCGAAGCGTGCGTCGAGCGAGCGCTTCTGGATCTCGTACTGCTCGTTCAGGGCTTCAACGATTTTCGCATCGTCTTCGTCCTTCAGAGCCAGCTGCCACCACTGACCGCGGCTGAGTTCGCCAAGGGTCTCTTCGGTGATAACCGAACCCGACTTGAAGCCGCGCGGACCTTTGACACCCTCTTTGCCGAGGATCATCGACTTGAGACGGGCGTAGATGTTGCGGTCGAGAATTGCGAGCTCGTCGTCACGGTCACGTGCCAGACGTTCGACTTCTTCACGCTCGATCTGCAACGCACGTTCGTCTTTCTCGACGCCGTGACGGTTGAAGACGCGAACTTCCACAACGGTACCATAGTCACCCGGCGGCAGACGCAGCGAGGTGTCACGGACGTCCGAAGCCTTTTCACCGAAGATGGCGCGGAGAAGCTTTTCTTCCGGCGTCATCGGGCTTTCGCCCTTCGGAGTGATCTTACCGACAAGGATATCGCCAGGTCCGACTTCGGCGCCGATGTAAACGATGCCGGCCTCGTCGAGGTTACGCAGCGCTTCTTCACCGACGTTCGGGATGTCGCGGGTGATTTCTTCCGGCCCGAGCTTCGTGTCACGTGCAGCGACTTCGAATTCCTCGATGTGAACCGAGGTGAATACGTCGTCCTTCACGATACGTTCGGAGATCAGGATGGAGTCTTCGTAGTTGTAACCGTTCCACGGCATGAACGCGACGATGACGTTCTTACCCAGAGCCAGTTCGCCCATATCGGTCGACGGACCGTCGGCGATGACTTCGCCCTTACCAACGGTATCGCCTACCTTCACCAGCGGACGCTGGTTGATGCAGGTGTTCTGGTTCGAACGCTGGAACTTGCGCAGACGGTAGATGTCAACGCCGGGGTCACCGACTTCGAGGTCAGCAGTCGCACGAACAACAACACGGGTCGCATCGACTTGGTCGATGATACCAGCGCGGCGTGCGGTGATCGCAGCGCCAGAGTCGATCGCAACCTTGCCTTCGATACCGGTGCCGACGAGCGGAGCCGATGCCTGCAGCAGCGGAACTGCCTGACGTTGCATGTTCGAGCCCATAAGAGCGCGGTTAGCGTCGTCGTTTTCGAGGAACGGGATCAGCGATGCAGCGACCGAGACCAGCTGCTTCGGCGAAACGTCGATGAGGTCAACCGACTCACGCGGAGCGAGGGTGTATTCACCGGCCTGACGGGTGTTGACCAGTTCGTTCTGGAAAACGCCGTTTTCGTCGAGGGTTGCGTTGGCCTGAGCTACGGTGTGACGCATCTCTTCGGTGGCCGACATGTACGACACGTCGTCCGAAACTTTGCCTTCGACAACTTTGCGGTACGGGGTTTCGATGAAGCCGTACTTGTTGACGCGAGCGAAGGTTGCCAGCGAGTTGATCAGACCGATGTTCGGACCTTCCGGCGTCTCAATCGGACACATACGACCGTAGTGGGTCGGGTGGACGTCGCGAACTTCGAAGCCTGCACGCTCACGGGTCAGACCGCCCGGTCCAAGAGCCGAAAGACGGCGCTTGTGGGTGACTTCCGAAAGCGGGTTGGTTTGGTCCATGAACTGCGACAGCTGCGAGGAACCGAAAAATTCACGCACAGCGGCGGCAGCCGGCTTCGCGTTGATCAGGTCCTGCGGCATGACAGTGTCGATCTCGACCGAGGACATACGTTCCTTGATCGCGCGCTCCATGCGGAGCAGACCGACGCGGTACTGGTTTTCCATCAGTTCGCCGACCGAACGGACACGGCGGTTACCGAGGTGGTCGATGTCGTCGACTTCGCCCTTGCCGTCGCGAAGCTCAACCAGCGCCTTGATGCAGGAAATGATGTCTTCCTTGCGCAGGGTACGCTGGGTGTCTTCTGCGTCGAGTGCGAGACGCATGTTCATCTTCACGCGGCCAACAGCCGAGAGGTCATAGCGTTCGCTATCGAAGAACAGGGTGTCGAACAGGTTCGAAGCAGCTTCAACGGTCGGCGGCTCACCCGGACGCATGACACGATAGATGTCCATGAGCGCGGTGTCGCGGTTCATGTTCTTATCGGCAGCCATGGTGTTGCGGATGTACGGACCGACGTTGATGTTGTCGATGTCGAGAACCGGAAGATCGGTGATGCCGGCGTCGATCAGTTCCTTAACGGTACCGCCGATGATTTCGCCGTCTTTGTCCATCTCGAGGGTCAACTCGTCACCGGCTTCGACATAGATCGCACCGGTTTCTTCGTTGATGACGTCCTCAGCGATGAACTTGCCGACGATGTGGTTGAACGGCACCAGAAGCTTGGTGACCTTACCTTCGTCGATGAGCTTCTTGACGGCGCGCGGTGTAACCTTGTCGCCTGCCTTGCAGATGACTTCACCGGTGTCGGCGTCAACGAGGTCATACGCCGGACGGGTACCCCGCACCCGTTCCGGGAAGAACTTCGTTACCCAGCCGTGGGCCTTCTTGTCGAGCGAGAATTCGACGGTGTCGTAGTAAGCATTCATGATGCTTTCCTGGTCGAGACCCAGTGCGTACAGCAGGGTCGTGACCGGAAGTTTACGGCGACGGTCGATACGTGCGTAGACAAGGTCCTTGGCGTCGAATTCGAAGTCGAGCCACGAGCCGCGGTAGGGAATGATGCGGCATGCGAACAGCAGCTTACCCGACGAGTGGGTCTTGCCCTTGTCGTGGTCGAAGAATACGCCCGGCGAGCGGTGCATCTGGGATACGATCACACGCTCGGTACCGTTGACGATGAATGTACCGTTCGGAGTCATCAGGGGCATGTCGCCCATGAAGACGTCTTGTTCTTTGATGTCTTTAACCGACTTCGCACCGGTGTCTTCGTCGACATCGAATACGATCAGGCGGAGCGTAACTTTCAGCGGCGCCGAGTAAGTCAGGTCGCGCTGCATACACTCGTCAACGTCGAACTTCGGCTTTTCAAGCTCGTACTTTACGAACTCGAGAACCGCAGTCTCGTTGAAGTCCTTAATCGGGAAAACAGATTGGAAAACACCTTTGATGCCTTCGCCGTCGCGCGGAGTGTCTTCGTCACCCGAACGGAGGAAAAGGTCGTACGAAGACTTCTGAACCTCGATCAGGTTCGGCATCTCCAGTACTTCACGAATTTTGCCGTAGTATTTACGCAGGCGTTTCTGGCCAAGGTAGCTCTGAGCCATGTGCGTCATCACCTTTCGATCTCTGCGGGATCATGTCGCCGGGGCCGCGGCAGTCTCCCATTGAGAAGGGGGTTCCAGTCTATTCCTGGCCCCCTTCCCAAGGGGGGCCTCCCGACTATTGGAACCTACCCGAGAAGGTGGCTCATAAAATGCCACCTTCTGAGACAGGTTCGGCTGGGCTCGCGAAACCGCGAACCCAGCCTGATATCCAGAGCGCATCCGCGCCCTGAAGAAACCAATTAGGCCAGTTCGACCTTGGCGCCAGCTGCTTCCAGCTTGGCTTTGATTTCTTCTGCTTCTGCTTTCGCAGCGCCTTCTTTGACCTTGCCGCCAGCTTCTACGAGCTCTTTGGCTTCTTTCAGGCCAAGACCGGTGATGCCGCGAACTTCTTTGATCACGTTGATCTTCGAAGCGCCGGCGTCCTTCAGGACGACGTCGAATTCGGTCTTTTCTTCAGCAGCAGCGCCACCAGCGTCGCCAGCCGGGCCAGCAACCATTACGGCGCCACCAGCTGCCGGCTCGATGCCGTACTCTTCTTTCAGGATGTTTTTCAGTTCCTGTGCTTCGAGAAGGGTCAGACCAACGATCTCTTCAGCAAGTTTCTTCAGATCAGCCATTTTATGCTTTCCGTTCGTTTAAGATGTGTATTCCAACGTGCGGGTGCAAGACCCTACGAGGACAGACAATTTGCTTACGCAGCGTTCTCTTCGATGGTCGAGAGAATGCTGGCGATGTTCGAAGCAGGCGCGCCGATGGCACCGGCGATGTTCGAAGCGGGTGCACCAATGCACGACACGATCTGAGCGATAAGCTCTTCGCGCGACGGCAGTTGGGCCACAGCTTTGACACCAGCCTGGTCCAGGGCCGTTTCACCCATAGCACCACCGAGGATAACGAGCTTGTCGTTGCCTTTGGCGTACTTGTCCATGACCCGTGCAGCAGCAGTCGGGTCTTCGGAGTAGGTGAGTACGGTCATGCCCGTGAGGAAGTCACCGATGCTTTCGCACGGCTTACCCTCGAGGGCGATCTTGGCGAGCTTGTTCTTGGCAACGCGTACAGCACCACCCGCATCGCGCATCTGCGCGCGGAGGTCCTGCATTTCAGCGACTGTCATGCCTTCGTAGCGGGCAACCACCACGACGCCAGAGCTTTCAAAGATCTGGCCGAGTTCCTCGACCACTTTCTCTTTCTGGGCTCTATCCACAGTTTCACTCCAAGTTTGGGGTTTCCCCCGGCTCATGTTGACCCCCAAATCTTGAGGGCCGTTCGGGTCCGTTTCAGGGTCCCGAGGCCAGAATCGCCCGTTCGTAGAACGGAAATCCAAATCTCGTTTCCCATCTCAGGAAGGATTTATGAGGTTCCCCTCACCCTCCGTCTCGGACAGGACAGGGCCGTTTCCAGCCCTGCCATTTCACCGCCGTAGCGGCGAAAATTCTTAGTTGCCGGTAGCCGACGAAACGTCAACCGATACGCCCGGACCCATGGTCGAGGAGATCGAGACTTTCTTCATGTAGGCGCCCTTGGCACCAGCCGGCTTGGCTTTTTGAACTGCGTCGACGAAAGCCTTCAGGTTTTCTTCGAGAGCAGCAGCGTCGAACGATGCTTTACCGATACCAGCGTGGATAACACCGGCTTTTTCGACCTTGAACTGAACCTGACCGCCCTTGGCTGCCTTAACAGCTTCGGTCACGTCCATGGTTACAGTACCGATCTTCGGGTTCGGCATCAGGTTGCGCGGGCCGAGGACCTTACCCAGACGGCCGACGATCGGCATCATGTCCGGGGTAGCAATGCAGCGATCAAAGTCGATCTTGCCGCCTTGTACGGTTTCCATCAGGTCTTCTGCGCCAACGACGTCTGCGCCAGCAGCTTTGGCTTCTTCAGCCTTGTCGCCACGAGCGAAAACAGCAACGCGAACAGTCTTACCGGTGCCGTTCGGGAGGTTGACAGTGCCACGAACCATCTGGTCAGCGTGACGCGGGTCAACGCCGAGGTTCAGAGCGACTTCAACAGTCTCGTCGAACTTGGCTTTGGCATTGTCTTTTACCAGAGCAACAGCTTCGGTGACCGACAGGTTTTCTTTGCCTTCGAATGCAGCGCGAGCTGCTACGATACGCTTACCGAGTTTTGCCATCTTACTTTACCTCGATGCCCATGGAGCGTGCCGAACCCAGAATGATCTGCATAGCGGCTTCTACCGAATTGGCGTTGAGGTCTTTCATTTTGGCCTCAGCGATTTCGCGAACCTGAGCAACAGTAACGTTACCAACAGTCTCTTTGCCTGGCTTGTTGGCGCCCGACTTCAGGCTTGCGGCCTTCTTCAGGTAGTACGACGCCGGCGGGGTCTTGATTTCGAAGGTGAACGACTTGTCTTGGTAGTAAGTGATCACGGTCGGGCACGGAGCACCCTTTTCCATGTCTGCAGTCTTGGCGTTGAACGCCTTGCAGAATTCCATGATGTTGATGCCGCGCTGACCGAGAGCCGGACCGACGGGCGGTGCCGGCTTTGCGTCGCCAGCGGGGACTTGCAGCTTGAGCTGCCCCATTACTTTCTTGGCCATTGGGCCTCTCCTTCTTCCAACATCCGCACCACGCGTGGGCGGAGTTCAGTTGTGTGGTCCGGCATCACGGGCGCGCCCGCTAGCCTCCCACGAGGTCAATCAGGCCTGCTTGGCGACCTGAGTGAATTCCAGTTCGACCGGCGTAGCGCGGCCAAAGATCGAGACAGTCACCTTCAGGCGCTGATTGTCTTCGTCTACTTCCTCGACCATGCCATCGAAGCCTTCGAACGGGCCGTCGTTTACTTTGACCTTCTCGCCGATCTCGAAGCGGATCTCCACACGCGGAGCCTCCTGACCTTCTTCGACGCGGCCGAGGATTGCCTGAACCTCTGCATCACGCATCGGCATCGGGCGACCCTGCGGGCCAAGGAAACCGGTGACCCGGTTGATCGAGTTGACGAGGTGATAGCCCTCGTCCGACATTTCCATGTGCACCAGAACGTAACCCGGCATAAACCGGCGTTCAGTCGGCACTTTCTTACCGCGACGGACCTCGATGACCTCTTCGGTCGGAACCAGAACTTCGTCGATCTGGTCTTCGAGACCCTGCTCTTCGACCTTGGCGCGGATTTGTTCGGCGATCTTCTTTTCGAAGTTCGAGAGAACGCTAACCGAGTACCACCGTTTCGCCATCTTCTCCGACACCTCGCCGTAAACAGCCCCGCACAAGGGCATTTATTCCAATTTCTTTAGCGGCTTATCCGCAAGTTCCCGGAAAATAGAAAATCGGCGCGCAACGCGATTCGCCGCACGCCCTTCCGGAGTTTTCGGCTCATACCGCCCTATGCCACTGCTGGCAAGGGGTGAAAGCCTGTTTCCCTTAAAGGGCTTACTGCTTCAGAATCAGATCGTAGAGACCGAAGCGGATGATCAGATCGGTCAGCGAGAAGAACACTGCCAGCAGAATGACCATGAACAGCACCATAGCGGTGGTCATGACGACTTCGCGGCGCGACGGCCAGACAACCTTGGCAATTTCAGCACGGGTTTGCTGGATAAACTGAATCGGATTGGTCCGGGCCATTAGGTGAGTCCTCTGTCTGATCGGGCGGGACTTACGCAACTCCGCCCCTGTTTTCAAGCCTTCGCGGCAAAGTCGCTGTATCAGGGCTCCAGAAAGCGAACATTCGGCAACGCGCGGATCGCCTCTATCTGCCGTTGGTAAGCGCTGGTGTCGGGCTGCTCGAAGAGTCTGAACGGCGGATTGTCGGGCCCAATCGGCAGTTCATGGCGCGCTGTCATCGCCAGATTTTCAATGTCGTTGCCCGCAAGCTCCATCACCTGCTGGTGCGCGTCACGCGACAGGCCGGTGTGGAGCGCCTTGGGGTGCGCCTGTACGATATTCCGCGCGCCCTGCCCCAGCATGTCGTCGACGATTGTCGGGAAGAGCTGGCCGTAGTCCTCGTAGCGCCAGACGATCAACTCATCTAAGCCAGCAACACCCGCGATCTCTCGACAAAGCCGCAGCCAATCGACATCGGCGGGAGCGTTCGCGGCAATGAATTCGGCGGGCTCTGTGATGCGGCCAGCGAAGAGCGCTTGCGAATATGCCGATCCGAGAAAGCTGTGCGGCTCGCGGATTGCGAGCGCGACGCGCAGCTTGGCGCCCGGCACCGCGTCAGCTAGTGCCTGAATACGCAGTGCGGCTTCACTGTAGAGCGGCAGCGACAAGCCACCTTCGGCATTCAGCAGCGGTCCGAGGAAGTTCTCCTCGGTCAGGAAAACGCGCGGATCACCCTTGGCCATGAAGCGCAACTGGTCCTCCGGCTCGCGGCGGGTGAGCTTGCGATTCCCCCAAGGACGCAACCCGAACAGGGTCGGGATAGACCGACCGCGGTTGCGGAAATGCGGCGGTCCGTAAACCCGGGTGCCAAAAGTGATGAGCGCTTCTTCGTGATCCAGTATCGAACGCTGCAAATGACTGGATGCTGTTTTGTGAGCGCCAAGGTGCAGTGTGATTTCGATGGTCTGGTTCATCTGGCTACCTGTCTAGTAGCGGTGGCTGGCAGGGGCACCAGGGCTCGAACCCGGGACCTACGGTTTTGGAGACCGTCGCTCTACCAACTGAGCTATACCCCTACGCCGACGCGGTGATTACGGCAGGACCGAGGGGAGATCAAGAGGTCAAATGCAATTACTGCAACGAAAAAGGGCCGCCTTTCGGCGACCCTTAGTGTAGTCCGGATTTTGGTCCGAATTACTCGATGATTTTCGAGACAACGCCCGAACCAACGGTGCGGCCACCTTCGCGGATCGCGAAGCGCAGGCCTTCTTCCATAGCGATCGGAGCGATCAGTTCGCCCTGAAGCTTCAGGTTGTCGCCCGGCATGACCATCTCGGTGCCTTCCGGCAGGATGCAGGTACCGGTGACGTCAGTGGTGCGGAAGTAGAACTGCGGACGGTAGTTCGCGAAGAACGGAGTGTGACGGCCGCCTTCTTCCTTGGTCAGAATGTAGACCTCGGCTTCGAACTTGGTGTGCGGCTTGACCGAACCCGGCTTACACAGAACCTGGCCACGCTCAACGCCTTCACGGTCAACACCGCGCAGCAGGGCGCCGATGTTGTCGCCGGCTTCACCGCGATCCAGCAGCTTGCGGAACATTTCAACGCCGGTACAGGTGGTCTTCGAGGTGTCGCGGATACCCACGATCTCGATTTCGTCACCAACGTTGATCACACCGCGCTCAACACGACCGGTCACAACGGTACCACGCCCCGAGATCGAGAACACGTCTTCGATCGGCATCAGGAACGGCTGGTCAACAGCACGTGCCGGAGTCGGGATGTACTCGTCGACAGCAGCCATCAGAGCCTTGATCTTCTCTTCGCCGATTTCCGGATCGCGGCCTTCCATAGCGGCCAGAGCCGAACCTGCTACGATCGGAATATCGTCGCCCGGGAAGTCGTAGGTCGAAAGCAGTTCACGGATTTCCATTTCGACGAGCTCGAGGAGTTCCTCGTCGTCAACCTGGTCAACCTTGTTCATGAACACAACGAGAGCCGGAACGCCAACCTGGCGAGCCAGAAGGATGTGCTCGCGGGTCTGCGGCATCGGGCCGTCAGCTGCGTTAACAACCAGGATACCGCCGTCCATCTGGGCAGCACCGGTGATCATGTTCTTAACGTAGTCAGCGTGACCCGGGCAGTCGACGTGTGCGTAGTGACGTGCTTCGGTCTCGTATTCGACGTGGGCGGTCGAAATGGTGATACCGCGGGCCTTCTCTTCCGGTGCGCCGTCGATCTGGTCGTACGCTTTGAAATCGCCAAAGTACTTGGTGATCGCTGCCGTCAGAGTGGTTTTGCCGTGGTCAACGTGGCCGATCGTGCCAATGTTAACGTGCGGTTTGGAACGTTCAAACTTTGCCTTAGCCATTTGAGAAGGCGCCTTCCGAGTTCGGGGGCCGCATCAAGGCCCGGTTCAACATCGCGGGCGATGTATTGGCAAACCGTGCGGAAATCAAGCGTCAGTTAGTCAAAACGGCACGACTTTGGACCGAACGCGGGATCAAAACCGCATTCGAGCGCGTCTCCGCCGGAATGTTGCATCGAAACGACATCCCGATGGGGCGAGAACCGGCGTTTCCGCCGGCCCCGGATCAGTTAAATTTGTTGTCACGCGGGAAGCCGCGCGGTGCCATCCGTCCGGTGCCCGCACGCTTGCCGGACCATTCGGCCAGCTCGGTTTCCGTGCGCTTGCGACCGGCGGGATCGAACCACGAAAGGCCATCGGCAATGTTGAAGGTCGTGGCGTCCGAAAGGCCGCCGTCCTTGTACTTTTGCAGACGTACGCCTTTGCCGCGCGTCATCTCGGGCAATTCTTCGATCGGGAAGACCAATACCTTGCGGTTTTCGCCCACGACAGCGACGGTATCACCCACAACCGGCTTCACCACGCGCGTCACGATGCCGTCCTTGACGTTGAGCACCTGCTTACCGGCACGGGTCTGCGCCATAACCTCTGCTTCGGGAACGATGAAACCGTCACCTTCGGAGGACGCCACCAGCAGTTTGCGGCCGGTCTGGTGAACGAGGATATCGACGATTTCCACGTCGTTCGGCAGGTCGATCATCAGACGCAGAGGCTCACCCATGCCGCGGCCACCCGGAAGGTTCGCACCAAGCAAAGTGTAGAATCGTCCGTTGGAGCCAACGACGATCATCTTGTCCGTCGTCTCTGCGTGAAAGGCGAAGCGGCCCTCGTCGCCGTCTTTGAACTTGAATTCGGTGTCGAGGCTGACGTGCCCTTTCATCGCGCGAATCCAGCCCATCTTGGAACAGATCACTGTGATCGGCTCGCGCTCGATCATCGCTTCCATAGGGACTTCTTCGACCTCGGCAGCGTCAGCGAAGGTCGTCAGGCGCTTCCCGCGCTCGGCGCTATGGCCGAACTGCTTGCGGGTCTCGCGGAGTTCTTCGGCAATCTTCGCCCACTGCTTACCGTTGTCGGCCAGCAGTTCGACCAGCCCAGCGCGCTCTTCAAGCAACGCATCGCGCTCGCGGGTCAGTTCGATTTCTTCAAGGCGGCGCAAGCTGCGCAGACGCATGTTGAGAATCGCTTCGGCCTGAACCTCGGTCAGCTCGCCTTCACCCTTCGAAGGCAGCGGCGAGACATAGTCCGTCTCGTCGGTGGCGCGCTTGCGCTTGATCGACCAATCCTCGGCCATCAACGCGGCTTTGGGATCGTTGTCGTAGCGGATAATGTCGATCACGCGGTCGAGGTTGAGGAAGGCGATGATCAGGCCTTCGAGCACCTCCAGACGGTGGTCGATCTTGTCCATGCGGTGCTGGCTGCGGCGGCAGAGCACTTCGCGGCGGTGGTCGAGGAAGGCGCGCAGCACTTCCTTCATCGAGCAGACCTTCGGCGTCACGCCGTCGATCAGCACGTTCATGTTCATGCTGAACCGCAACTCGAGGTCCGAATTCTTGAACAGCATGCCCATTAGCATCTCGGGCTCGACCGTCTTGGCGCGCGGTTCCAGCACGATGCGGATGTCGTCGGCGGATTCGTCCCGCACGTCGGCGAGCAGCGGGACCTTCTTGGTCTGGATGACCTCGGCCAGCTTTTCGATCAGCTTGGATTTCTGGACCTGATACGGGATCTCGGTGACAACAGCTTGCCACTGACCGCGGCCAAGGTCTTCGATCTCCCAGCGAGCACGCAGGCGGATCGAGCCGCGACCCGTGCGGTACGTCTCGGCAATGGATTCGCGCGGTTCAACAATGATACCGCCCGTCGGAAAATCCGGCCCCGGCACGTACTGCATCAGGGTCTCGTCGCGCGCGTCGGGCGACTTGATGAGGTGCAGACAAGCTTCGATCAGCTCGTGCAGGTTATGCGGCGGAATGTTTGTCGCCATACCGACCGCGATACCCGACGCACCGTTGGCCAGTAGGTTCGGGAACGCAGCGGGGAGCACGACAGGCTCTTCCAGCGTACCATCGTAGTTCGGACGGTAGTCGACAGCGTTCTCGTTCAGACCTTCGAGCAGCGCTTCGGCATGGGCCGTCATACGCGCTTCGGTGTATCGGCTCGCAGCAGGGTTATCGCCGTCGATATTGCCGAAGTTGCCCTGACCATCCACCAGCGGATAGCGCACGGCAAAGTCCTGCGCCAAGCGGGCCATCGCGTCGTAGATCGCAGCGTCGCCGTGGGGGTGATAGTTACCCATCACGTCACCGCTGATCTTTGCCGACTTACGGAAACCGCCGTTCGACGCCAGACGCAGTTCGCGCATCGCATAGAGGATGCGGCGGTGAACCGGCTTCAGACCATCCCGCGCATCAGGCAGCGCACGGTGCATAATCGTCGAAAGCGCATAGGTGAGGTAACGCTCACCAATCGCGCGGCGAAGCGGTTCGGAATAATCGGGGGTGCCGATTTGGGGGTCTTCGGAGCTTTCGGTCATAGATGTTGTCTAGCCGCTGCCTCGCCCCGTTTCCAGAGTGAATTAGCGCCCGCGAAGCCATTGGATCAGGCGCCAGACCCATGGTTGGAGCATGAAGGTCACCGATGGCGGTGCGCTCTTTGGCCTTGGCCGCTTGGTCGGATGGTTGATTTCGGCTCTCTGGATACAGCGCAGCGCAAGTTCGAGCTGCGGCTGCGGAAGGTCACGAGGTGGAGATGCCTGTTCGCCTTCGATTTCAGCAATCATGGTGTCGTAGTCTGGCATGTATCCACGCTCAGCCGCCCAGTCGCCGGATTTCATCCGGAAGAGTTCAACCGCCTCGCGCCGTTGTTGGTAAGTAAGCAAGCTCGGGCCCGTCGCCTCCGGCTCTATGAGCTGGAAGTATTCCCGCAGCGCACTTATCCGTCTTTGCTTGTCGGTTAGACTGGCATTGATAAGCCGAGCGCCAGCGTTGGCATTGGCACTGGGCGACGGATACGAAAGGTCGGTCACGCCTTCAGCCATCTTAAACATCCGCGCAAATCTAGCGACCGGTCCCTCGGCATAATCGACAAGCTCAACCTCGCCCAGCGCCGCAAAAGGAGCGAGCAGAGCGGGCAGATCAAGCAGTTGCTTTTGGTACTCACACAGAAATTCGTCGACCGACCTAGCGCCCGCGCCATGTCCGTTCGACACGATCTCCCGATAGAAACGATCAAGCCAGACATCGGGGCGACGGACACCCACGACGATGCGGATGCTCGCGAATTCCCGAAGCCGTACGCCCAGCGCCGCAATCTGTTTGTCGCGGTCGGGTCGCAGCGGCATCAGCATGTTTTCACAGCTGATGATCACCGTCTCGCACCCGCTCTCAGCAATTTCCTGACGCAAATTATCCCAAGCATCCGCATTGGGCTTCATCAGCCCTTGATGCCCCGGGAAGCCACCCTCTCTGATAGGCTGGAAGTCGGTTGGCAGACCGGCTTTCGGGAAAAGGACACCGCGCGCCAGCAACTGATTTCTATGCGCCAAGCACCAGTTTTGAATGCTGGTGGTGCCAGTCTTGTGTAGCCCAAGGTGCAGGATCAAATTCGGCAAGGTTTTCTGCACCGGCGATGGCTCTTGCGCAACCACGCTGTACGCCTTGTCGAATTTCCCCTCACATAGATATCGCACGATGTGGAGGAAATCGCCCTCTTCGATGCAGCCACGCGCCGTTTGCTCTCCGATCCTGCTAATCCGCATGACAAGCGTGTCACTGAGTGTGCGCGGTTTCAGCTTCTCCGACCGGACCAGTTTGAGCACCCGCTCCCGCAGTGGATCGTACTCCGCACCGCCCTTTGCCAGCATCTCCAGCAAGCGTGTATCCCAAACGATCCGAGAGATCGCTTGGAACAGTTCGCGCTGATATACCCGCTCAGGCAATCCGTGATGCCCCGAGCGGTCAGCCACCAATGCGGTGCATTTCTCGATCAGCCCGAGTTGCAGATGATGCTCGTCGAAACCAGTGGAACTGGTTGAGATAGACCCTGCCCGCTTGCGCCAGACCCGCGTGGGACGCCCGAGATAGGCAATCGTCTCCGCGCTACAAACAGCGTCCAGAACGAAGAGCCGATCCTCGAACTTGCGTTGCTCTTCGTCAAACCGGAGCGCGTGCCGTGCCAGAAAATCCGCGCTATAGATGCTGGACCAACTCGACACGATAAACTGGCATCGCTCGCTCTTGCTTAGACCGCCTCGCACGCCGGATTTTCGAAACAGGCGCTGGTCACGGGGAAGGATGACAGTCTTCGTACTGCAAACCGCAGTCATCAACGTCTGCGCATGCGTCATGTCTGCGCCGGTTTCCACGGCGTATTCCCACTGCGCTTTCAGCCCGCCGCTCAGGTAGTAATCGTCAGCGTCGAGAAACGCGATGTGCTGCCCCCGCGCGGCCGCGATGCCAGAGTTACGCGCGGCGGACAGCCCGCGATTTTGTTCGTGATGGATTACCGTCGCTTGCAGACCTTCGAACGCCGCTTCGCCGAATACCTCGGGATTGTCGTTCACCACGATGATCTCGATGCCATCGATTCCCTGCGCGATCACACTCTCGACCGCAGCCGGCAAGAAGGCTGTCTCGTCATAAAACGGTATGATGACGGAAATCGGGCAGTCGGGTTCTTCGGCGCTCATGATTGATCAGAGGCTTTCGTCGTACAGCCCCTCGTCCTCGGTAAAATCCATGTCTGCCCCAGAAAGTAGCGCGTCGCCGCTATCGTCGACAAAATCGGCGCCCGCCTCGGCATCCTGAACGTCATCGATACCGAAACCGACGAACAACGGAACCACGCCAGCGACAAGAAGAACGAGTAAATAGACCATCGAACCGATCACGAATAAACTTTCGAATACTATGCACTATCCGTCTGTCATTTCAATCGTGAACAGAACGATACCCCTATTTTTCAAGGGCGATGCGACACTCTTCCCCACTTGGCAGCGCGAACCCGCCGAGCCAATCGGACGCACTTGCATTTCATATATCCGAATTTTCTTGGGAACGATTCAGCATCCCGATCGCTTGTTCTAGCAACTGATATACTAGGCTAGGGGATAGCCATGAAACGCACCATTGTTGCTGTAAGCCTCGTCCTGCTTGGAGGCACTTTCTACGAACTCTCGGGTGGTTCGGACTTCACTCCTGCGACCCGTGCCGAAGCCCAAACCGCTTCTGCTCAATCCACTATCGACGGCGCGTCCGTCCCGCTCATGGGTGGAATTTTCGCCAGCCGCGAGGAAATTCTCGCACAGGCCGACGCCCACGCTGCGGCGACCGCTCCGGTAACCACTATTTCGACCCGTTCGGTCTCGCTTTCCAAAGTCCAAGCGAAACCGGTCGAGCAAGAGGCTGTCGTTCAGCAAGCTGCTCTGACCACGACCGAAGCCGCACCTGTCGAGCCTGAAGCTCCCGCTGTTGACGCCTACGTTGTTGACGGAAGCTGGGTGAACATGCGCCAGGGTCCGGGTACGCGTTTTGGCGTGATCGACACACTGCCGCGTGGCACCGAAGTTGAAGTCATTGCTGTTGAAAGCGGCTGGGCCAATCTTCGCGTAATCTCTTCGGGTGAAACCGGCTGGATGGCGAAAAACCTGCTGGCCGACCAGAACACTTGAGCCTACAGACTGATGTCGTCAAAAGGAGCGCATGAAAATGCGCTCCATTTTGATTACGGGATGCTCTTCGGGCATTGGATATGACGCCGCTCACGGTTTGCGAAAGGCCGGTTGGCGTGTCTTTGCATCGTGTCGCAAGGCCGAAGATGCAGAACGCCTGAAGGCCGAGGGCTTTGAAGCCCCAGTCCTCGACCTCGCAGACCACGCGTCCATTGTCGCAGCTTTAGACGAAGTGCTGGCCGCGACTGGCGGCACGCTTGATGCCCTCTACAATAACGGCGCATTTGCTTGCCCTGGCGCTGTAGAAGACCTTCCTCGCGAAGCGCTGCAAGAAGTCTTCAACACGAATGTCTTTGGCACCCATGACCTGACCCGCGAGGTCATCAAGGTCATGCGCCGCCAAGGGCACGGCCACATCATCACGTGCTCATCCGTGCTCGGCCTTGTCGCCTATCGCTGGCGCGGCGCCTATGTCGCTTCGAAGTTCGCGCTCGAAGGGCTGATGGACTGCCTACGCATCGAAATGCGCGATACCCCCATCCACTTCGTACTGATCGAACCTGGCCCCATCACCTCGAAAATCCGCGAAAACTCGATCCCGCTGTTTGAGCGTTTCGTCGACTGGCGCAACTCTGCCCGCGCTGTGCAGTATGAGACCCTGACCAAGCGCCTCTATGAAAGCAGCGGACCTGACCGGTTCGAGTTGCCCGCATCCGCGGTGACCGACAAAATTATCAAGGCGCTCGATAGCGGCAAGCCCGCCCCGCGATACTATGTCACGACACCCACCTATTTGATGGGCACACTCAAGCGTTTGCTGCCTACACGAACGCTCGATCGGCTGATCGCAAAAGGCTAAGCCGCTTTCAATTCAGCAATAGAGTGATACATCTCCGTCAAGACATACGGAGGTTTCCATGCTGAACGACCCATTCAATATGCTCGTTATCGGCGCCTGCTGCGTAGTGGCGATCATTCTACTGTGGGGTATCGGCACCTTCGCAGTCGGCGACGAAAATCGCGGCAAGCAATCGAACAAGATCATGCGCTACCGCATTTACGCGCAGGCCGTGGCCGTCGCTATCATCGCAGCACTCGTTTACCTTCGGAAGTAAGACATGGTTGTTCTGAACAAGATTTACACGCGCACTGGTGACGCGGGCCAAACCGCGCTGGGGAACGGCAATCGCGTTGCCAAATACGATCCTCGGGTTTCGGCCTACGGCACCGTCGACGAACTGAACGCGACGCTCGGCATGGCCCGCCTTTATGCCGAAGGTGACCTCAGCGACAAGATCGCGGCGATCCAGAATGACCTCTTTGATCTTGGCGCTGACCTCTGCCGCCCCGAGATGGAAAAAGACGCCGAGGCACCCTATCCCGTACTGCGCATCATCGACACACAAGTTGACCGGCTCGAACGCGAGATCGACGCAATGAACGCGAACATCGAACCGCTGCGCAGCTTCATCCTGCCTGGCGGCACCGCGCTGGCTGCTCACCTGCACCTGTCGCGTACAGTGGCCCGCCGCGCCGAGCGCCTTGCGGTGGAGCTTGCGAGCATCGAGGACGTGAACCAGTCGGCCATCAAGTACCTCAATCGCCTGTCTGACTGGCTGTTCGTCGCGGGCCGTGTCGCCAATGACAACGGCAAACAGGATATCCTCTGGGAGCCGGGCAAGACCCGTTGATTCTACCCGAAGACGCATATCGAGGCCGGAATCGCGAGGTTCCGGCCTTCTGATTCCGGCCATCACGCAATTTTATTGCGCCGCCGATTCTCTCAATAAATCCAACGATTGCGGCAGTGCAGAATGTTGAAACGTGGCGTCTTAGCGCTTTGCCGCGTCGATTTTGCACTGTTTTCCATTTGCTGCGCTTGCTAACACCCTCTGCAAGGGCGCCAACCGGCGCTGCAATGAGGGAGATAACGCCGATGAAGGTCCTGGTGCCTGTAAAGCGCGTGATCGACTATAACGTGAAAGTCCGCGTCAAATCGGACGGCACGGGCGTCGATCTTGCAAACGTAAAAATGTCGATGAACCCCTTCGACGAAATCGCTGTCGAAGAGGCGATCCGTCTCAAGGAAGCCGGCAAAGCTGACGAAGTCGTCGTCGTATCCATCGGTGTGAAGCAGGCGCAAGACGTTCTGCGTACCGCACTGGCCATGGGTGCTGACCGTGCGATCCTCGTGACCGCAGCTGACGATGTCCACACCGACATCGAACCGCTCGCCGTTGCCAAGATCATTGCCAAGGTTGCTGAAGAAGAGCAGCCGGGCCTGATCATCGCGGGCAAGCAGTCGATCGACAACGACATGAACGCCACTGGCCAGATGCTCGCAGCTCTGCTCGGCTGGTCGCAGGCAACCTTTGCCTCGAAAGTCGACGTCGAAGGCGACAAAGCTGTTGTCACCCGCGAAGTCGACGGCGGCCTCCAGACCATCAAGGTCAACATGCCGACCATCGTCACCGCTGACCTTCGCCTGAACGAGCCGCGCTACGCCAAGCTGCCGAACATCATGAAGGCCAAGAAAAAGCCGCTCGAGGAAAAGACCCCCGAAGACTACGGCGTCGACGTGACCCCGCGCCTCGAGATCGTCAAAACCTCGGAGCCGCCGGTACGTGAAGCCGGTATCAAGGTCGGTTCGGTCGACGAACTGGTGGCCAAACTCAAAGAAGTGGGAGCTCTCTGATGACTGTTCTGCTGCTTGCTGAAATCAACGACGGCGTTCTGTCCGTCGACGCCACCGCGAAGGCCGTTTCGGCTGCCAAGTCGCTCGGCGAAGTGACCGTTCTGGCCGCTGGCGCAACTGCTGCCGCCGCTGCTGCCGAAGCCGCAAAGATCGACGGCGTGTCCAAGGTCCTCGTGGCCGAAGACGCACTCTACGGTCACCGTCTGGCCGAGCCGGTATCGGCTCTGCTCGTCTCGCTGGCTGGCGACTACGGTTACATCGTTGCTCCGGCAACGACCGACGCCAAGAACATCATGCCGCGCGTTGCCGCTCTGCTCGACGTCATGATCCTCTCGGACGTGACCGCTGTTGTCGACGGCGACACCTTCGAGCGTCCGGTCTACGCTGGTAACGCCATCCAGACCGTCAAGTCAAAGGACGCCAAGAAGGTCATCACCTTCCGCACCTCGACCTTTGATGCTGCTGGCGAAGGCGGTTCGGCTGCTGTCGAAACCATCGGCGCCGGTGAAAACCCGGGTCTGTCCGAGTGGGTGGAAGACAAGGTTGCCGAAAGCGATCGTCCGGAACTCACCTCGGCCAAGATCGTCGTATCGGGCGGCCGCGGCGTTGGTTCGGAAGAAGACTTCGCCATCATCGAAAAGCTGGCCGACAAGCTCGGCGCTGCTGTCGGTGCGTCGCGCGCTGCTGTCGACTCGGGCTTTGCTCCGAACGACTGGCAGGTTGGTCAGACTGGTAAG
Source organism: Marivivens aquimaris (assembly GCF_015220045.1). Classification (NCBI taxonomy): domain Bacteria; kingdom Pseudomonadati; phylum Pseudomonadota; class Alphaproteobacteria; order Rhodobacterales; family Paracoccaceae; genus Marivivens; species Marivivens aquimaris. Next base: position 3,065,546 of record NZ_JADBGB010000001.1, on the reverse strand, counting down.
GTCGTTGCACCGGACCTCTACATCGCTGCCGGTATCTCGGGCGCTATCCAGCACCTCGCTGGCATGAAGGACTCGAAGGTCATCGTCGCGATCAACAAAGACGAAGAAGCACCGATCTTCCAAGTTGCCGACTTCGGTCTCGTTGCCGACCTCTTCACCGCAGTTCCGGAACTGACCGAAAAGGTTTGATCCTGACTGCAGAAATTCGAAAAAGCCTCCGTTTTTCGGGGGCTTTTTTATTGGCCCATCAAACGTAGAATCACCGGCTCCAGCGCGTCGGCCACTTCGCAATGGCCTTTCGGATTCATCAGCGTTTTCGCGATTCCCCCCTGTCCATCCGGCACGATCATGCCTCGTGTGCCAACCTCGGCCGTAGCGACTTCGACTATCGAGGAGACGAACGGTCTAAGGCTCTCCAGCACATTGCCCGAGACCGAGCCCTTCTCGGCAAAGTCACTTGGGCACAGCAGCACGACCTGCCCACCGACAGCATCGATCAACGACCGCATCCTTGCACGCCAAGCCTCTGCGATCTCTTGCTGAACCGCCTGAGCGCAATCGGGATCGGATGCCTCCACCGCGCACAGAAGCTGCCAGACAAAGGTGTATTCGGTGAAGTCGATGCTCGGACACAGCGCACGCAAGTTATCGGAGGCATGGATCAGGCGCTCGTTCCGCCTAGGGTGAACGCGATAGAAACGATTGGACAAGTGCGTGGAGTTACACGCCTCGACCACCGTGACCGCGGCCCTTTGACAAATATCAATGACGCTTGGATCCTGCGCGAATGCCCCAACGGATGCCCCCACGACCCCAAGATTAACGCACGCGATGCCTGTATTGGCCTCCAGCAGCTCTGGGAACGGCTCGTCAATATACCGCCCGAACGTGTTGCTCCCGCCGAGGAACGCCACGTAGGCACCAAAAGGTTCGCGCTTCGGGCCGCGGAAATACAGCCGCGAGTTCCCGTAATGGCAAAGCTCGTAGTCAATGCCGCCCCCCGGCAGCAATTCGTGTTTCATAACATCCCACCATCCGAATGCTCGATTTGGGGCAGGTTTAGGCCATAAATGTTGAAATCTGGTTAATAGACCAAATTGCTCTTAACTTTAGCAAGACACTCGCCTTGAACCATTTCGCTATGGCGGCATATGTTGCCAGTGTCAGCACGAAGGGCAGCGATATGACGATCCAGAAAATTGGTGTGGTTGGCGCAGGTCAGATGGGCAACGGTATCGCCCATGTTTGCGCGCTTGCCGGATACGATGTCGTGATGAACGACGTCAGCGCGGATGCGATGGCAGCAGCGCTCGCCCTGATCGGCAAAAACATTGACCGTCAGGTCAGCAAAGGCACCGTCACCGCCGAGGACAAGGATGCCGCGATGGCGCGCATCTCGACCACGGCAGAGCTGTCCGAGCTTGGCAACTGCGATCTCATCATCGAAGCCGCGACGGAAAAAGAGACGATTAAACAGCAGGTCTTTGACGCGCTCCTGCCGCACATCAAAGAAAACACGATCCTTGCGTCGAACACCTCGTCGATTTCGATCACCCGTCTGGCGAGCCGCACCGACCGCCCCGAAAAATTCATCGGCTTCCACTTCATGAACCCTGTTCCGGTCATGCAGTTGGTCGAGCTGATCCGCGGCATCGCGACGGATGACGAGACATTCAATGCCTGTCAGGAAGTGGTCGAGCGCCTCGGTAAGACCTCCGCAACGTCCGAGGACTTCCCCGCGTTCATCGTGAACCGCATTTTGATGCCGATGATCAACGAAGCCGTCTATGCGCTCTACGAAGGCGTCGGTAGCGTCTCTTCCATCGACACGTCGATGAAGCTGGGCGCAAACCACCCGATGGGCCCGCTGGAGCTGGCCGACTTCATCGGTCTGGACACCTGCCTTGCCATTATGAACGTGCTGCACGACGGTCTGGCAGATACGAAATACCGCCCCTGCCCGCTGCTGACGAAATACGTCGAAGCAGGTTGGCTCGGTCGCAAGACCAAGCGCGGCTTCTACGACTACCGCGGCGAAACTCCGGTCCCGACGCGGTAATAGCCCTTAGTTCTTGAGATTGATGGTGTGGCTCCGCAGCCATGCCATGAACGCGCGCGGATCGCTCACGCGGGCGTCTATGTCCTCTGCCGGAATGGGGTGGCCAATCACCGGCGCTTGCGGCTTGTCGAAGGCATGCACGACTTCATGCAGCAGCAGGCTCTGGCGCAGCGTCGGCGACACCTGCGCAGCCATCTGGTAGGCGCGCGAATTCGATCCGGGGAAGAAGCAAGGCACCACGGTTGCACCGGACGTGCGGATCATCTTGGCGGTAAAGACGTTCCATTCTGCCTCGATCGCCGGTCCGAACATCGACTTGGCCGAAGCCACAACGCCCGATGGGAACAGAGCGATCAAGCCGTCGTTCTTCAGGTGCTCCATCGCTGCCTTGCGCATGTCGATCATCTTGCGCTGCGCATCTTCCTCGTGCGGGAACGGCACAGGGATCATGTAGCTCGCGGCGCTTTCGTCGATGCCGGCAAGGATCGAGCGGGTCAGAATGCGGTAATCGGAGCGACGGCGGCCGATCAGCGCGGCCAGCACCATGCCGTCCACCAGACCGTGTGGGTGGTTGGCAACGAAAATCACAGGCCCCGTTTCGGGGATGCGGGCGATCTGTTCTTCGGGCGTCTGGATGTCGATCCCCATGACCTGCATGGTGGCTTCCCAGAACGCCTGCCCTTTCGGATTCCCGAGCTTTTCGAAATTGCGGATACGCCGGATGATCGAATATTTCCCAGTCAGCCATTCGATCCCGCGAATGACGTTCCGCTTTACCGGATTTTCAAAGGTATTCGAGTACGTCAGGCTGCGGCGGTCATAGACAGGTTCGTTGCCGGACGGGTTGCGCTTAGGCGAGGAGTCCATGGTGTCGACCACGGTTCAATTTCCTTCACCGAACTTGTCGGCCACCAATGCATCGATCGCTTCCATCAACTCGTCGGCCTGCGGACCCGAAGTTTCGACCTCGATGTGAGAGCCGATCGCAGCGCCAAGCATCAGCAGACCCATGATGCTGTCACCGGAGGCACTGTCGCCGTCCTTGCTGACAGTACAGGATGCGTCATGCGCTTCGACGACTTCGACCAGTTTGGCTGAGGCACGGGCGTGAAGGCCCTTGATATTCATAATCTGCAAACGGCGAGAGGGCATTAACGATCCGAGTTAACTTGATGACTATTGATATATTTTCGACCAGCCGAGAGTGCTGCGTCAACAGCGTCGGGCACAGTGCGGCCACGGCTTTTGGCTAGTTTAATGAGCATAGGAAGGTTCATGCCGTAAAGGATGCGGCGATTGTCGGGGCTACAGGCGCGCAGCGACAGATTCGAGGGTGAGCCGCCGAAAATATCCGTCACGATCACCACGCCGTTGCCCATATCGACTTCGTCAGCAGCATCGCAGATTTCAGCCTGTTTGGCGGCGCGATCATCTTCGGGACCGGTGGATATCGCTTTCACGCCGGTCTGTGCACCAACGACATGTTGCATCGCCGCGAGGTATTCGCGTGCGAGTCCGCCATGCGCAACGATCACGATCCCGATCACGCTTCCTGTCCTCGTAATGCCCTGTCGCTTTCTGGGCGACGTTCCAGTTCCCGATGGCGTTTAGACACTTGCCATCCATCCTCTGCAAGCGCTTTTGCCAGCATTTCAGTCAAGGCGACGGAGCGGTGTTGCCCTCCGGTACAGCCGAATGCGATGGCGAGGTGCGATTTGCCTTCTTCCTGATAAGCAGGGAGCAAAAGCCGCGCCATGTCCACTACTCCAAGAAAAAACGCATCAAATCGTTCATCTTCGGCCACATATTGAGCGACAGCACTGTCGCGCCCGTCCTTGGTCCTGAGCGCCGGTTCCCAATGCGGGTTCCTGAGAAATCTACAATCCAGAACGATATCGAGCCCGCGCGGCAGGCCGCGCTTGTACGAAAAGCTCTCGATCGTAATCGCGAGCGATTTGCCCTCTTCAGGACGGAACCAGCCCTGAACCTCTGCACGCGCCTCGTGCGGCGTCATGGCCGTCGTGTCGATCAGGATACCCGCACGCGCGCGGATCGGCTGAAGCAGGTCACGTTCGCGGGCAATCCCTTCGATCGGGGCACCTTCCACCGACAGCGGGTGACGGCGGCGGGTTTCCGAGAAACGCCGGATCAACGTGCTTTCATCGCAGTCCATGTAGAGAACTTGCAGATCAAACCGTTCGTCCTCGGCGAGCATGTCGATCTTGTTAATCACCGCATTGACCGAGAAATCGCGGTTGCGGACATCAAGACCAAGCGCGAGCGGACGCTCTAGCGGCTGGCCTTCGATCAGGCGGTCCATGAGGCTGATTGGCAGGTTGTCGATGACCTCGAAACCGATGTCTTCCAGCGCACGCACAGCAGTTGTCCGTCCGGCACCGGAGGGTCCGGTCACAAAGATAATCTGCTGTTTTTCCGGCTCGGTCTGCATCGCTAATCTGATCTGCCCCTAAGAAGATACTGACGGATTGCATAAACAAAGTGAATGCCATCCACCCTGTAAAGGAGCGGTACTTCGCGATTGTGTAATCTTTTCGTGCGCCAAGGCGGGAGGCGGTCCTCTTCGACCTGATCGAGATCGACAATCATCGCCAATTCAGCCTCCACGGCGTCCGCTTTGAGCAGCCCGACACCCCGTGCTTCGATTTTCCCACGAATCGTGTGAGGGCTTCTCACGGTCAAATCGGGGAGGACGTCGACTGCATCGTCACCCACGAGATCACAACCGAGCGCGAGCAGCTGAAGCGCCAGAGTAGACTTGCCCGAACCCGAGCGGCCGGTGATGAGAACCGCCCGCCCGTTCAAGGCTACACATGATGCGTGAAGTCGCAGGGCCTCAGATCGGGAGGCCGACGACAAAGCGTGCCCCCAGCGGGTCGGATGTGATGTCGGCATCGCTCGGGCGAATGTTCTCGGCCCAGATCACGCCGCCATGCGCTTCTACGATCTGTTTGGAAATCGCGAGGCCAAGACCGGAGTTGTTGCCGAACTGACCAGCCGGACGCTGCGAATAGAAGCGTTTGAAGATCTTCGTCAGCGCGACATCCGGAATACCCGGACCCGTGTCTTCAACGACGATCAGCACGCGGTTTTCGCGGCGGCGCGCCCAGACGCGGATTGCATCGCCCTCTTCGCAGAACGAGGTCGCGTTGGTGATCAGGTTAACGAACACCTGCGCCAGACGACCCTCAAGGCCCGAAATACGGATCGGCTCTTTCGGCAGGTCGGTAAGGTATTCGATGCCCTTGTCCCGCGCCTGTTCGCCGAGGAATTCGTTCAGATTGCCGAGCATTTCGATGAGGTTGAACTCGACCTCTTCCTCGCGCACCAGTTCGGAATCGAGGCGAGATGCGTTCGAGATGTCGCTAACCAGACGGTCGAGGCGGATCACATCGTGCTCGATGACTTGCAGCAGCTTTTCGCGCTGATCGTCACGCTTCGCCACGCGCATCGAGCCAACGGCAGAGCGCAGGGATGCCAGCGGGTTCTTGATCTCGTGGGCGACGTCGGCGGCGAACTGTTCGTTCGCTTCGATCCGCTCGTAAAGTGCGGCGACCATCCCGCGAAGGGCGCTCGACAAGCGGCCGATCTCATCAGGACGCGCAGTCAGGTCGGGGATACGGATACGGCTGGGCGACATCTTGCGAGCGTTGCGATCACGGCCAAGCTCGGCGGCTGCGGCAAGGTCGGACAGCGGGTTCGCAATGGTGGATGCCAGCACCAGCGACAGGCCGATCGACACCATAATGCCGATGACGAAAATCTGGAGCACCATCTCGCGCTGACGGCGGACCAGCTCGTCCAGCTCACCAGCAGCGCCAAGCATCACAACCACCCCGACCGGCTGCCCGTTCTGGATAATCGGCGTGCTGACGCGGAACATATTGCGACCGTTCGGGTCAGCATCAGTCGAAATCGCGGTGCCGGCAGAAAGGGTTTGATCCACAGCAATCCGCGCGAATGTCTCCGGATCAGAGGCACTTGGCGACGAGTTGTTGGGCGAAAAGATACCGGCCAGACCGTCCCAAACCGAATTCAGGATGTCCGTCAGGAACGTACCGCCACCAGCGCCATCAAGGCCAATGATATCGCTTGATGTCTCGGCCACCTTATCGGCAACAAGCTGACCCGTGCGGTCGAACACGAACAGATGCACACCGCCGCGCAGGTCTAGCGAGCTGACCGTGGTCGGCACGTCCACACCGTCGCCAGCCATCAGGTTGACGGGCGCACCCGCGGGCAGCTGCGCTTCGATCACATCTGCGACCAGCTCGGCTTCGCTTACCAGACCATTCGCCCGCTGAAACGCGAGATGGTCCCGGGAAGGGTTCATCCACAGTACGCCACCGACCATGATAATCATAGCGAGCAGGTTGAACGTGATAATCTTGCGCGCCAACGGCGACTGGTTCAGCGAGAACCAAGTGCGGCGTTTACGGCGCGAGGACGTGTCATCGCCAAAGTTCATCTCCGGCGAGACATATTCATCACCAAGCACGACATCAGAACCGCTCGCTGCGCCACGCACCGAGCGAAGATCCCTTACATCGACCTTGGACGTGATCGTCATCGGACTTTATTCTTCGTTGTATCGATAACCGATACCATAAAGCGTCTCGATCGCGCTGAACTCTTCGTCGACCTGACGCATCTTCTTGCGCAGACGCTTGATGTGGCTGTCGATCGTACGGTCATCAACGTAGACCTGATCGTCGTAGGCCACGTCCATCAGCTGATCGCGCGATTTCACGAAACCCGGACGCTGGGCCAGAGCTTGCAGCAGCAGGAATTCGGTGACGGTCAGCGCGACGTCCTTCCCCTTCCAAGTCACAGCGTGACGAAGCGGGTCCATGGTCAGCTGGCCGCGGGCCATGACCTTATTGTCGTCGGTTTCCTCGGGAACAACACCGGCGCGTGCTTCCTGACGGCGGAGCAGTGCGCGGATACGCTCGACGAGCAAACGCTGGCTGAAGGGCTTCTTAACGTAGTCGTCCGCGCCCATACGGAGGCCCAGAACCTCGTCGATCTCGTCATCCTTGGAGGTGAGGAAAATCACCGGCATCGCGCTTTTCTGGCGGATGCGTTGCAGCAGATCCATCCCGTCCATGCGCGGCATCTTGATGTCCAGAACCGCGAGGTCCGGCATCTTCTTGTTGAATACGTCGAGTGCAGCCTGACCATCGTTATACGTCTCGACCTCGAACCCTTCGGCTTCGAGTGTCATGGCAACAGAGGTCAGAATATTCCGGTCGTCGTCGACCAAAGCAATTTTGTGCATGGGTTATTACCCCTTCAGCCTGTCTTTTTTATATATGCCCGTTTTGAGAACACTTGTCCTCCGTTTCCCATAACGAATCAACGTCAAACTGTATTCCGCCATGTTTGCGGAAACGGGACCGTGGCGAAAAATCCTCTTGTTATCGCAATCATCCACTTTCGGAAAATGTTTGCGCTATCGGTTTGCGTTAACAGCAATTTGGTTGCGCTAACAAAGGGTTAAAGGGGTTTTTTGGCGGAAAATCATAGTGCTATGTGAAATGGTCACGGGGCACAGGAGGCCCCTTTATCAGGAGAGAGACAATGGACCACGGACGGGTTAACCCCACCATGAAGCTTCAAGACCAAGGTATTTCGGGTCTGGGCTCGGTCTATTATAACCTGATGGAACCGGCCCTCGTTCAAGCGTCCCTTACAGCCGGAGAGAGCACTCTCGGTAAGGGTGGCGCACTTCTGGTCTCAACCGGAAAGCACACCGGCCGCTCGCCCAAAGACAAATTCGTCGTCCGTACCCCCGAGGTCGAAGACACCATCTGGTGGGAAAACAACGCGCCGATGGAGAGCGCTGCGTTCGACACCCTGCACGACGACATGCTGGCCCACATGGAGGGCAAGGACTTCTACGTTCAGGACCTCTTCGGCGGCGCCGACCCGTCGCATCGCCTCGACGTACGTCTGGTGACCGAGCTGGCATGGCATTCGCTGTTCATCCGCCACATGCTGCGCCGTCCGGAGCGCGAGGAGCTCGACACCTTCACGCCGGAATGGACCATCATAAACTGCCCCAGCTTCAAGGCCGATCCCGCCAAGCACGGCTGCCGCAGCGAAACCGTCATCGCAATGAACTTCGCCAAGAAGTTCATCCTGATTGGCGGCACCGAATACGCTGGCGAAAACAAGAAGTCGGTGTTCACGCTGCTGAACTACCTGCTGCCGGAAAAGGGCATCATGCCGATGCACTGCTCGGCCAACCACGCTATCAACAATCCGGTCGATACTGCGATCTTCTTTGGCCTGTCGGGCACGGGTAAAACCACCCTGTCGGCGGACGAAACCCGCACGCTGATCGGCGACGACGAACACGGCTGGTCGGATCGCGGCACCTTCAACTTCGAAGGCGGCTGCTACGCCAAGACCATCAACCTCTCGGCAGAAGCCGAACCGGAAATCTACGCCACGACGTCGAAGTTCGGCACGGTCGTTGAGAACATGGTCTTCGACAAGGACACGCTGGAACTGGATTTCGAGGACAACTCGATCACCGACAACATGCGTTGCGCCTACCCGCTGCACTACATCTCGAACGCATCGGAAAAGGCGCTCGGCGGTCATCCGAAGAACATCATCATGCTGACCTGTGACGCATACGGTGTTCTCCCGCCGATTTCCCGCCTTACTCCGGCGCAGGCAATGTACCATTTCCTGTCGGGCTTCACCTCGAAGACCCCCGGCACCGAAGTTGGCGTGACCGAGCCGATCCCGACCTTCTCGACCTGCTTCGGCGCACCGTTCATGCCGCGTCGTCCCGAGGTTTACGGCAAACTGCTGCAAGAAAAGATCGCCACTCACGGCGCGACCTGCTGGCTGGTGAACACCGGCTGGACAGGCGGCGCATTTGGCACCGGCTCGCGTATGCCGATCAAGGCGACCCGCGCTCTGCTGGCGGCTGCGCTTGATGGCACCCTGTCGGAATCCCACTTCCGCAAGGACCCGAACTTCGGCTTTGAAGTACCGGTCGCTGTCGAGGGCGTCGACGCAACCCTGCTCGACCCGCGCGCCACTTGGGCTGACGCTTCGGCCTACGATGCGCAAGCATCGAAGCTGGTTGAAATGTTCGCGGACAACTTTGCCCAGTACGTCCCGTTCATCGACGACGACGTCAAAGCCGCCGCTATCGGCTAAGGCAATCGCAGAGTTGTGACGAAGGGCTGGCGGTTTCGCTGGCCCTTTTCCTTTGCGAGTGGCACGCGCTTTGCCAACATAGCGGCATGATGAAACTTGCCGCTCTGACCGCCTCGCTCCTCTTTCCATCGCTCGCGCTTGCTGAAGTGAGCGCCGAGCCTGAAATCGTCCTCGGTGAAGTCGGCCTCCATTGCCCTTACCGCACCGCGGGCAGCGTTCCTGCCCCGAATACAGCGTACGGCGCGGTCGACGAGATTGATGGCGAGCCCGCTGCCATTTCACAGACCACGGTCATCCCTGCGCTTCTGGATATGGGCTTCGGTGTCGAATACCGCCTCGCCGACGGGGTGAGCCTGCCATCCGCCGAGGTCCAGCTAACCCACCCACCGATGGGTCCCAATGGCATCACAGTACAGCGCTGGACCACCCACCCATCGAGTGACGACATGGGCTTCACCATCTACCGCTTCGATTTCCCCGAGGAAGTCGTGACCGGCAAGTGGACCTTCGAGCTGGTCGCCGATGGCAAATCACTGTTCAAAGCAGAGTTCGACGTCATCCCCGCCCCGCCGGGCGTTACGTTCGAGAGCCTTTGCATGGGTGGAAGCCTGCTGTCTTAACCCAGCAGCCCGCGACGCACGAGGTTCACGCCCGCGATCAAGAGCACCCAGAGCGTCGCCTTGCGGAACACTGCCTGATTGATCCGGTCGTGGATTTTGAACCCGATCCACATGCCAAGCACCGCAGGCACCAGCATCACCAGCGAGAATGAGACCGTGTGCTGGTTCAGGATGCCCGACTTCAGGTGCCCCGCCAGCAGCATCACTGACCCGAGCCCGTAAACGACACCCTGCACGACGAATTGACGCGCTTTGGGTGTCTCGACAGCCACCAGATACAGTACCGTTGTCGGCCCCCATGTGCCCGCAAACCCGCCAAGGATACCCGAAGCCAGACCAGCGATCACCGACGCAATCGGACGGCGTTCCGGCGGGATGACGATCTTGAGGCCCGACAGCTGCACCAGACACAGCGCCGTCACGACGACCCCAAGGCCAAGGAGCATGGTGTCCGCCGAAACGACTTTCACGAATTGCGACGTAATCAGGATCATCACGCAGGTCAGCAGGACATAGAGTTTGTATTCCTTCAACGCCTCGACCGCTTCGCCAAAGCCTGCCTTCGCGACCTGCAAGAAGTTCGACACCACAATCGGCAGAATGATTGCCGCGATCACCAGTTTCGGGTCGAGCAACACCCCCATGCCTGAAATCATAATGAGCGGCATGGCAAAGCCGACCGCTCCTTTGACGATGCCCGCAATGACTGTCACAGCAAAGGCGAAGACCAATAATTCAGGCGAAATCAGTGAGAAAATGCTATCCATAGCGACGTTGTACGCCTGCTGATTGCGTATGGCATCAGAATTCGAATGCGACAGATTAGGTCACGAAGTAACTTTATGGCGAAATATTATTGCGCTGCGGATGCAAAGGCTTTATCTCTGCAGCAGCAAAAAGGAGTCGCACATGCCACATGACGGACAGGACATCACCATGACTGCCACGCCAGTATTGAACGACCTTCTGAGCCTGACCGGGGCGACGATTGCACCGCTTGAGCAGCTGCTCGAAACGGCAACTGCAAACGTGCGCGACCTCGTGTCCGACAACGGCCGCGTGTCGAGTGCGCTGATCGAACAGAACCAGACCGCTTCCCACGGCCTCGCGTGGCTCGCGACCTATGTCGAGAGCCTGCGCCAAATGCACACGTGGGCCAGCCGCCTGAATGGCGAGGGCAAGCTCAAGGAAACCGAACAGCTCCTTTTGCAGATCGCATTCGGTGAGTACCTCGCCCAGATCAAAGGCGGCATCCCGATGTCGCAGGGCGAAATCCTGCGCCTCACCACGCTCGGCGTTCAGGACACTCTGACCGGCGACGCTGTGGACATCCTTCTGCAAAACGCGAACACCCAAGCCGCTCGCTCGCGCCTTGTCCACCTGATGCAGGAACAAGCGGCCGAGATCACCGTCGGCAACTGCGGTCTCGACGACGAACTCGAGATGATCCGTGAACAGTTCCGCCGCTACGCCATCGACCGCGTGGAACCGAACGCCCACGAATGGCACCTGAAGGATGAACTGATCCCGATGGAGATCATCGAAGAGCTCGCCGAAATGGGTGTCTTTGGCCTCACCATCCCCGAAGAGTACGGCGGCTTTGGCCTGTCCAAAGCGTCGATGGTCGTCGTGTCCGAAGAACTTTCGCGCGGCTACATCGGCGTCGGCTCGCTCGGCACACGCTCTGAAATCGCGGCCGAGCTGATCCTCGCTGGCGGCACCGACGCACAGAAAGAAAACTGGCTGCCGAAACTGGCCTCGGGCGAAATCCTCCCCACCGCCGTTTTCACCGAACCCAACACCGGCTCCGACCTCGGCTCCCTGCGCACCCGCGCTGCCAAGGACGAAAACGGCGACTACCGCATCACCGGCAACAAAACGTGGATCACCCACGCGGCCCGCACCCATGTGATGACGCTGCTGGCCCGCACCGATCCGAACACCACCGATTATCGTGGCCTGTCGATGTTCCTCGCGGAAAAGACGCCCGGCACCGACAACGAACCGTTCCCGACCGAAGGCATGACCGGCGGTGAGATCGAAGTCCTCGGCTACCGCGGCATGAAGGAATACGAGCTCGGCTTCGACAACTTCAAAGTTAAAGGCGAAAACCTCCTCGGCGGCGAAGAGGGCAAGGGCTTCAAACAGCTCATGCAGACCTTCGAAAGCGCCCGCATCCAGACCGCGGCCCGCGCAATCGGCGTTGCCCAATCCGCTCTTGATGCCGCAATGCAATACGCCATCGACCGCAAGCAGTTCGCCAAATCACTGATTGATTTCCCGCGCGTGTCGGACAAACTCGCGATGATGGCCGTCGAAATCATGATTGCCCGCCAGCTCACCTACTTCTCGGCTTGGCAGAAAGACCACGACAAGCGCTGCGACCTCGAAGCCGGCATGGCCAAGCTTCTCGGCGCCCGCGTCGCTTGGGCGGCTGCTGACAACGGTCTGCAAATCCACGGCGGCAATGGCTTCGCACTCGAATACAAGATCAGCCGTATCCTCTGCGACGCGCGTATTCTGAATATTTTCGAGGGCGCCGCCGAAATCCAAGCGCAGGTCATCGCCCGCCGCCTGCTCGGCTAACCTGCCTTTGTGCCCCAAATATCCCGGGGTGAATGCGAAGCAGAGGGGCAGCGCCCCTTAGTCGAGGCGAGCAATCGCCTCGATCAACCTGTTCCGAGCCACCGGCACCGAACGCGCCCCATCACCAAACACGCGGTTCTCGATGAAATAACCCGTCGTGCCGAGCGCCTTTGCGATCTCGGCATTCGATGCGTCACCCTCGCCTTTCATTACCGGAACAAGTGGCAACAAGCGCGAAGCCCACTCGCCTGCGCCATGCGCGCTGACCGCTCGCCCTGACTTCGGCGACACGAACGCGAGGTCTTCGTTCACGCCCCTCACCGCACAAGCGGACAGGTCGAGCCCATATCCAAGCTCTTCCAAAAGTGCCATTTCCCATTGCAGATAGGCGAGCGGCCAGAGGTCGCTGTTGCCGAACAGATCGAACAGCCGAATCGTGCGCTGATACAGCTCTTCGTGTTTCTCACGCTCTGGTAAGGATTGGGATAGCAAAGCGCAAACGGCACCGAGGCCACTCAACGCTAATCGATCACCCAACACGGAGGCCGCGCGGCTCCGCACCGGCTCGACGATGAAACTGCCCAGATGTTCGTTGAGCCGCGCTTTCCAATGGACGGAGATCTGTGTGCCAGGTTGGAGCGTCGCCGCCATCTTGCGACTACCGCCACCGCGCACGACGCCTGCGTGGCGGCCTTGGGTCGGCGTGAACACCTCGATGATCATCGAGGACTCGCCATGCGCGCGCGCAGCGATCAGCACACCTTCATCGCGCCATTCAATCATGCGGACCTCTTGCGAGGGCGGCTATTCCAATCCTGGCTCGTCAAGCAAGTGCCGCCCGTGACGGTCTTCAACTTCGATGACCCAGAGGTCGCTGTCAAATGACACCTGCTTGCCGACCGACTGATCGACATCGCGCTCCGGCCCTTCGCTCAGCACCATCCATTTGCGATCGCCCGTCATCAGATCGAACGACCGCTGGAACGCCTTGGCCTGTCCGTCGAGCGTGTTGAGCTTCACGAGGACAGCACCGGCTGTCTCATCCCCCTTCCGGACGACGAATGCAGGAATATCGTAGACACGCAGGCGCGCCAGATAGGCCGACACCCAAACGCCGGAGGCGAGCCTCATGCGTTGCCGTCTTTGAAGTCGAGGCCCATTTCCGAATAGCGCTCGCTTTCTTCTAGCCAGTTCTCGCGGACCTTCACCTGAAGGAACAGGTGCACACGGCGACCGAGGAATTCTTCGAGCTCTTCACGCGATGCTTTACCGATCGCCTTAGCCGTCTCACCGCCTTTGCCAAGCACGATGCCCTTGTGACCGTCGCGGCTGACATAAACGATCTGGTCAATGCGGGCAGAGCCGTCTTTGCGCTCTTCCCACTTCTCGGTCTCGACGGTCAGCTGGTACGGCAGTTCCTGATGGAGGCGCAGCGTCAGCTTTTCACGGGTGATTTCAGCAGCAATCATGCGCATCGGCAGATCGGCGATCTGGTCTTCGGGGTAAAGCCACGGGCTTTCGGGCAGCTGCTGGCCCAACCACTTCTTCAGGTCCTTACAGCCGTAGCCCTTCTCGGCCGAGATCATGAAAGTCTCTTCGAACGGGTAAGCTTCGTTCATTTTCTGCGACAGCTTCAGCAGGTCTTCGGCCTTTACGCGGTCGATCTTGTTGATCGCCAGCGCAACGCGCGTGCCCTCACGCTCTTTCAACGCTTCGATGATCGACTTCACGCCATCGGTCATGCCGCGATGCGCTTCGATCAGCAGCATCACAAGGTCCGCATCGGCAGCGCCGCCCCAAGCGGCAGCGACCATTGCACGGTCAAGGCGACGACGCGGGCGGAACAGGCCGGGGGTGTCGACGAACACGATCTGGTTGTCACCATCCATCGCGACGCCGCGGATTCGCGCGCGAGTGGTCTGCACCTTGTGGGTCACGATCGACACCTTCGCGCCAACCATCCAGTTCAGCAGGGTCGATTTACCGGCATTCGGTTCACCGATAAGGGCGACAAATCCGGCGCGGGTCTGGTTTTCAGTCATTCTGTCACCTTTTGCAAAAGAGCCTTGGCCGCGGCCTGTTCGGCTTGTCGTTTGGAACCTGCTGTCGCTTGAGCGGTCGGGCCGGACGACAGGCGGACTTCGATCACAAAGACAGGTTGATGGTCAGGGCCGCTGCGATCAAGCTCGACGTAACGCGGCGGCTGCTCGCCCCGCGCCTGCGCCCACTCTTGCAGCGACGTTTTGGGGTCGCGTGCGTCGAGTTTCACTTCCTCGACACGGTTGCCCCAGAGTTTCAGTACGACGTCACGCGCGACCTCGAAACCGGCATCCAGATAGATCGCGGCGATGATCGCTTCCATCGCATCACCCAACAGGGCTTGTTTACGGCGACCGCCGGACTTCTGTTCAGACCGGCCAAGCTTCAGGACCGCACCGACGTCGATCTCGCGTGCAACCTCGGCACAGGTCTCTTTGCGCACGAGCGCATTGTAACGCGGTGCAAGCACGCCCTCGGACGCCTCGCGGTCGGCTTTGAACAGCGCTTCGGACATCACAAGACCCAGAACGCGGTCCCCGAGGAATTCGAGCCGCTGGTTGTTGTCCCGATTCGGAGTGGACATCGAGGGGTGCGTCACAGCACGAACGATAAGATCGGGGCGCGTAAATTCGTGCCCCAGCCGCTTGGAAAAAGCGACCAATTCAGCAGACAGTTTCATTTCACAGCCTTCAGGATGCGCGCAGGGCGCCAGTTCCAGACAGAAAATGCCGACGGTCCGTTATAGGAGTAAAGTATCCGATGCGCCTGCCCAATCACAGCCGCATGGGGCACCATCCCGAAACCATTGACCTGAGCCGCATACCTGCTGTCGGCGGTATTGTCACGATTATCCCCAACAATAAAATAGTGATCGGCCGGAACGCGGAAAACAGCCGTGTCGTCCGACGGCATCCGGTCAAAGATGTTGAGCACTTGGTAAGCCTGCCCGTCCGGCAGTGTCTCGACGTAGCGATCCTTTTCGCAAATGGCCCCGTGACCTACCGCGCCGTTGGTGCAACGCGGAATGTGGCGAAGCGCCCCTTGCGGCTCCATCACTTCTTGGAACGGGTCGATCTGCTCTTGCGGAAGCTGCTCATCATTGAGCCAGACACGGCCATCCTTGAACTGCACGGTGTCGCCACCGATGCCGATGATGCGCCCCATGACCGCGTGCCCGTCCGCACGCTTCAGGGCGACCACATCGCCACGATCAAAGCTGTTGCTGACCTTGCCGACCGCCACAACGTCACCAACCAGAAGGCTCGGCTTCATCGAGCCGCCGACCATAGCAAACGGCTCCCAGAACGCGCGTGTTAGACACAGAAAAGCCAAGATGCAGGCCAGCCCGACCCCGAGACTGCGGAACGCGGTCAGCTCGTAAAGCCTGCGTTGCCCGCGTCCTTTGATCAGCAGCACCAGCACCACGACCAGCGCCAGATAGGGCACGAACATCAGCAGCAACACCCAACCAGGCCAGCGGATTTCGTTCACGCGGCGAAGGAGATGCCCCCACATCGGCACGACGGTCAGCGCGACCAAAAGCCAGAGGAACGTCTCAAGCAGGCGATGATCGGGGAGTGCGGCCCGCTGGTACATCAGCCCCAACTGCGGGACCACACAGATCCCGAGAAACAGCAGCAGTTCGCGGCGCGAAGTCCGACCCGTCCAGTCGTAGCCCCTGATATAGAGCTTGAGCGGATTGAAGGTCGGCTTCGCCATTTCGGCTTACTGGATCGCCTTGAAGAAACGGTCCGAGCGCCAAGTCCAGAATGCGAGGATCGAGCTACCAGCGGAAGAGAAGATTACGCGGTCAGCACGGCCGATAAGGTCTTCGGCAGGCACGAGGTCGAGGCCGGTTGCACCTTCGGCAGGGTTCCACAGGAAGCGGCTGTCGATGGAGTTGTCGCGGTTGTCACCCATGAAGAAGTAATAACCTTCCGGCACCGAGTAGATCTTGGTGTTGTCAGCCGGACGCATACCGATGTCGAGGATGCTGTGCTCCACGCCGTTCGGCAGGGTCTCGGTGTAGCGATACTTGAGGCACATGTTGTCCTCGGTGATCTCGGCGCACTGCGGCTGCGAGCGCTGCGGGCCCTGCGGTGCGCGGCCTTCGATGAACGGCTCTTGCTCGACCATCGGAACGGCCTCGCCGTTGATGTAGAGCTGACCCTGCTGCATCTGGATGGTGTCACCCGGCAGGCCGATCAGACGCTTGATATAGTCCTCGTCTTTGTGGCGGTTACGGAACACGACCACATCGCCGCGCTCCGGCTCGGAGCCGAGGAAGCGTTCGTTGTCGCCTTTAAACGCGCCGCAGAAATCATCCGGACCGATGTCGATACCGAAGCGCTGAATGACGATCGACGGGCAGGACGCGTACGAGTAGCCGTAGGCCATCTTGTTCACGAACAGGAAGTCGCCGATCAGCAGCGTGTCCTTCATCGAACCCGACGGGATCCAGAACGGCTGGAAGAACAGGGTACGGAAGATGCCTGCGATCAACAGCGCGTAAACGATCGTTTTGATGGTCTCGACAATGCTGGCCATCAGGCCGCTCTTTTCGGACATACTCTGCTCCTAGAAAATCAGTTCGCTACATGCTGCCCGGCGTACCTTGTGTCAAGGCAGACACCGGTCGCGCTTCGATCACAACAAAGGCCTGCGCCCAAGGATGATCGTCGGTCAACGTCACATGTACGATGGCTTCGTGCCCTGCGGGCGTCATTGCGTCGAGCCGCTCTTTGGCCCAGCCGGTAAGCTCCATGACGGGCTGGCCCGTGCGTAAGTTGCTGACGGCCATGTCTTTCCACGAAATACCCATTCGCAAACCGGTACCGAGCGCCTTCGAACACGCCTCTTTGGCGGCCCAGCGTTTGGCATAGGTTCCGGCAACGTCAGCGCGGCGTTCGGCTTTGTTCTGCTCGATCTCGGTGAAAACACGATTGCGAAAACGGTCGCCGAAACGCTCCAGCGTTCCCGCGATCCGCTCGATATTCGCGAGATCAGTGCCGATACCGAGGATCATTGCGGATCAGACCTTATTCTCGCGGCGTAGGCGGCCCATCTCGGCCTTACCGCTCAGTCCGAAGAAAATGCGGTTCACAACAGCGCCCGCGAGGCTGATGAAAATGAGCGAGGCCAGCAGGATGGCAACAAAGGTCGTGTCCCCGAACGGCAGGCGCATCGCAGGAACGACCATCCCGACAACAACAGCATATACCATGCTGACTGCCATACCGACAAAAGCTGCACGGAAGGCAAAGACCCAAAGCGTCTTACTGTCAGGAATAGAGTGGGTTTCGCGCACGTGGTTCTGCATCGTGAAGGCGGCCGCACCGATGAACGGGACAATGCCGCTGCCTGCCGAACCAAGGTCGAAGCTCGCGAACTTGAGCAGGGCAAATCTGATCAGGTCGAAGACAATCGTCACAACAAGAAATGCAATGGCGTAGCGCTTGAGGTTCATCAGTTCGTACCTTCGCGGGCTTCATCCATCAGACGGCGCATTTCCTGAACCGCAGGTGTCAGGCCGCGGAAAATGGCCTCGCCGATGATGAAGTGACCGATATTGAGTTCCATAATTTCCGGTAGAGCCGCAATGGGCTTTACCGTGTCGTATGTCAGACCGTGGCCCGCGTGGACCTCGAGACCGAGGCTATCTGCAAACGTCGCCATTTCGGCCAGACGCTCAAGCTCAGCATCACGCTCGGCGAATTTACCTTCGGCGTGGAGATCGCAATAGGCACCCGTGTGCAGTTCGATCACCTGCGCGCCAATGCGGTGCGCGGCTTCGATCTGGCGGCGGTCGGCGGCGATAAAGATCGACACGCGGCACCCTGCATCACGCAGCGGCGCGATGAAATGGGCGAGCCGGTTCTCTTCCTTGGCGACCTCAAGGCCACCCTCGGTCGTCCGCTCTTCGCGCTTTTCGGGGACGATGCAAACGGCGTGCGGCTTGTGGCGTAGCGCGATGGCCTGCATCTCGTCTGTGGCAGCCATTTCAAAATTCAGCGGGCTGGTCAGGGCTTCCATCAGCCCCTCGATATCCGCGTCGCTGATGTGGCGGCGGTCTTCGCGCAGGTGTGCAGTGATGCCATCAGCACCTGCGTCTTCGGCGAGCTTCGCCGCGCGGATCGGATCGGGATATGCGCTACCGCGGGCATTCCGCACGGTTGCGACGTGATCGATGTTGACGCCAAGTCTCAGTTTGCCAGCAGACATGACTTTCTCCCGTTGAATCGAATTACGCGGACATTATCGGGTCTTGCGAGCGCCGTCAGTGTCTTTCGCAGCGTTGAGTTGTCCCAGTTTCGCACGAAGACGTTTGCGGCGACTGTTCTGGTAAGCGCCGATGACAGGTGTCAGCAGGAAATAAACGAGCGTTGCCGCGATCACTCCCGGAATGATGCAACCGATGGCGAACGGCAGGAAGACGTCCTCGAAAAAGATCGCAAGCTGGGTCCAGTCGGTTTTCATCGGCGTGAAAAGCGCGAGGAAATTGTTCCACAGGTCACGCCCTGCCCCCGCAAACATCCCGCCGAGCGTATGGGCCACCTCGCGGTCAGGGCGCGACCCCATAATCAGGTGACCCGTCCAGAGAGAGGTCATCGCAATCGGCACGTAGGTCAGCGGATTGCCAAAGAACGTCCCCAGCAGTGACGCGGGAACGTTGCCGCGAATAACGCGGGAAATCAGCCATGCGATCAGGAAATGCAGTCCAAAAAACGGGGTAAAGCTGGTGAATACACCGGCCGCCAAACCGCGACCGATCTTTTCGGGCGTGTCGGGGAGACGTTGCAAGCGGTGACGGGTGTATTCGAACGCGCGAACCCAGCCCCCTTTCGGCCAGACAACATGGAGCAGCACTTGCCACCAAGGCCGCCTGTCCCGACGCTTGAACACTACTCGTGGTCCTCTTTCCGACGCTTCTCGCGCGTCGGATCTTGCAGACGCGCGATGGAGGAGACGTTACTCTCGGCTTCCAACGCTGTCATGACACGGTGCAGATGTTCGATGTCGCGCAGATCGACGTCCACCTGCAGGCGGTAGAAGTCGGGCTTGCGGTCGATGAAGTTCAGGTCCGAGATATTCGCGTCCTGCTCGCCGATGACGGTGCAGATGCGGCCCAGAACGCCAGCATCATTGCTGATCGTCATGTCGAGCGTCACGGTGTGCGACGCGGAGTGCAGACCGTCCTGCCAATGCAGATCGACCCAACGCTCGGGCTGGTCCTCGAACGCGGCGAGGCCCTGACAGTCAATCGTGTGGATGACGAGCGGTTGGCCGCGGAAGGTGATACCCACGATGCGTTCGCCCGGCACCGGTTGGCAGCATTTGCCGCGATTGTACGACTGATCGGCAGTGATACCGACAACGGCGCGGCTCTGCTCGATCTCTTCACCCTGCTTTTCGGCAAGGTCAGGGTAGATCGCGCGGACGACTTCGCGGGACGTCAGTTCGGCACTGCCCAGACGGGCGAGCATTTCATCCACGTCGTCCATCGCCAGCGTCTTGGCCGCAGTACGCAGAGCTTTGACGGTCGCAATTTTACCAACGTTTTCAAACGCCACACGCGCCAGTTCGCGGCCCAGCTTGATATAGCGCTCGCGGTCTTCCTGACGGAGAGCACGGCGGATCGCGGACTTCGCACGGCCCGTGACGACGATATCGATCCACGTCGCTTCGGGCTTCTGGCCCTCGGCAGTGATGATGTCGACCGACTGGCCGTTTTTCAGACGTGTCCAGAGCGGCACGCGAATGCCGTCAACCTTTGCACCAACGCAGGCCGCACCAATGCGGGTGTGGATCGCGTAGGCAAAGTCGATCGGGGTCGCGCCGCGCGGCAGCTTGATCACATCGCCCTTGGGCGTGAAGCAGAACACTTGGTCCTGATACATCTCGAGCTTGACGGCTTCGAGGAACTCGTCGTGATCGCTTTCGTCGTCGAGGCGTTCAGTCAGCTGCGCAATCCAGCGTACCGGATCGACAGCAAAACGGTTCTCGACGCGCTCACCATTTTTGTAGGACCAGTGCGCGGCAACGCCGGTTTCAGCGACCTCGTGCATTTCGCGGGTACGGATCTGCACTTCAACGCGCTTACCGTCACGGCCCGAAACGGTCGTGTGGATTGAGCGATAGCCGTTCGATTTAGGCTGGCTGATATAGTCCTTGAAGCGACCAGGCACCGAGCGCCAACGCTGGTGGATCGCACCAAGCACGCGGTAGCAGTCGGCCTCGGTCGCGGTGATGACACGGAAACCGTAGATGTCGGACAGGCGACTGAAGCCCTGATCCTTCTCCTGCATCTTGCGCCAGATCGAGTACGGCTTCTTCGCGCGGCCGTAGACCTCGGCCTGGATGCCGGCTTTCTCCAGTTCGATCCGCATGTCCGAAGTGATCCGCTGGATCACGTCGCCGGTTTCTTTCTGGAGCATGATGAAGCGGCGCATGATCGAATTGCGCGCTTCGGAGTTCAGAACCTTGAACGCCAGATCCTCAAGCTCTTCGCGCATCCACTGCATACCCATGCGGCCCGCAAGCGGAGCGTAGATATCCATGGTTTCGCGGGCTTTCTGGACCTGCTTTTCAGGCCGCATCGACTTGATCGTCCGCATGTTGTGCAGACGGTCGGCCAGTTTCACGAGGATCACGCGCAGGTCGCGCGACATCGCCATAAAGAGCTTGCGGAAATTTTCAGCTTGCTTCGAACGGGTCGAGGTCAGCTGGATATTGGTCAGCTTGGTGACGCCATCGACAAGCTCTGCGATGTCGCGGCCGAAACGGCGCTCGACTTCGGCAAAGTTGGCCTTGGTATCTTCGATGGTGTCGTGCAGCAGGGCGCAGACGATCGTCGCGTCATCCATTTGCTGCTGTGCGAGGATTGTCGCAACCGCGACGGGGTGGGTGAAATAGGGTTCACCCGAGTGACGGAACTGGCCGTCGTGCATCTGCTCGCCGAAATCATATGCTTCGGCGATCAGCTTGGCATTGGTGCGGGGGTTGTATGCGCGGACCAGCGCGATCAGGTCGTCGGCGGTCATCGTTGGTCCTGCGCCTTTCAATCCCTAGGGTCGCGATTAACGCTGGCCCTGTGCCTCCATAAGCTGACGGAGCAGCTTTTCTTCGGACATATCGTCTTCTGCCGGACGATCGTTTTCAGCGCCCATAAGAAGCGCCATCGCGTCTTCTTCCGGCTCGTCGACTTCGATCTGGGTCTGAAGCGATTCGATCATGCGCTCACGCAGGTCGTCGGTCTGCTGGGTTTCTTCGGCGATCTCACGCAGGGCAACAACGGGGTTCTTGTCGTTGTCACGCGAAACAGTCAGTGCGGAACCGGACGAAATTTCACGGGCGCGATGCGCAGCAAGCATCACCAGCTCGAAGCGGTTGGGAACTTTATCGACGCAATCTTCTACCGTTACGCGGGCCATGAGCGCACTCCACTTTTTTATAAGGTGGTCCTAGGAAGCCCCTCACATAAGGTTCCATCCACAGATTTACAAGCGGATTCGCCAGATCGGCCTCAGGCGTACTCGACCACCTCATCGAGCAACTCGGACGGCAGGGCGTCGCGCATCTGTGTCACCGAACGCCCGAGTACGGGATGAACCCACTCGGGCGCGACCTCAGCCATCGGGACAAGTACGAAGGCGCGGTCCTGAATACGCGGGTGCGGCAAAATCAACTGGTCAGGCGCTTCTTTGGTCTGTCGGTCCGGTGGCAGGTCGATCCACTCCTGCAACAAAGTACGGTCCGGAAGCACCTCGTCACCGACACAAAGCAGGTCGAGATCCAACGTGCGCTGCCCCCAACGTTCGACACGCTCCCGCCCGAATTCGGCTTCAATCTCATGGAGAATGGCAAGTATCCGCGCCGCCTCGTTTTTTCCATCGAACCGAATCACTGCGTTTGCATAATCGGGTCCGGAACCTGCGGGAAAACTCGGAGTTCTAAGTATACGACTATTTTTTGTAACTACGCCGAAAGAGTCACCGATTACACGTATTGCGTGAAGGATTGTCTCTTTTGGAGACCCATAGGATGACGTAACGTTCGATCCCAATGCTATTGTGATGCAATTTGTCATACCGGAGTACATCCTGACTTATCTAATATATGTGAATACATAGTTGTAAGGGCCATCCGCCACCCACTCACGATTTATCGGCGGGTCATTTAATTCGGAAGGATATTTCATGTTTTATCGTGATGAGCGATTAGCGCTCTTCATCGATGGGTCCAACTTATACGCTGCTGCCAAAGCGCTCGGGTTCGACATCGATTACAAGCTTCTGCGCAGCGAGTTCATGCGTCGTGGCAAACTGCTTCGGGCTTTCTACTACACCGCGCTTCTGGAAAACGACGAGTACTCCCCCATTCGTCCGCTGGTCGACTGGCTGCACTACAACGGCTTCACCATGGTGACCAAGCCGGCCAAAGAATACACCGATAGCATGGGTCGCCGTAAGGTGAAGGGCAACATGGACATCGAACTGACCGTCGATGCTATGGAACTGTCCCCGCACGTCGATCACATCGTGCTGTTCTCCGGCGACGGCGATTTCCGCCCGCTGGTCGAAGCGCTCCAGCGCAAAGGCGTTCGCGTCTCTGTCGTTTCGACGATCCGCAGCCAGCCGCCGATGATCGCCGACGAACTCCGTCGTCAGGCCGACAACTTCATCGAGCTTGAAGAGCTGCGCGATGTCATCGGTCGTCCGCCGCGCGAGCCGCGTCCGGAAAAGTCGGAAGGCTCCGACACCGCGAAATAAGCACAGAGCCGGGGTCACCCCGGCTTTTTGCTTTTCAGGGTCAGCGCAAAGTGACCTCCGACAACTGGACAGGCCACGGCGCGATGTCTAACTGTCACTTCATGGAAAAGCCGCAGCTTACATTGTACCTCGCCGCCCCTCGCGGGTTCTGTGCCGGTGTCGACCGCGCCATCAAGATCGTCGAAATGGCGATCGATAAATGGGGCGCGCCCGTCTATGTCCGCCACGAGATCGTCCACAACAAATTCGTCGTGGATTCGTTGAAGGACAAAGGCGCGGTCTTTGTTGAAGAGCTGCACGAATGCCCGCCGGACCGTCCGGTGATTTTCTCGGCCCACGGCGTTCCAAAGTCCGTGCCCGCAGACGCCGAGCGCCGGAACATGGTCTATGTCGATGCCACCTGCCCGCTTGTGAGCAAGGTCCATATCGAAGCTTCGCGCCATGCCGAAGAGGGCCTCCAGATCGTCATGATCGGACACGAAGGCCACCCCGAAACCATCGGCACCATGGGTCAGCTGCCCGATGGTGAGGTTCTACTGGTCGAAACCGTCGATGATGTGGCGCAGGTCGAAGTGCGCGATCCGTCGAAGCTGGCGTTTGTCACGCAGACGACGCTTTCCGTCGATGACACCATCGACATCGTTGCCGCGCTGAAAGCCCGCTTCCCTGCGATCGTCGGTCCGCACAAAGAAGACATCTGCTACGCCACCACGAACCGACAGGAAGCCGTGAAAGCCATCGCGCCCCAGTGCGACGCCCTGCTGGTGGTCGGCGCGCCGAATAGCTCCAATTCCAAGCGCCTCGTCGAGGTCGCAGCCAAGAACGGCTGCAACTACGCGCAGTTGGTACAACGTGCGACCGATATCGACTGGCGAGCTATCGAAGGCATCCGCACGATTGGCATCACCGCCGGCGCCTCCGCGCCCGAAGTTCTGATCAACGAAGTCGTGGATGCGTTCAGCGCACACTACGATGTCACGGTCGAACAGGTGGTGACCGCCGAAGAGCATGTCGAATTCAAGGTGCCACGCGTCCTGCGCGTCCCCGCCTGATCCTCTCAAATACAGACCAACAGGATACACTTGTGCCTGAACTCTACGCCTACACAGACGGTGCCTGCAGCGGCAATCCCGGCCCGGGTGGTTGGGGAGCGTTGCTCCAAGCCAAAGATGGCGAGACCGTCGTTAAAGAACGTGAGCTCTGCGGCGGCGAGGCGAATACGACCAATAACCGCATGGAGCTCCTCGCTGCGATCAACGCGCTCGAGTCGCTTTCACGTACCAGCACGATCACCGTCGTGACCGATAGCGCCTACGTCAAAGGCGGCATCACCGAATGGATGTGGGGCTGGAAAAAGCGCGGCTGGAAGACCTCGACCAACAAGCCGGTCAAGAACGAGGATCTATGGAAGCGGCTGGACGAAGCCAATCGTCAGCACAAGGTCACGTGGGAATGGGTCAAAGGCCACGCAGGCCATCCCGAAAACGAACGCGCAGACGAATTGGCCCGTCGGGGCATGGCTCCGTTCAAGGGCTAGGCGACGACTGGAAGTATTCCCAGAACTGCGGCGGCACCATTTTCACCGCCAGCACCACGGCAATACAGCCGAATAGCCAGCCGCCGGGGCGCGTGAAAATCCAGATCAGAAACCAGAACACGAGGCCGAGCGCCATGCGCGGCAGGCCGAGCAGAAAGCCCATCAGATTTTCTCTGGCAGGGTCATCCCGCGCAGGGCGTCTTCGGTGGTCATCGGCTTTTTGCCCGAACGCTGAAGGCGTGTGATCTCCACCGCGCCACCCCCGCAGGCCACAACGAACTCGCTAAGCACCCGACCCGCGTCGCCCTGCCCATTGGCCAGCTTCGAGCCGAGCAGCTTCACGCGCTCACCGTCGATTTCGCACCACGCACCGGGGAATGGGGACAGGCCGCGGATTTTGCGGTCCACGACTTCGGCAGGTTCGCTCCAGTCGATCTTGGCTTCGGCCTTGTCGATCTTGGCAGCGTAGGTCACGCCCTCCTCGGGCTGAACCTGCGGCTCCAGCTGGTCAAGGCGGGAGAGCGCGGCGACGATGGCCTTTGCCCCCATCTCCGACAGCCAGTCATGAAGCTGGCCGGTGGTTTCCTCGGCCCCGATCGCGGTCGCCTGACGAAGCAGAACCGGACCAGTATCGAGACCTGCTTCCATCTGCATGATGCAAACGCCGGTTTCGGTATCGCCTGCCATGATCGCGCGATGGATCGGCGCGGCCCCACGCCAACGCGGCAACAGCGAGGCATGGATGTTCAGGCAGCCGTGCTTTGGCGCATCCAGCAGGCTCTGCGGCAGGATCAGACCGTAAGCCACGACCACAGCCACATCGGCGTTCAGCGCGGCGAAGGCATCAACATCCTCGGCATTCTTGAAATTAACGGGGTGACGGACTTCGAGCCCCAACTCCAGCGCACGGGCGTGGACGGGAGAAGGGCGGTCTTTCTTACCACGACCGGCGGGACGCGGCGGTTGCGAGTAGACCGCAGCAATCTCGTGACCTGCACCGACGAGAGCGTCCAGAACCGGCACCGAGAAGTCCGGCGTACCCATGAAAACAACGCGCATCGTCTTATCCGTTCAGCTTCTTGGCTTTACGCACGAGCATGTCGCGCTTCACCTTGGAAATCCGGTCGAAGTACATCTTGCCGTTCAGGTGGTCGATCTGGTGCTGGACCGAGGTCGCCCAGATGCCGACGAAGTCCTGTTCCTGCTCCTCGCCGTCCACGTTGATAAACTTCACCGTCACGGCGCGCGGGCGCGTGACCTTGGCCGACACGCCCGGCAGGTTCGGAGAGGCTTCTTCGTGATCGCGCGGCTGGACCGATGCGTGCAGGATCTCGGGGTTCGCCATACGAACCGCCTTGCCGCGCTCGTCCGACGCATCCACCACAGCCAGACGGAGCGGAATGCCAAGCTGGACCGCGGCCAGCCCTACGCCGGGCATCGCGTCCATCGCTTCAATCATCTCGTCCCAGATCGCACGGATTTCGTCATTGATCTCAGCCACAGGCTCCGCAGCAGTACGCAGAGCCTTATGCGGCCACATCACATACGGACGGTGCGCCATTAGCCGCGCGCCCTTTCGCGCTTCAGCTTCTGCATCTTACGAGTGATCATCTGGCGCTTGAGCGGCTTCAGATAATCAATGAACAGCACGCCATTGAGGTGGTCGATCTCGTGCTGGACACACGTCGCCCAAAGCTCGTCGAACTCTTCCTCGACGGTCTTGCCGTCCACGTCCTGCCAGCGCACGCGCACCATCTTCGGACGCTCGACTTCGGCGAACTGGTCGGGGATCGACAGACAGCCTTCTTCGTAGACGTTCTTTTCCTCGGACTCCCAGATGACCTCGGGGTTAATCAGAACCATCGGGTTCGGCTTCGCCTCGGGGTCGCGCTGCGCATCCATGACCAGCAGACGGTTCATCACACCGATCTGCGGCGCCGCAAGCCCGATACCGGGCGCGTCGTACATGGTTTCGATCATGTCATCGGCCTGTTTGCGGATTTCCGAGGAAACCTCTGCAATCGGGTCGGCGACCTTTTTGAGGCGCGGGTCCGGATGGATCAGAATAGGGCGTAGGGTCATAGGCGGCATGTAGCGATTTGGCGCTGCTCTCGCAAGAAGTGCTGCATTTGCTATTGCGTATATGGCGCAAGCTGGCGACTTTCCCCGCAATTAATTGATTGGAGACCCAAATGGATTTCGACCGCGAGATTGACCGCATCGGCACGCACAGCGTGAAGTGGGACATGATGGAAGCGATTTACGGCGTACCCGCCGAAGACGGCATCGCCATGTGGGTCGCGGACATGGATTTCGCCGCGCCCGATTGCGTCCAGAAGGTCGTAACCGACATGGCCGATCATGGTGTCTTCGGCTACTTCGGCGATGACCGCGATTACCTGTCGTCAATCCAGTGGTGGATGAAGGAACGCCATGGCTGGGAGGTCGACGCCAAGGCGATCTTTACCACCCACGGCCTCGTCAATGCGGTTGGCCTCTGCGTCGATGCCTATACTGCGCCCGACGACGGCGTTGTGCTGTTCACTCCCGTCTACCACGCCTTCGCCCGCGTCATCAAAGCCGCTGGCCGCCAAGTCGTCGAATGCCCGCTGGTCAACAATGATGGCCGCTACGAGATGGACTTCGCCGCCTACGACGCGCAGATGACCGGCAACGAAAGGATGGTCATCCTCTGCTCGCCGCATAACCCCGGTGGCCGCGTCTGGACGCGTGAGGAACTAGAAGAGGTCGCCGCATTCGCCAAGCGTCACGATCTCGTTCTGGTCTCCGACGAAATCCACCACGACCTGACCATGCCTGGCGCCAAGCATATCGCCATGCCGCATATCGACGGGATCGCGGATCGCCTCGTGATGCTGACGGCCACGACCAAGACGTTCAACATCGCGGGCACCCACTCGGGCAACGTCATCATTCACGATGAAAAGCTGCGCGCCAAGTTCGCAGCCCGCATGGCCGCGCTCGGCATTTCGCCCAATTCTTTCGGTGTCCTGATGGCGACCGCCGCCTACTCGCCCGAAGGTGCCGCTTGGGTCGATGCCCTGCGCGACTACCTCGACGGCAACCGCAAGATCTTCGACGACGGCGTGAACGCGATACCCGGCCTCAAGTCGATGCCGCTGGAATCCACCTATCTCGCGTGGGTCGATTTTTCAGGCACTGGCATGAGCAAAGCCGAATACCGCAAGCGGGTCGAACAGGACGCCCGCATCTGTGTGAACCACGGTGAAACTTTCGGCACCGGCGGCGAGGATTTCCTGCGCTTCAACATCGCCACTCCGCGCGCCCGCGTAGTCGAGGCAGTCGAGCGCCTGCAAAAAGCCTTCGCCGACCTACAATAAGCGAATCGTTCTACGAGAAAGGGCGGCCATCGCCGCCCTTTGATTACATCCGGCTCAGAAGACCGGCAGGAGCTTCCCGCTCCCTTTCGAAATCAACCGCAGGGCCATCGGCCACAGGCGTGTGCCACTTGAATTCGAACACACGCTCGTCCCGTTCCTCGTATGAGGTGACCACAAGCGCTTGGTAGAGGTGGCGCGGGCCGTCATAGATCTGGACATGGCCGCGCAGCTTCGGCGCATCTCCTGCATCCATGCTGAAACCGCCATCCCAAAGCCGGCGGATGCGGAACACGCTGTCCCCGACATGAACGCACAACCGCGACGAGCGACGTTCGGCAGCACGGCGCGCTTCCTCAAGGCCCTTCAGGACTGCTTCAGGCAGAAAATCATTCATGACACCCTCCTCTTAACGAGTCTTAGGATGACGGTGCCACGCGTTAAATCAAGCCTACAAACGGAGTAAATTTCTCCGTTATGTCAGTCAGGTAACAGACGCTTTCTTCTTCGGCCGCAACACGTGCGGACGGGCGGCATCGTATAGCGCGGAGTCCGGGAAACCGTGATCCCCGCCGAGCGCCGGACCAACAAGAATAAGCGCTGTGCGTGTAATCTTGGCCTCACGGATTTTCGGCTGGATGTCCGACAAAGTGCCGCGAATGATCATCTGATCCGGCCAGCCGACACGGTAGACGACAGCCACTGGGCAATCGGCGCCATAGAACGGCGCCAACTGACGCTCGATCTCGCGCAGCGCACGGATACCGAGGTGGATCGCCAGCGTCGCGCCGGTGCGTCCGAAGTTTTCCAGCGTCTCGCCATTCGGCATCGCGGTCGACTTCATCGACATACGGGTCAGCACGATGGACTGGGCGACCTCGGGGATGGTCAGTTCCTGACCCAAAGCAGCCGCAGCTGCGGCATAGGCCGGAACGCCCGGAATGATCTCGTAGTCGATCCCATCCGCTTTCAAACGGCGGATCTGCTCTGCAATCGCACCATAGAGCGACGGATCGCCCGAATGCACACGCGCTACGTTCTGACCAAGCTCATGCGCCGCAACGATCTCCGCATGGGTTTCGTCCAGCGTCATCGGCGCGGTGTCCATCACCTTCGCATCAGCAGGCGCACAGGCGACAACCTGCTCCGGCACCAGCGAACCGGCATAGAGGCACACTGGACACTCCCCGATGATACGGGCAGCTTTGACGGTCATGAGTTCCGGATCACCCGGACCTGCTCCGATAAAAAATACGGTCATAGCGCTATCCTGCCTTTGTGCCTCAAATATCCCGGGGGAGCGGCGTAGCCGCGGGGGCAGCGCCCCCTGCCCGATCACCGCTCAGATCGCCGTCGATCTTCCGTGCGTAACCGCGCGGCGTGTACATCCGCGGTCCTTCGCCGAGCTGCGCCAGCCGCGAATTCGACGAACCAACCAGAACGACGGTCAGCATGTCGACCTCATCCACTTCCAGCTCATCAAGGCGGCGATATCGAACGTGCTCCTGCGGACGACCAAGGTTCGACGCCAGCATCACCGGCGTGTCTGCCGGACGGTGCTGGAGAAGAATATCACGGGCTTCGGCCAGCAGCGTGCGGCGGGTCTTCGAAACCGGATTGTAGAACGCGATGACAAAGTCGCCCTCCGCAGCCTTGTGCAGACGGCGCACGATATCTTCGCGCTTGGTCAGCAGATCCGACAGCGAAATGGTGCAGAAGTCATGACCCAGTGGCGCACCTGCGCGCGCAGCCGCACCTTGCAACGCCGATACACCCGGCGAGCAGACGACTTCGACGCGGCGGGCCGCATCCGTGACACCAAGCTGATCTGGCGAACGGTCAAGCAATTCGAAGGTCAGCGCACCCATCGCATAGATGCCGGCATCGCCCGAACAGACCAGCGCCACGTTGTAGCCTTCGCCCGCACGCTCTAGCGCATAGCGGCAACGGTCTTCCTCGCCTCCCAGCGGGAAATCGCTGCGCTGCTTGCCGTGGCCCAGCGGGCCTAGAAGATCGATATAGAGGCCATAGCCCACTAGCTCGTCGGCATCTGCCACGAGGCGCGACACCTCCGGCGTGCGCCACGTCGCCTGACCCGGCCCGATACCGACGATCGACAGGCGCCCGCGCGCGCGGCCCTTCATCTCGGTGATGGGCGCATCGGCTTTGGCAACAGCGCAGGTGGTGTTTGCAGTCTTGGTCTTCTCGATAACCAGAGCGCCGCCCGAAGCCGCCAGAGCCGCACCTTCGGACACGCCATGGCAACCAACCTCGGCAAAGACCACGTCTGACGGATTCGCGACGTTTTGCTCTTCCAGCTCGGCAGCGGTGAACAGGCGCAGCGGCACGCCAAGGCGTTTGGCGACGGTGTTCATTGCAGGCTCGTCAGCCTTCAGATCAATTGTCGCAACGCAGGCAATCGCACCGTAGGCGATACCTGCATCAGAAAGGCTCTTCTGAACCAGCTCCCAAAGCTCTTCGGCATCCGCATTACGCGCACAACCAACGCCGAGAACGTATTGTTGCGGATGGTAGACCAACTTCTTCGCACCGCCCTCACACGGCGCATCGGTCACAACCAGCTCGACCGCACCGCCGTCGGCATCAATACCAAAAATGTTCTCGCCGGTGACAGTCACACCCTCACCCGCCAGCATCGCAGCCATAGCGGATTTTGCATCGTCGAGGTTCGCGAGGCGGTAGCCCACCGGCGGCACATCAAGCGCGACACTCAGCGCAACATCGCCAGCGGTAGTGATCGCAGCGGTCGCATCCAGTGCCTTCGCGATCTCGCCCGCGAGGCGGTTCGCACCGCGATGCCCGCCGAGCAGCGGAATGACGACAGCGCCGTCATCGCTGACCGAAAGAACCGGCGGCTCGGAACGCTTGTCCGACAGCAACGGAGCCACGGCGCGGATCAGGATTCCCGACGCGCAAACGCCGACAATCGGCACGCCCGCAGCGAACAGATCGCGCGCGTGATCGAGGGCATTGGCGAAATAGGCGTCAGCCAGATCGACACGGCCCTCGCGGCCATGGACTGCGCAATCGAGGGCGGCAGCGACGCGGTGCGCCACTTTCTCGCCCGAGCGCGAAAGCGCCATCACAACCGGTTTCACAGCCATGGGTCGGCTCCCTTCGTCAGCAATATCATAGAAAAGTAAGGCGCGGATTCCGGCGCCTCGGATAGGGGTAGAACGACTTGAGCGTCGAGGCTCGCGCGTTCGATGTATGTGGCCTGCGCCTCAAAACCGAGGTCCACGATCACGCCGCGGATTTTCGCCAGATGGCGTCCGACCTTCATGATGGCGACGCTTTCGGCACCTTCGATACGGGCGCGAAGTTCATCTTCGGGCAGAGGTCCGGGCAGGACCGTCAGGCGTTCGTTGCGTGCCACCAGAGGACGTCCGGCAGCAGCCGCGCAGGCGGTGATCGAGGTCACGCCCGGCACGATCTGCACGTCGAATTTCGGCGAGAGGCGAGCGTAGAGGTACATGAACGAGCCATAGAAGAACGGATCGCCTTCGCACAAGCAGACGACATCCTCGCCAGCTTCCAGCGCCGCCGCGATCTCTGCCGCGCCTTTATCGTAGGCGTCCTGCGCGGGCTTGCGTTCGGTGGTCATGGGCACTTCCATGACGATCTCCTGCACGCCTGCGGGGATCAGGTCTTCGGCGATCGAGCGGGCAAAGCTCGACCCACCGACCAGCGCCGGATAGGCAATGACCTTCGCGTTTTCGATCAGACGCGCCGCGCGCAGGGTCAGCAGATCCGCCGCCCCCGGTCCGAGGCCGACGCCGTAAAGAGTTCCGCTCATCGTTTGATCAGGCTCCATTGAGTGACTGCCATCGCAGGGCGCCATCCGGTCAGACCGCCAACGGGCGAAGCACGCTCGACCGAGATACGGGCCAGATCGCCGCCGTGTTTGGCATAAAGGTCGCGCAGCACCGCTTCGCCTTCGAGCGTGACGGCGTTGCCGACAAAACGACCGAGGGGCTTCAGCGCAGTCCATGCGATGTCAAAGACCTCTTCGCTCACACCGCCGCCGACGAATACCGCATCCGGCGCAGGCAGATCGCCCAGCGCCTCGGGCGAGCGACCGTCGATTAGTTTGAGGCGGGGCGTACCCAGCGTCGCTGCATTCTGCGCAGCAAAAGCGCGCCGCTGTTCTTTGGGTTCGACACCGATGGCCAGCGCATCACGCGCACCGCGCATCCATTCGATCGCAACCGAGCCACTGCCGCAGCCCACGTCCCAAAGGAGCGCGCCGCGCATCGGCATCAACCTGGACAGTGTGATCGCGCGGACTTCCTGTTTCGTCATCGTGCCGTCAGAGACGAAAGCATCGTCCGGCAGACCCATCAACGGCAGGACAAGAGCGTTGTCGCCAGCGATGCACTCGACCGCCATCGTGTTGAAAGCGGGAACTTCATGTCCCCAATCGCTAGCCACACCGTCAAAACGGACCTCGTTTTCGCCACCCATCGCGCCGAGCACTGAAATTCTGGAGGCGCCATAACCACGCTCGGTCAGGAAACCGGCAATCTGTCCGGGCGTTTCGCTGCCGGTGGTCAGGAGGAGCAACCGCGCATTCGGGCGGATGTACGGGATCATCTGCTCGACCGGACGCCCGTGAACCGTGAGCGTCTCGACGTCCGCGAGGCTCCATCCCATGCGGGCAGAGGCAAGCTGGAAGGCAGAAAGCTGCGGATGGAACACGATCTCGTCGTTCGGGATCGACCGACCGATCCGCGCGCCGACCGAATACCAGAGCGGATCGCCCGTCGCGAGGACGACAACATGCTTGCCTTTCAGGCCGCGCAGCACGTCGATCAGCGCGTCGAACGGATGCGGCCAGCTGAGGCGCTCGGCCGCGATGTTCGGCGCAAGCTGATGGTGGCGGTCGCCGCCGATGATGACTTCGGCCGTCTCGACGACTGTCCGGGTCGCGGGCACCAGCCCGTCGAGACCATCTTCGCCAATCCCGACGATATGCAGCCAAGCGGTCATTTATCGAGCTCCGGCAGACCAGCTGCCAATGCGTTGACAGCGGCCGACGCCATTGCCGAGCCGCCCTTGCGACCGCGCAGCGCGACAAAGTCGATGCCACGCGAATTGGCGGCAAGCTCGGCCTTGGATTCCGCAGCGCCGACGAAACCGACAGGGAAGCCGAGGATCACAGCGGGCTTCGGGAAGCCTTCGTCGATCAGTTCCAAGAGGTGGAACAGCGCGGTTGGCGCATTACCGACAGCGACGACAGCGCCTTCGATATGCGGCTCCCAAAGGCGGACAGCAGCGGCGCTGCGGGTATTGCCGATTTCTTGTGCCAACGCCGGAGTACGTTCGTCGTTCAGCGTGACGATCACCTCGTTCTTGGCAGGCAGGTAACGACGGATGATGCCCGCGCCGACCATTTCGCAATCGCACAGCACGGGCTTGCCTGACTGGAGCGCCGCGTGACCGACATTATATGCGTCGGGCGAATAGGCCAGACGGTCCGCGATTTCGACCATACCGCAAGAATGGATCAGACGCGTGACGAGCGGCTGGAGGCTTTCCGGAAACCGGTCGAGCCGCGCTTCCTTGCGGACGGTGGCAAAGCTCTCGCCGTAGATCGCTTTGGGGTCTTTTTCATATGGTCGCATGTCGGTGTCCGTTTCGGGCTTCTTGCAGAAGCCCGAGCCTCCGGCGGAGGTATTTGGGCCAGAGTGAAAGATCAGGATTTGCGCGATTTCAAGGCGCTCTTCGGGCCGAGCGGGTGATCTGCGTGCGGGTATTCCGCATGGTGGTGATCGTGTCCATGGCCGTGGTCGTGTTCATGGTGGTGGTGATGGTGACCGTGGTCATGATCGTGATGGTGGTGACCATGGTCGCCATGGTGATGGTGGTGATGACCATGCGCTTCTTGCAGACGGCAGAGGCCGGTGCAGAAGGTGTCGCACAGCGTACAATCCGCCACGTTCGAACCAGGAGCCGATGCGCCCTGCCCTTCGACGTGGTGGTGGTGGCTTTCCTGCACCGCGCCGACTTCGTTCTCGAAACCGACAAGCTGCGTGCGGTATTTACACAGCACACAGGTCGGCGGAGGCACATCGCCCGCAGCGGGGTGGCCCGATGCTTTGAGCGCGGCGAGGCGCTCTTCGGGCTTGATGTGGATATGTTCGCCGCCTTCAAGTGCCAGTACCTGCTCGCGGAACGGGCAGATGCCGCAATTAGGAACGGGGGTGTCGCCAGCCTGTTCCTTCACGCGCTCGGCGAAGGTTTCGAGCACCTTCGGATGGTCATTCAGGTAACCGGCTTTGATGAACTGGATATCGCCATGTTCAGCGGCGACCTGATCGGTGAATCCGTAGATGCGGTCGATCAGGATGCCCGTGAAGAGGAAATATGGGAACACGACGACACGCTTGTAGCCGAGCTTTGCCACGTGCTGCAGCGTCGGCTCGACCAGCGGGAAGGTAACGCCCGAATAACCAACCTCGCACCAGCCGAAACCCATACCTTCCCAGAGGAGACGCGCGATCTTGGCGACGTTGGCGTTGGCGTCGGGGTCCGATGCGCCGCGTCCGATCACGACGAGGCAGGTTTCGTGCAGCGGCACGTCACCATGTTCGGCGTTCGCGCTGGCGACGGCTTCTTGAACGCGCTCGGCGGCGGCGGCGATCATCTTGGGATCAACGCCCAGTTCGCGGCCGTATTTCACGTCGATACCGTGCTTGGCGGCATAGGTGTTCAGAACGGTCGGGATATCGTTCTTGGAGTGCATCGCAGCAAACAGCATTCCCGGCACGGCGAGGATACGCTCGCAGCCCGCTTCGCGCAGCTTGTCGAGGCCGTCGCGGATCACGGGGTTCGCGAATTCGAGATAACCGTAATCGATCATCCAATCCGCGGGCAGATACGCCGGCAGCTTTTCAGCCAATACTTTGAATTCATCTACGGCCGACTGGCTCCGCGAGCCGTGTCCGCAAATCATTACACCGGTTTTCATATCGGGCCTCCGTTCCGTCCATGACCAGAAGCCCGCCTTGGCGGTGGTGCGACGACGTGGGCTTTCGTCCCCGTTCGGGTCGACGTCCGCGCCACCACCTTTCCGGCCGAGTTGGCTTCGTCTGGCGTGGTCTACAGGGGCCGGAGCACCTTAGCAAACAATGAAACGCCGCAGGCGGGTTCATTTGCGACCTGTGCGACAGCGCATGGAACATGCGCGACCACCGTTCTTGCGTGCGATCACGAACACGCTAACTAATCCCGCAACACCAAAGGAGCGGATAATGGGCTTTCTCAAAGACGGCGAATGGCACGACAAGTGGTACGACACCGAGTCGCACGGCGGTAAATTTGTACGATCCACGGCCGCTTTCCGGAACTGGGTCACGGCTGACGGCTCGGCTGGTCCGACCGGAGAGGCTGGCTATAAGGCCGAGAGCGGCCGCTATCACCTCTACGTCTCCTACGCATGTCCTTGGGCGCACCGCACATTGGTCTTCCGCGCCATCAAGGGGCTTGAGGATCATATCGACATCTCGGTCGTCCATCCTCACATGCTGTCTGACGGATGGACGTTCGAGAGTGATTTCGACGGCGCGACCGGCGACACCCAGTTCGGCCTGCCGTTCATGCGTGACATATACACCAAGGCGGTGCCTGACGTATCGGGCCGCGTGACGGTGCCTGTGCTCTGGGACAAGAAGACCGGCACGATCGTGTCAAACGAAAGCTCCGAGATTATCCGCATGTTCAACTCGGCCTTCAATGGCATCACCAGCAACGATGATGACTATTGGCCCGAAGAGCTGCGCGACCGCATCGAAGAGATCAACGAGCGCGTCTACAACACCGTGAACAACGGCGTTTACAAGTCCGGCTTCGCGACCTCGCAAGAAGCCTACGACGAAGCCGTAGGCCCGCTTTTCGACAGTCTCGACTGGATCGAAGGCATCCTTGCCGAGAACCGCTACCTCACTGGCGACAAGATGACCGAAGCCGACTGGCGACTGTGGACTACGCTGGCCCGCTTTGATCTGGTCTATCACGGCCACTTCAAGTGCAACCGCCGCAAGCTGATCGAATACCCGAACATCTGGGCCTACACCCGCGAGCTCTATCAGGTGCCGGGCGTGGCAGAGACCACCCACTTCGATCACATTACGCACCACTACCACTACAGCCACGACATGATTAACCCGCACCGGATCATTCCGGTTGGCCCTGATCTGGACTGGAACGAGCCGCACGGTCGCGGATGATCCATCCGCCGTCGTTTGGACGGCATCGCTAGGCGCATCGTCTGCCTTACTCTTGTTTTGCCGCTCCGGATCGGGTTGATACGGGGCGCGCAGACAAGGAAAGACGACATGACGAGCTGGATTACCATTTGCGAAGGCTGCAAAACCGATGACTGGGCCGAAAAGGGCATCGAGGTCACGGATGGCGCCATGCTGGCCGACAAGATCGAAGCCGCAGCAGACGGAACCGGCCTGAAGACCCGCCGCGTGTCGTGCACCATGGGATGTGAGCGGTCCTGCAACATCATCGTTCAGGGGAAGGACAAGATCGGCTACTCGCTCGGTAAATTCGAGCCGACCGTTGAAGCCGCCGAAGCCATCGTCGAATACGCCAAAATGCACAGCGAGAGCGAAAGCGGTCAGGTGCCGTTCCGCCAGTGGCCGCTGGGCGTCAAAGGCCACTTCGTCTCCCGTCACCTTCCCCTGCCGGAGGCCGATTGATGGCCCGTGACCATGGCGGCGGTGTCGATGCGGCTGTCGCCCGTTGGGGCGGCACGCGTGACGGCTGGCTGGACCTGTCCACCGGCATCAACCCTGTGCCCTATCCCGTCGGCGAAATCTCCGCGCTTGCGTGGAACACTCTGCCCGACACCGGGGCCATGGAGCGTCTCATCGCCGCCGCCCGGTCGTTCTGGAATGTGCCCGAAGGTTGCGCGATCCTACCCGCCAACGGTGCCTCCGCGCTGATCTCCCGCCTGCCCGAAATTACAGGTTGCGGCGCTTACATCCCCGCGCCGACTTACAACGAATACAAAGCTGCATTTGAAGGCGCAGACAAACTCGGTGATGGGTCGAAAGCTTCGGGCACGCACATCTACGTCCACCCGAACAACCCCGACGGCAAGCTCTGGCCTGCGTCGGTGACGGAAGGCAACGCGCTAACCGTGATCGACGAGAGCTTCTGCGACGTCTGCCCCGAGCAGTCCCACGTCCACCTCGCCGCCAACGAGGGCGTCGTGGTGCTGAAAAGCTTCGGCAAGTTCTGGGGCCTTGCAGGGCTGCGACTCGGCTTCATGATTGGGCACCCAGAACTGATCGCCAAGATGAAGGCCCTCCAAGAGCCATGGTCCGTCAACGGCCCCGCACTGGAGATCGGCGCGCGCGCTCTGACCGACCACAAATGGGCTAACGACACCCGCGCACGGCTGGCGCAGGACGCCGACCGTCTGGACGCCCTGATGACGGGCAAAGGCGCGAAGGTCGTTGGCGGCACCACGTTGTTCCGCCTTTATGAGGTCGACGATGCCGCAACATGGCAGGACGAGCTGGCGCAGGGCCATGTCTGGTCCCGCATCTTCCCCTATTCCAAAACCTGGCTTCGCCTTGGTCTGCCCGCACCCGACGGCTGGAGCCAACTGGAGGCCGCGCTGTGAGTGTCGTCCTCGCGATGCTGCTGGATGCTTGGCTGGGCGAGCCGAAGTGGCTCTGGAACCGCTTTCCGCATCCCGCTGTGCTGATGGGCCGCTGTGTCGGCTTCATCGACGATACGTTCAACAACGGCTCCCACCGCAAGGACAAAGGCATCGCCTCCTTCGCTGTGCTGGTCGCACTTTTCGGGCTACTAGGCGTCGTCCTACAGGCGCTCCCATGGATCTGGGCCGAGATCATTGTCGGCGCTATGCTCCTCGCGCAGAAGTCGCTGGTCGAGCATGTGCAGGACGTCGCACGCGCGCTGCGTCATTCGGTCCCCGAAGGCCGCAAGTCGGTCGCCATGATCGTGGGCCGCGATACCTCGGACATGGACGAACCCGCCGTTGCCCGCGCCGCAATCGAAAGCGCGGCAGAGAATTTCAGCGACGGCATCATCGCCCCGCTGTTCTGGTTCATCGTCGGCGGATTGCCTGGATTGCTGGTCTACAAGATCACAAATACGGCAGATAGCATGATCGGCTACCGCACACCAAAGCACGAACAATTCGGCTGGGCAGCAGCGCGTTTCGACGATCTGCTGAACCTGATCCCTGCCCGCCTGACCGCGCTGCTGTTCGTCGCGACACGCCCCGACCTTTGGTCGTTCCGCGATATTTACGACGACGCCAAACTCCACCGCAGCCCCAACGCAGGCTGGCCCGAAGCGGCGTTTTCCCGCGTCCTCGGCCTCGCGCTATCGGGCCCCCGCGCCTACCACGGCGAGATGCGCCAGTACCCTTGGGTCAACGCCAAAGGCAGCAAACTCGCAGGGCCCAAGGATATCGACCGTGCGGTGCGCCAACTGTGGATTGCTTGGGGTATCGCACTCGGCGCGGCTCTGCTGATTTCCATTTTCTGAGGTTGCGCCGTTCCCCCTGCGCGCTACGCTCTGTCCAAGTCATTAGGAGGACACATGCGTATTCCCCTCACCCTCGCCGCGATCTGTCTGGCGGGCTCCGTTTCGGCCCAGCAGTGCGGCGGCACCTTTTCGAGCTTCGTCAACGATATGAAATCCGAGGCGATGTCGCGCGGTTTCGACGCCAACACCGTGAACAACTTCTTCGCCAACGTGAGCCAGAGCGACGCCGTGCTCCGCGCCGACCGCGCGCAGGGCGTGTTCCAGAAGGACTTTATCGAGTTCTCACGCAACCTCATTTCGCAAAACCGCGTGAACAACGCCGCCACTTATGGGCAGCGCTACGCCGCAACCTTCGACCGGATCGAGCGTGAATACGGCATCTCCAAAGGCGTGCTTCTGGCGTTCTGGGCGTTCGAGACCGACTTCGGTCAGGTGCAGGGCAACTTCAACACGTTGAACGCTCTGGTCACGCTGGCGCATGACTGCCGCCGCCCCGAACTGTTCCGTCCGCAGGTCTTTGCCGCACTCGAACTCTATCGCCGCGGCGACTTCAGCCCAACGAACACAACCGGTGCTTGGGCAGGTGAAATCGGTCAGGTGCAGATGCTGCCCGAAGACATCATCGCCAACGGTCGTGATGGCGATGGCGACGGTCACGTCGATCTGAAAGGCTCGCCCGAGGATGCGCTGATGTCTGGCGCCTCGATGCTGTCGTCCCTCGGCTGGCGCCCGAACGAACCCTGGCTGCAAGAAGTCACCCTGCCATC
This sequence comes from Marivivens aquimaris, assembly GCF_015220045.1. Classification (NCBI taxonomy): domain Bacteria; kingdom Pseudomonadati; phylum Pseudomonadota; class Alphaproteobacteria; order Rhodobacterales; family Paracoccaceae; genus Marivivens; species Marivivens aquimaris. Next base: position 3,026,056 of record NZ_JADBGB010000001.1, on the reverse strand, counting down.
GAACCTCGACTGGTCACTCACAGGTCTGAACCACGAAATGAGCGGTGCCGAATGGGCCAGCCTTGGCGTTCAGCCACGCACGGGCCAGATCGCGAACCTGCCTGCGTCGGTCCTGCTGCCGATGGGCCGCAACGGACCTGCGTTCCTCGCCTATCCGAACTTCCACGTCTATTTCGAGTGGAACAAGTCGATGGTTTACGTGACCACCGCCGCTTACTTCGGCACGCGGATCATGGGCGCACCAGCTTACAACGCGGGCAATCCCACTCCAGCCCTGTCCGGCGAAGAGGTCATGTCGCTCCAGCGCAAGCTTCAGGCGCGGGGCCATGACGTCGGCGGTGTTGACGGTATCGTCGGTGAAATGACGCGCGAGGCCGTGCAGACCGAACAAGAGCGCCTCGGTATGCCAGCCGACGCTTGGCCAACGCGGGAACTGTTGAACAGCCTGTAATGACTTGGGGAATTGCGACCACGATCAAAGCGCCGGTGGCAGAGGTGGAGGCATGGGTTGCCCATCACCTCGCCCTCAAACCTGCGCAGATCTGGTTGCATTTCGACGATCCCGACGACCCCGCTGCTGATGCGGTCGACGGGATCAAGGGCCTGACGGTCATCCGCTGCGATGCGTCCCACTGGGAGGCACGCGGTGGGCGGCCGATCAAGATCGAGGGCCGCCAGACCCGCAACGCCCAAAGCATCTACGACCGCGGCGAAGTCGATTGGCTCGCCCACATGGACGGCGACGAATTCATCTATCCGAGCGAGCCTGTCGCAGCTGTCCTTGACCGTGCGGATGACGCGTCGCCCGTTGTCAGAATGCGCCCATGGGAGGCCATCCATTCCCCGAAAAACGGCGGTGTTTTCGACGCGCATCTGTTCCGCGCGCCGATCCTCTGGAAAGAGCAGCGCGAGCTCTTCTATGCCGTGTTCGAGGATTACGCGCCAATTATGAAACGCGGGAGCCTCAGCCATTCGGTAGGGAAATCGTTCTATCGCAAAGGCATCGAGGGGCTGGAGGTCCGTATCCACACCGCCCTGATCGACGGCAAGCGAGTGAAGGGATACCCCTTTACCGAGGAGATGCCGCTGCTGCATTTCCACGCGCACGATCCAGCGGATTGGAAGGCAAGGCTCCCCGGCCGCGCCAAAACAGGCGCGTATCTTGGCGTGCCGGAGTTGCTCCAAATCCTGTCGGAAGCGAGCGCAGACGAGCTCGACCACTTCTACCAGACAGTCGCAGCGATGGACGTGGACAAGGTGTCGATCTGTATGGATCGCGGGTTACTGAAAGATATCGACCTCGACCTGCCGACCAAGGTTGCCGCGATGCGGCTTTATGCGACCATCGCCTCTGCGCGTTTAAGGTCGACCGAAACAAGCTGACTGACGCCCTGCTCGGCCATCGTTACACCGAACAGACGGTCCATGCGGGCCATCGTCACCGCGTGGTGCGTGATGGTCAGGAAGCGGGTCTGCGTGCGGCGCGTCATCTCGTCCAGCATATCGCAGAAACGGGTCACATTGGCATCGTCGAGCGGCGCGTCGACCTCGTCCAGCACACAGATCGGGGCGGGGTTCGCGAGGAACACACCAAAGATCAGCGCCAGCGCGGTCAGGGTCTGCTCGCCGCCCGACAGCAGCGAAAGCGTCGATAGTTTCTTGCCCGGCGGCTGGCACATGATCTCGAGACCGGCTTCGAGCGGGTCGTCGGACTCCACCAGAACCAGCTTCGCTTCACCGCCGCCGAACAGGTGGCGGAACAGGTTGGAGAAGTTCTCGTTCACCTGCTCGAACGCGGTCAAAAGGCGCTCGCGACCTTCCTTGTTCAGACCGAAAATCCCCTGACGCAGAGCCTTGATCGCCTCTTCGAGGTCGGCCTTTTCGCCGACCAGTGTATCATGCTCGGTCTGCACCTCGACCGCGTCCTCTTCGGCCCGCAGATTCACGGCGCCGAGAGCATCGCGCTGGCGCTTATAAGCGTTCACTTGAGACTCTAATTCGTGGGAATTCGGGATTTCCTCAAGCGTCATGTCCAGCGTTTCGAACAGCTTCTCCGGCGTGGTTTCCAGATCCTCGCGGATACGTTCAGCGGCTGCATGGACCGTCTCGCGGGCGGCCTCGTTGCGGGCGTCGGCGCGGGCACGGGCCTCGCGGGCTTCGGACGCAAGTCGTTCGGAGTCCCGTTCGGCAAACTGGGCGTCACGCAGACCAGTCTCTGCATCGGCAAGCTTGTCGGCGGCCTCGCTCCGGCGCTCTTCAGCCTCGGCAATGGCGTCCATCAGTTCGTCGCGCTTCTCGGCGATCTCTTCGGGCTGCGCGGCAGCTTCATAGAGCTCCTCTTCGCTCTCGACCTTGCGGTCCTCAAGCTCCTGCGTCCGCTTCGATGCGGTGTCGAGTCGGTGCCGCCAACCACTGATTTCCTTAGTGATCTCTTGTAGGCGCTTGGTCCGCGCATCGCCCTCGCGGCGCACTTCGTCGGCGGCTGCGCGGCGGGTCATCATGGTCATTCGCGCGGCTTCGACCATCATCTTGAGGTCTTCGATACCAGAGCGCGCATCATCGAGGTCGGCCAGATCGCCTGACTGACGCTCTGCCTCGACCATTGCGCGGCGGGCATCGTTGGCCTCTTCCTGATGGCGCTGCAGAGCCAACTGCGAGGTCTCGCGCTTGCCCTCGGCGAGGTTGCGGTCAGCCTCGGCACGCGATAAAGCGCGGCCTGCATCAGCCACCTGTTGGTCGGCATTGCGGCGGGCCATACGGGCCATCTGGTCGGCTTGCGTCAGATCGCTCAGGCGCGCGACCAGCGCTTCGTGCGACTCGCGTGCATCCTCGGCGCGTTCCTCGGCGGTTTCGAGGTTTTCGCGCAAGCTGCTCAGGCGGTTGATCTGCTGAAGACGTAGTGCGGCTGCCGAAGGCGCATCCTCCGCACCGGCGCGGAAACCGTCCCAACGCCAGAGGTCGCCTTCGACACTGACGAGGCGCTGACCAGGCAGCAGTTGGTCCTGAAGGCGTGCACCATCCGCTTGGGCTACCAGCCCGACCTGCGCGATGCGGCGGGCCAGAACGGCGGGAACATCGACCACTTCGGCCAGCGGTTGCACTCCAGCGGGAAGCGGCTGCGGGTTCGCATAGGCGCTCAGCTCGGCCCAACCCGACACTTTGTCAGCGGTGATGGCAGGCGCGCGGAGGTCATCAGCCAACGACGCGCCCAGCGCTTTTTCATAGCCAGAACGCACGGTGAGCAGATCGAGCACCTGCCCGTCGCCGCCACTTTCGCGCTCCACCAGCTTGGCCAGACCGGCAACCTCAGCACGCAGCGCATTGGCTTCGCCTTCGGCCGAGGACCGGAGCGCTCGTGCATCCGCTTCGCGTTGCTGAATGTCGGCACGCGCTGCTTCAGCTTCGGCGAGGGTTTCTTCGGCACGTTCGGCGGTGGCCTGCGCGACTTCCTCGGCTTCGGTCGCCGCTTCGAAATCAGACTCAGCCTTGGCCAGCGCAGCCTCCGCATCGACAAGCGCAGCCTTGGCGCGCTCTGCATCGGCGTCAGCTTTGGCCAGCGTCTTACGGCAGTCTTCGATCAGGCGCTGCGTCGATTGGTGACGTGCAGCAAGGCGGGCAACATCTTCGGTCCGTTCTGACAGCTCAGCCTCGCGCTCCTGCATGACGGACGCAGCATCGCGGGCGGCCTCCTGAGCGATCTCGAACCGCTCGGGTTGGCCCTCGTTGGCCTTGGCGATCTCGCGCTGCTCCCACTCAAGGCGATCAATGGTTTCGACAGCATCCGTGTTCAGCCCAGCCTCGCGCTCCATGTCGCGGGCAAGCTGGTCGATGCGGTTTTTCAGCGTCTGGATACGTTCGAGTGCGCGTTGCTCCTGTTCTTTGAGCGAGTCGCGCTGAACCTGAAGACGTTGCAGCACGGCACCGGCAATCGCTTCTTCCTCGCGGACCTTCGGCATTCCGTCCTCGTATTTCACGCGGGCGGCAGTGGCGGCACGGGCAGCGCTTTCGGCCTGCGAAGCAGAGACAGTTTGTTCGCGCAGCGCGGCAACAGCGGCAAGGCGGGCATCCTCGGCCTCTTTCCAGCGGCGGTAGAGGAGCATCCCTTCCGACTTGCGAAGGTTCTCGCCGATCTCGCGGTAGCGGGCGGCCTGACGGGCCTGACGGGCGAGTTGCTGAAGCTGGTTCGCCAGCTGTTCGACCACATCATCGACACGTTCGAGGTTTTGCTCCGCCGCTTTCAGCTTCAGTTCTGCTTCGTGACGTCGCTGATAGAGGCCCGAGATACCGGCGGCCTCTTCGAGGATGCGGCGGCGGGCCTTGGGCTTGGCGTTGATGAGTTCGGAGATCTGGCCCTGACGAACAAGCGCGGGCGAGTGCGCACCGGTGGACGCATCTGCAAACAGCATCTGCACGTCACGAGCGCGGACTTCCTTGGTGCCGACCTTGTAGGCCGAGCCAATATCACGCGTGATACGGCGCACGATTTCGAGATTGTCCTGATCGTTGAACGCAGCGGGCGCGAGGCGGTCCGCGTTATCGATGACCAGCGCGACCTCGGCAAAGTTGCGGGCGGGACGCTTGGTGGTTCCGGCGAAGATCACGTCTTCCATACCGCCGCCGCGCATCGCCTTAGGGCGGTTTTCACCCATGACCCAGCGCAGTGCCTCAAGGAGGTTCGACTTTCCGCACCCGTTCGGCCCGACCACACCGGTCAGACCTTCGGCAATCACCAGCTCTGTCGGGTCGACAAAGCTTTTGAAACCGTTGAGCCGCAGTTTGTTGAACTTCACGTGGTCACCTAACTGATTCCGTTACACTCAAGTTGGACGGCAGATCGGCGGCGAGTCAACGAAACTGCCCACAATCTGCTATCCGCACCCCACTTATCCACAATATATCGACAGAATTACGGCCTGAACGCAGGCAGCTTTGGTGCATTCATACCGCCGTTCCTGCGCGCGATGCTGTCGCAATCCGCCTTGACGCCCCAGCAAAACAAAGCGCACAAAGACGCCGCACGGTGCCTCTTCCGTGGTGCAAAGCATCCGAGGATAACCGGGAATGCGGTAAGGCCGGATCCCCTCCGGAAGGCCAAATCCGCAGCCGCCCCCGCGACTGTATGCGGAGAGCGTTTTCCACTCCGCCACTGGGTCCGCTCGGGAAGGCAGGAAAACGCCTTGACCCGCGAGCCAGGAGACCGACCGCGCCGGATATAACCATGCCGTCGGGTGTGACGGACGATGAAAGAGAGAATTATGGCCGCTAAAATCCCCGCAACTGTTGTGACCGGTTTCCTTGGCGCAGGTAAAACCACGCTGATCCGTCACATGCTGCAGAACGCCAACGGCAAGCGCATCGCGCTGATCATCAACGAATTCGGTGACCTCGGCGTAGACGGCGACATCCTCAAGGGCTGCGGCGAAGAGACCTGCACCGAAGAGGACGTGATGGAGCTGTCGAACGGCTGCATCTGCTGCACCGTGGCCGACGACTTTATTCCGACGATGGAAAAGCTGCTCGAGCGCGAGAACAAGCCGGACCACATTGTCATCGAAACCTCGGGCCTCGCCCTGCCGCAGCCGCTGGTCCGCGCGTTCAACTGGCCGGGTATCTCGACCAAAGTGACCGTCGATGGCGTTGTGACCGTTGTTGACGGCAAGGCCGTGACCGAAGGTCGTTTCGCGCACAGCGTCGAAGCCGTCGATGCCCAGCGCAAACTGGACGAGAACCTCGACCACGAAACCCCGCTTTCGGAGTTGTTCGAAGACCAGATCGCTTGCGCCGACATGATCGTCGTCAACAAGACCGACCTGCTGACCGCCGACGAAGCTGAAGCGCTGACCGCCAAACTGAAAGGCGAAAGCCGTGACGGTGTTCAGGTGGTCAAAGCCACCATGGGCGCGCTTCCTGTCGACGTTCTGCTGGGCCAAGGCATCGGCGCTGAAAACGACCTCGAAGCCCGTCACGAAGTGCACCACCACCATCACCACGATGATGACGACCACGACGATCATGACCACGAACACGAGCACGGCCACGACGAATTTGAGTCGTTCGTCGTGACCCTCGGCGAAGTTGCCGACGCCAAGGCGTTCTCGGCCAAGGTCGTCGACGTGATCAAGGCACACGACATCCTGCGCCTGAAGGGCTTTGTCGCTGTCGAAGGCAAGCCGATGCGCCAAACGCTACAAGCTGTCGGACCGCGTATCGAAACCTACTTCGACCAGCCGTTCAGCGGCGAGCGCAGCACGCGCCTCGTCGTTATCGGTGAAGCTGGGCTCGATCAGGCGGCGATCACCGAAGCTCTGTCGGCATGATCTTCGTCGAGAAGAACAGTCCGCATCATCCGCAGGCGACGGCTTTGCTCAAGTCGTCGCACGCGCTGATGCAGTCGCTGTTCCCGCCAGAGGACAACTTCTACCTCGATATCGATGATCTCTGTGTGGACAGCATCCGCTTCTTCACCGCGCGCGAAGGCGACACCATTCTTGGCACCGGCGCGCTGTCCATCAAGGATGGCTATGGCGAAGTGAAGTCGATGTTCACGAACGAGGCCGCGCGCGGCAAAGGGATCGCAAGCGCGATCCTGCGCCAGATCGAGGACGAAGCCCGCGCCGAAGGTCTGCCGTGGCTGAAACTCGAAACTGGTAACCTGCTGCATGCAGCCCACCGCGTTTACGAGCGCCACGGCTTCACCCGCTGCGGCCCGTTCGGAGATTATCCCGATGCGAAGTCTTCCATTTTCATGGAAAAACCTCTGACGGATTAATCGTCTTTCTGCTCACCCTTGTCGGCGGCTTTCTTCATCCGCTCGAGCAGAGCGCTCTTGTCGTTCCGACCGGCGAATGGGTTCTTGTCCGTGCCTTTGGAGTTGTGTTCCTTGTGGCGCGGAAAACCTTTGCGACCGGTCGAAGGTCCGAACTTACTATAATCAACCATGATGTGGCTCCTTTGCCGCGCTGATGCCCGAATTAAAGGCCCGATACAATGCACCTGCTCGCTGCGACACCCGGAAACGTGGACGATAAAGAGCCAGTCGACCTCGGACAGACGCCCGCCGACATTGTGGTGATTACCGCCGCCGATACGGAACTTGCTGCCCTGTCCGAAGCGCGTGCCGAAATGCAGGACGCGCCGGACCTGCGTCTCGCCAGCCTGATGAACCTGATGCATCCGATGTCGGTGGACCTGCACCTCGACAATTGCGCAACGAAATCGCGGCTGGTCATCGCGCGGGTTCTGGGCGGCGCGGGCTACTGGAAATACGGCCTCGAACAATATGCCGCCCGCCTCTACGAGGCCGGCATTCCGTTCGCTGCCCTCCCCGGTGACGACAAGCCCGATCAGGAACTGCGCAGCCTTTCGACGGTGAGTGGCGCAGACTACGACGCTCTCTGGAGCTACCTCGTCGAAGGCGGCCCACAGAACGCCACCAACTTCCTCGCCTACGCCAAATCCATGCTGGACGGCGGTGAAAAGCCTGCCGCCGCTTCTCCCCTCCTGCGTGCAGGCATCTACTGGCCGGGCCTTGGCCAAGCAAACCTTACCGATCTGAAAGAAGCATGGATCGAAGGCGCGCCCGTCGTTCCGGTTGTCTTCTACCGTGCCCTCGTCCAAGGCGCCGGCCTCGCGCCGATCAACCGCCTGACCCGCAGCTTGCTGCGTGCCGGACTGAACCCACTACCGGTGTTCGTCGCCTCTCTCAAAGACCCTGTGTCGGTCGCCACGCTGGAAACGCTGTTCACCGACGCAAAGCCGGATGTGATCCTGAACTGCACGTCCTTCGCCGTCGGCAATCCACACGGCGACAAGGCCAGCGCTAACCCGCTCGCCGCGCCCTTCGCCAACAATGCGCCCGTTTTCCAAGTCGTCCTCTCGGGCGGCACTGAAGAAGCATGGAGCGAGGGCCTTAACGGCCTCGCCGCCCGCGACATCGCAATGAACGTCGCCCTGCCCGAGGTCGATGGCCGCATCCTCTCGCGCGCCGTCAGCTTCAAGGGCGAAGCGTACTTTGACGAAGCCACCCAGTGCCCCATCGCAACCTATCAACCGCGCGGCGACCGGATCGATTTCGTCACGCGCCTCGCCGCGAACTGGGCGAACCTACGCCGGACCGCGCCGCAGGATCGCAAAGTCGCCCTCGTCCTCGCGAACTACCCCAACAAGGACGGCCGCCTCGCCAATGGCGTCGGCCTCGACACGCCCGCAGGCACGGCCCACGTCCTCTCACTGCTGAACAAAGCAGGCTACCAAACCGAAACGCCCGATAGCCGCACGCTAATGGACCACATCACCGCTGGCCCGACCAACTGGCTCACCGACCGCGCCAGCAAGGAAGGCGGCGAGCATCTGCCGCTTTCTGTCTACCTCGAACACTTCAACGCCCTGCCTTGGGACGTCAAACAGCGGATCACCGACCGCTGGGGTGCACCGGAGGACGACCCCTTCATTCTGACCCAAATACCTTCGCCGAAGGCCACCGGCGAAGCCGGTTTTGCGCTCTCGATCAAAACCTACGGTAACGTCGTCGTTGGCGTGCAACCTGCTCGTGGCTACAACATCGACCCGACCGAGACCTATCATTCGCCCGACCTCGTTCCGCCGCACAACTACCTCGCCTTCTACTTCTGGCTCCGCCACCACTTCGGCGCGCAGGCGATCGTTCACATGGGCAAACACGGCAACCTCGAATGGCTTCCGGGCAAGTCCGTTGCGCTGTCCGAAACCTGCATCCCCGAAGCCGTCTTTGGCCCGACGCCCCACGTTTACCCCTTCATCGTCAATGACCCCGGCGAAGGCACGCAGGCCAAGCGCCGCGCGCAGGCTGTCATCATCGACCACCTCACCCCGCCGCTGACACGCGCCGAAAGCTACGGCCCGCTCCGCGACCTTGAAGCGCTGGTTGACGAATACTACGAAGCCGCCGGCGTCGATCCCCGCCGCATCAACACGCTCCGCCGTGAAATCCTGTCGCTGTCCGAAGTCACCGGTCTCGCCTCCGACGTCGGTATGACGGGCGATCAAGAGCAGGACCTCGCCAAGCTCGACGCCTACCTTTGCGAGCTGAAAGAAGCACAGATCCGCGACGGCCTCCACATCTTTGGCCAGTCCCCGACTGGCCAACAGGCGCTTGACCTCGCCATCGCACTCGCCCGCGTCCCACGCGGCGACGGAAAAGGGCCTAACGCATCGCTATTGCGCGCTCTGGCCGATGACCTCGCGTTGGATTTCGATCCGCTCTCTGCCGACCTTGGAACACCTTGGACCGGCCCGACGCCCGACATTCTCAACACCGAAGGCACTTGGCGCACCGCAGGTGATACCGTCGAACGCCTCGAAGACCTCTCCCAAAAACTGCTGCGGGACGGCGGGTGGGGTGATGCGGAGGCAACGACGCGAGCGACACCGCCAGGACCAAAATCGGCCGAAGTCATTGCCGAAATCCTCGGCAACATCCGCCCGATCATCCAAGCCTGCGGCCCTGACGAAGGCCAAGCGCTTCTGGACGCATTGGGAGGCAACGCCGTTGCACCCGGTCCATCCGGCGCACCGACTCGCGGACGCCTCGACGTGCTCCCCACGGGAAAGAATTTCTACTCCGTCGATAGTCGCGCCGTGCCGACCCCGACCGCGTGGCAGCTGGGCTGGAAATCCGCGAACCTGCTGATCGAAAAGCACCTACAAGATCACGGCGATTGGCCGCGCACGATGCTGGTCACTGCTTGGGGTACTGCCAACATGCGCACGGGCGGCGACGACATTGCGCAAGCGTTGGCGCTCATGGGCGTCAAGCCGACGTGGGACAGCGCGAACCGCCGCGTCACCGGTTTCGAGATCATGCCGCAAGGCGTCCTCGGCCGTCCGCGGGTCGACGTAACGCTGCGCGTTTCGGGCTTCTTCCGCGATGCCTTCCCTCAGCTGATTGCGCTCGTAGACAGTGCAGCTCGTGCTGTACAGGCGCTGGATGAAACCGCAGATCTGAACCCCGCAGCCGACCGCGCTCGCAAAGGCGAAAGCCAGTCCCGTGTCTATGGCTCCAAACCGGGCGCTTATGGCGCAGGCCTTCAGGCTCTGATTGACGAACGGATCTGGAACGACAAGGCCGACCTCGGAAATGCTTACATCGAATGGGGCGGATATTCCTACGGCGCAAAGGATGAGGGTACTGCCGACCACCAAGGATTCCGCGAGCGTCTATCGCAGACCGAAGCTGTCGTGCAGAACCAAGACAACCGCGAACACGATATCTTCGACTCCGACGATTACTACCAATTCGAAGGCGGCGCTGCGGCGGCCATCAGCACGCTTCAGGGCGCGGATCGACCGATCTACCACAACGACCACTCACGCCCCGAGCGGCCCGTCATTCGCACTCTGGATGATGAAATCGGCCGCGTTGTCCGCAGCCGCGTGGTCAATCCCAAATGGATCGATGGCGTCAAACGGCACGGCTACAAGGGAGCTTTCGAGATCGCAGCGACTGTCGATTATCTCTTCGCATTTGCAGCAACGACCGGAGCTGTGAAGAACCACCATTTCGATCTGGTGGAGTCCGCATTCATCGAAGACGACGACACGCGTGAGTTCATTCAGGACGCCAATCCGGCGGCACTGCGAGAGATCGCGGAAAGGCTCAATGAGGCAATGGATAGAGGGCTTTGGCAACCGCGCTCGAACTCTGCCCGAGCGCGGATAGCCGGTTTGCTCGACTGAACTCAGACGGTCGCGATTGCGGCGACGGCGAAGTACAGAACGAACATAGACAAAGCGAAATACTGCATCGTAAATCCTGCTGCGTATGCACAATCCGCCCTTTGCCCCGATACGCTCGTAACGGGAAGTGACAAACGGCGCGAATGTGCGACGCATTCCAAATATGTTGACTAAGGGCCACAGCCGAGGAGGTTCGCTGCGGCGGTTGCTATATCAACACCCTCTCGCCCGCGAAGGTTCCCGACGACTTTCGCCGAAACAGCGAACCCGACACATTTGCAGCAAATCGGCATGATCGTGTGCGAAAGCGCGCGCAACAGATGTGCCTGTTTTGCTGTCTTGAACCTCGCCTGCGAAACCCTCACAGTTGCGCCAAACAGGAGATTTGCATGACGGAAGATACCGAACGCCACGCCCTCAAGATGGCCAAGAAGAAAGCCGCCCGCGACAAGATCATGTCGACCAAGACGGACCAAAAGGGCCTTATCATCGTCCACACTGGCAAGGGCAAAGGCAAATCGACCGCTGCTTTCGGCATGATCTTCCGACACATCGCCCACGGCATGAAAAGCGCTGTTGTGCAGTTCATCAAAGGTGGCATGAGCACTGGCGAGCGCGACCTGATCCTCGAGCGTTTTAGCGACATGTGCGAGTTCCACACGATGGGCGAAGGCTTCACGTGGGAAACGCAGGACAAAACCCGCGACACCGAGATGGCGCAGGCGGCGTGGGAAAAAGCCAAGGACCTCATCCGCGATCCGGCGAATTCGATGGTGCTGCTCGACGAGATCAACATCGCGATCCGCTATGACTATGTGAAGATCGACGAAGTGGTCGAATTCCTTTCGACCGAGAAGCCGCACATGACCCACGTCGTCCTGACGGGCCGCAATGCGCATGAAGACCTGATCGAGATCGCTGACCTCGTAACGGAAATGGAGCTGCTCAAGCATCCGTTCCGTTCGGGCATCAAGGCCCAGATCGGCGTCGAATACTGATCGGCTTGGAGGGGGCGCTGCCCCCTCGACCTACGGCCTCACCCCCGAGGTATTTCTGTCAGAATGAAACTCAACCGCCGCGCACTTGGGTGAGCGTCTGTCCTGTGCTGAGTGCTTCGGGATCAATGCGGCATTCAATGACCGCCAGTGTTCCAGACGCGCGTGCGCGTTCGAAAGCGGGGGCGAAGTCTGACTGGGTTTCAACGGTTTCACCGTGGCCGCCGTATGCTTTGGCGAGGGCAGCGTAGTCCGGATTGGCGAGGGCTGTGCCGGAGACGCGTTCTTTGTAAGTGCGTTCCTGATGCATTCGGATCGTGCCGTATTGCCCGTTGTTCATCACGATAACGATGGGCTTTGCGCCATGCTGGATAGCGGTCGACATCTCGTTCAGCGTCATCTGAATGCAGCCATCACCTGCAAGGCAGACGACGGTTTTGTCCGGATGTTCGAGTGAAGCCGAAACGGCTGCAGGAAAACCATAGCCCATCGACCCGGAGGTCGGCGCAAACTGCGTGCCGTATTGTTTGTAGCTGAAATAGCGATGCAGGAAGGCGGCGTAATTGCCGGCGCCGTTCGTGACGATGGCATCGTGCGGTAGGTTGTCCGACAACCATTTGATGATGGCCTCCTGTTTGACCGCGCCGGGCGTCTCGATCGGGGTGACCCATTTTTGGTAAGCCTGGTTGGCGTCTGAGGCTTTCTTTTCGAAAGTCTTCACGGGTGGCAGGTCGGCAAGCGCTTTGACGAAATCACCGGCCTTCGCGCAGACGGCGTGGTCGGGCTGCCAGAGGCGGCCGAGTTCGGCGATGTCTGCATGAACGTGGAAGATACGCTGCTGCTGGCGCGTGGGGTCGGCGAGCGTAAAGCCTTTCGTTTCGATATCTCCGAGGCGCGAACCTAGCACCAGCAGGCGGTCGGCGTTTGCAAGTCGCTGCGCCAAAGCAGGATTCATCGCGACGTTCAGATCGCCGGCATAGCAAGGGTGATTGTTGCGGAGGTAATCCTGACGACGGAAACCCGCGGCGACAGGGACTTGGTGCGCATCGGCGAAGCGGGCGAGCGCTTCCTCGGCGCCTTTTGACCAATGCGGGCCGCCGACGACGACAAGAGGGTTGGTCGCCTCGGCCAGCCAGTCTACGGCAACCTGCGCATCGATGGCAGACGACGCGATCTGTGCAGGCGGGCGCATGTCGGCCACATCGCAAACGGCGCTCAGCATGTCTTCAGGCAGTGCCAGCACAACCGGACCCGGACGGCCTGTTTGTGCGATATGGAATGCGCGGGCGATGTATTCGGGTAGTCGGTCCGTCTGATCAATCTCGGCGACCCATTTCGCCAGTGGACCAAACATGGCGCGATAGTCGACTTCCTGAAACACGTCACGATCGCGATGGTCACGCGCGATTTGTCCGACGAAAAGAACCATCGGCGTCGAATCCTGACGCGCGACATGGACGCCCGCACTCGCGTTGGTCGCGCCCGGTCCGCGGGTCACAAAGGCAACGCCGGGCTTTCCGGTCAGTTTTCCGTAAGCCTCTGCCATCATTGCGGCGCCACCTTCGTGACGGCAGACGATATTTTCGATGCCGCTATCGTAGAGGCCGTCAAGAGCCGCCAGAAAGCTTTCACCCGGGACGGAAAACACACGCTTTACACCCAAAATGGACAACTGGTCCGCAAGAACCTTGCCGCCGTGACGCATCATTCTACCTCCCGTATTGAACATCCATCGCACTCTGATCGGATGGAGCTGGATCAGCAAGTAGGGATCATGAATGGCGAAAATTCTAGGGATCTGCGGGTCGCTCAGAAGGGGTTCGTACAACCTCATGCTCTTGCAGGAAGCCATTCGCGAGTTCGCGCCGGATCTCTACGGAATGGGCGATATCCGCTTTCCGCTTTATGACGGCGATCTCGAAGATGAAGAGGGCATCCCTGAGGGCGTTCAAACGCTCGCTGACTGGATCAGCAAGGCGGATGCGGTAATCATCGCCACCCCCGAGTACAATAAGTCATTGCCTGGCGGACTGAAGAACGCGCTCGACTGGATCAGCCGACTGCCCGAGAACCCGTGGACCGACAAGCCTGTGTCGATCATTTCGGCAGCGGCAGGGCGCGGTGGCGGAGACCGCTCGCAGTTCGCACTACGGCTTGCGCTTGCACCGTTTGGGCCGCTGGTCATGAACGGACGCGAAGTGTTGGTGTCGAACCCTGCAGACTGCTTCGACGAAGACGGGTATCTGACGGATGAACGCGCGCGGCGGGCGCTCACCACCCACGTCGCGGCATTCAGAGACCTCGTCGCAGCCTGCAATCCGGTACGCTAGAAACTCGCGTCTGGCTTGAAGCCGTCGGGGATCGCGTCGACACTGTCGAGCAGCAGATCAGCCATGACCAGCCCGACCTTCGGCGCCATGCCAAACCCGATCTTGAACCCGCCATTGGCTATATAGGCTCCTGCCTGGAACGGATGCTCGCCGAGCATGGGCGCGCGGCTCTTGGCACGCGGACGGACACCTGCCCAGCGCTCCACGACTTCGGCAGCAGCCAGAACAGGGAAAGCCTCGATGGCGCGGGCGATCACGTCTTCGAGCTGCGCGTCGGTGGATGACGGATCATCGAACTCGCGCTCGGTGGTGGAGCCGATGGCGACAGTCCCGTCGATATGCGGGACGATATGAAGGCTATCGGCAAAGAGCTGCGGCTTCTGGATCGCGTCGAATTTTAGCAGCGCGGACTGGCCCTTAATGCCTGCACCGACCGACTTGCCGTTTTGTTCGGATAGCTCGACGAGACCCTTCCAACCGGTCGCATAGACGACCTTGCCTTCAGGAGCGCCCGCGTCGGTAATCTCTCCGCCCTTGGCGATGATCGCAGCGGCGAGTGCGTGGGTCGCCTTGCGCGGATGGACCCGTGCGGTGAGGTTGTCGTGGATGAGCTTGCCGCTGGCGCTCTGCGGTGCCCAATCGCCATAGCCATCGGCATCGACGATCTGCCAATCGAACTTGCCCTCCCACAAGTCGGCAGCAGTCACGGCGCGCTGCTGAGCCAGTTCAACCGCCTTCTCATCAGCCATTGGCTGCAAACGACCCGAGCGCAGGTAACCGGGATCTTGCCCGGACACTTCGGCGATCTGGGCCCAGAACGCCTCCGCCATCGCGAGGCTGTCGAACTGGAAAGCTTTCTTGTCGTTCCAGTTTTCGGGCACATGCGGCGCAAGCGCTCCGACGATACCGCCCGACGATCCGGCGGCCACACCGAAGGGGTCGATCACACGGACTTTGGCCCCGCGCGAAATGCAGGCATAGGCGACCGACAAGCCGAACGCCCCTGCCCCATAGACCGTCACATCGACCATTGCCATTTCACAACCCCGCGTTCACATTCGCCGCATCCTTAAGGCATGCCCTCATGAACGACCAGCCACAAGCCCAGCTGGACTGGCGAGACGGGACCATCCCCGTGTCGCGGCAGTTCGACGACCCCTACTTCTCGCTCGATAACGGCTTGGAGGAGACGCGATACGTTTTCCTTCAGGGCAACGATCTGCCTGCGCGGTTCGGCGACGATTTCCATATCGGAGAGCTCGGCTTCGGCACTGGGCTGAATTTCCTGACGACGTGGAAAGCGTGGGAAGAGGCGGGCGCGAACGGCACCCTGACATTTACAACGTTCGAAGCCTTCCCGATGGCGAAGGACGACATGGCAAACGCGCTGGCCGCTTGGCCGGAGTTGTCGAAGTGGTCCGCGCAGCTACTGGCGCAGATCGACCAAGGTGACGAACTGGATCTCGGCCCCGTTCGCCTGTGTATCGTCAAAGGTGATGTCCGTCAGACTTTGCCGTCACACTCCTTGCAGGCTGATGCGTGGTTTCTTGATGGATTCAGTCCTGCGAAAAACCCTGAGATGTGGGAAAGTGATGTGATGGCCGGTGTCGGCGCTCACACCAAACAAGGAGGCACTGCCGCGACCTACACCGCCGCAGGGCACGTTCGCCGCAATCTGGAGCTCGCAGGCTTCACCGTCGAACGCATTCCGGGATTTGGCCGCAAGCGCCACATGACGAAAGCTGTCAAAGCATGACCGAACAGAATACGCGCCTTGGCATCATCCTGATGATCTGCGCGACCTTTATCTTTGCGATGCAGGACGGTCTGTCGCGACACCTCGCCGACACTTACGACGTGCGCATGGTCGTCATGGTCCGTTATTGGTTTTTCGCTGCCTTCGTCATCTTCATGGCCAAGCATCGAGGCGGATCGGTCCGCAAGGTGGCCAGCAGCAAGGTCCTCGGCCTTCAGATTTTCCGAGGCGTCCTGCTCGTCGCGGAAATCTGCATGACGATTGTAGCTTTCGTGCGCTTGGGACTGGTCGAAGCCCACGCGATTTTTGCCTGCTATCCGCTGCTCATCGTCGCCTTCTCTGGCCCCATCTTGGGGGAACAAGTCGGCTGGAAACGCTGGTCGGCCATCGCCGTTGGCTTCCTTGGTGTTCTAGTCATCCTGCAACCCGGATACGGAGTATTCACGCCCGACATGCTTTGGGCGCTGATCGCCGCGCTGATGTTTGCTGTCTACGGCATCCTGACCCGATACGTCGCGCGCTATGACCGCCCGTCGACGTCCTTCTTTTGGACAGGCATTGCCGGCGCCATCGCGATGACGGCGGTCGGCATCTGGTACTGGGAGCCGATGAGTACTTTCGACTGGTTCCTGATGGCAACGCTCTGCGTGTCTGCGGCCAGCGGCCACTACATTCTGATCAAGGTCTACGATGTGGCAGAGGCCAGCGCGGTGCAGCCCTTCGCCTACCTGCAACTGCCCTTCGCATCTTCTATCGGCGTGCTCGTGTTCCACGATACCCTGCGCATCAACGTGGTCGTCGGCGCGATCATTGTCGTGAGCGCAGGGCTTTTCACGTTCTTCCGCGAGCGGAAAAAGAAGCTCGCGGCGGCCTAGTTCGGCGCCTTGTCCCACGGGCGGGCACGCGGCACCGGCATCGGCGTGCTTCCAATCAGGAGCGAAGTGAAATTCACCGGACCGACCTCGCCGCTCAGGCGGGCTTGGTAGACCGGAATGCTTTCGGTCACGCGCATTACGTAGTTGCGGGTTTCGCGGAAGGGGATCATCTCGATCCAGTCAATCGGATCAACCTCGCCCTTGCGCGGATCGCCGCGCTGCGCAGCCCAGTCACGCGAACGACCCGGACCGGCGTTGTAGCCTGCAGCGATCATAACGGGCGTGTTGCCGAACATCTCTTCCAGCATCTCAAGATACCGACTGCCAAGCGTCGCGTTGTACTGCCAGTCCGACGTCAGGCGCGGCTTGCTGTAGTCAATCCCGAGATCGTTCGCGACATCCTGCGCGGTGCCAGGCATCAACTGCATCAGGCCCAGCGCGCCGACCGAACTGCCTACGACCGGATTGAATTCGGATTCGCGGCGGGCGATCGACAGGGCAAGCTCCGGCTCGACCGGCAAGTCCATGTTCGCCAAGTCATGCAGCGGGAAATAGAGGTCGGGAATGATGATCCCGCGCGCGGCGGCGCTTTTCCCGAGCAGCACGAGGAAGAAAGGGTCGTCTCGGGTCATCAGCTCTTGCCCGACGGTGCCCAGTTGCTCGCGGTCCAGTGTGCGCCCCAACTCGGCAAAAAACGACACGGCTTTGCCCCGCTCGCCTGCGTCGAGCAACATGAACGCAGCTTTGACGACGTCGTTGTCTGCAAGCTCGGACCCTTCGTATGCGGGGAAGGTTTCATTACCCGCGATGGAGGGATCGAGCGGGATGTTCGCCTTTTCCGAAGCGAGCAGCCCGTAGAACGCCGTTTGGTGCTCCGCCCCTTCGCGGTAGGACATAGCAGCCATTTCCGGATCGCCCGCCGCTTCATACGCGCGGCCCAACCAATAGCCTGCGCGACCGTCGGAGATCGGGCTATCCACAGCGGCTTCCAGCTTGCGGAAATGTTCAAGCGCGAGACGCGGGTCATCAAGGAAGCGCAGCGCGACATAACCAGCCAGCCATTCAAGATCGGCGTAGGGCTCGCCCTCATCGGGCGACAGGAAGTGTTTGCTTGCGAGGCGATAGGCACTGTCGTAGCGCCCTTCCCGCATTTCCCACCGCGCGTGCGACCGGCGCCAGCCAGACCAGCGGAAGGGCTGCGCCAACGTTGCAGCGCTGTCGGTGCGATTATTCAGAATTTCGATGGCAAGCGTACGCTCACCCTGATCCGACAGATAGTTGAACTGGTCATAGGCTAGACCCGGATCATCGGCGAGTGAGGCCGGCACAGCGTCAACAAGTTCGTCGATGTTACCGGATTTGGAAATCAATGCGATGCGGGCTTCGGCCAAAGCGCGGTGATCGTCATCCAGCAAAGGCAGCATCCGGCGCGCGTCGGTCGTTTTCCAGCGCCAGAGCATATTCTCGGTCCGCTTCCAGTGCCACGGCTCCAGCAGGCTCCCGAACGCTTCGACAAACTGCGCGTGTTCATCGTCGGTCAGGCCGTAGGTTTCCCATGTGTCACTCAGCACTTTCGCGGCTTGCTGGCTTTCACCTGCGGCAACGAGAGCGCGGACAAGAAACAACGCTCCGGTTCCGGTTTGCGGATCTTCTCCGTCAAAAAAGGATACAACGACGTCATTCTCCGCACCGTCCGCCATCGCCTCTTCAGCGCGAGCGCGAAGCTGGGTCATCGTCGGCCAATCTTCGTGGCTGTCGATGAACTGGACGTATTCGAGGAATTCGCCCTCACCGCGGCGGAGCCGCTCCCACGTCACGACATCACGCGCCACAAGGTCGACGCCTACAAGTCCGTAGGCGCCTTCCCAGTCGTCGTCCGATGCGGCTTCGAAGGCTGCGGTAAGCACTGCATCCTGAGCCATTGCGTTGAAAGGAAGGACCGCAGCAAAACACGCGGCCAGTATTGATGTACGTTTTGCCATATCTTTTCTCTGCTACTCGCCTAAAAGCCTAGCGGAGAGGCGCTAAACCTCAACTCACAAACTTGGCAAGCGGCGGAAAGCCGTCTAGGTTCCGCCCGTTTTCACTGTGGGCGACTCACGCCCACCACACGACAAGGAAAGACGTTATGTTCAGAGGATCGATGCCCGCGCTGGTAACGCCGTTCAAGGACGGCACTGTGGATCTGGACACGCTCAAAAAACTTGTCGAGTGGCACATCGACCAAGGCTCGCATGGCCTCGTTCCCGTTGGCACCACTGGCGAAAGCCCAACGCTGAGCCATGAAGAGCATGACCTCGTTGTTAAAACCGTTGTCGAACAGGTGGGCGGCCGCATTCCGGTCATCGCCGGCGCCGGCTCGAACAACACCATCGAGTCCGTTCGTCTGGTGCAGGCCGCCAAAGATGCTGGCGCTGACGCTGCTCTGGTTGTGACGCCCTATTATAACAAGCCGACCCAACGCGGCCTGATGGTTCACTTCGAAGAGTGCGCCAAGATCGGCCTGCCGATCGTCATCTACAACATTCCGGGTCGTTCGGTCATCGACATGACGCCGGCGACCATGGGCGCGCTAGCCAAACTGCCCGAGATCGTTGCGGTCAAGGATGCGACCGGTGATCTTTGCCGCGTGCCGCGCACCCGCATCACCTGCGGCCACGATTTCATCCAGCTGTCGGGCGAAGACGCGACCGCTCTGGGCTTTAATGCTCACGGCGGCAAGGGCTGCATCTCGGTCACGGCAAACGTCGCGCCGAAGCTTTGCTCGGAATTCCAGGAAGCCACGCTGCGCGGTGATTTTGCGACCGCGCTGGACTATCAGGACCGCCTGATGCCGCTGCACGATGCGATCTTCACCGAGCCGGGCGTTGCTGGTGCCAAGTACGCGATGTCGCTGCTCGACCTTTGCTCTGCCGAAGTCCGCTCGCCGCTGACCGAACTGGAAGACAGCACGAAAGAGCTGATCAAGAAAGCCATGGTGCACGCAGGTCTTCTGTGACCGCGCCGGCATCCGGTCGGGAAAACCTGATCGGCAGCCTGTTCATGATTGCTTCGATGGCGGGGTTCGCCATCGAAGACGCCCTCCTCAAACTCGGCGCAGAAACGCTTCCGCTCGGGCAGGTCGTCACGATGACCGGTCTTAGCGGGATGATAGTATTTGCCGTGCTCATTAAACTCTCGGGCCAGAAGCTCTATTCGCCGGAATACTTCGGCCCGACGATGCGTATCCGCGCCCTATTCGAGATTATGGGCCGGATCACCTACACTGCATCCTTCACGCTCATTCCCATCATCACCGCGACCGCGATCCTTCAGGCAACGCCGCTTGTCGTCGTGGCAGGTGCCGCGCTGTTTCTCAAAGAGCCTGTCGGCTGGCGGCGGTGGACCGCGATCATGATCGGCCTTGTCGGCGTGATGCTGATTTTGCGCCCGTGGTCCGCGACCTTCGATATCCTCGCGATGCTGGCTGTTGCAGGCATGATCGGCTTTGCTGGCCGTGACCTTGCCACCCGCGCTGCCGCGCCCAGTCTGTCGAACTTCCAGCTCGGCCTGAACGGCTATGCCATGCTGTCGATTGCCGGTGCGCTGATCTGGTCGCTCAATCCTGACCTTGTCCCCATGTCGGGCGGAGAACTGGGCGTCCTCTTCTGCGCCATCGTCGGCGGCATCATGGGCTATTACGCGCTGACCATCGCGATGCGTCGCGGCGACGTGGCTACCGTGACCCCTTGGCGCTATTCGCGCCTGATCTTCGGTGCAGTCCTTGGAGCGCTGATGTTCAACGAAAGCATCCCGACGCTCACGTTGATCGGCAGTCTGATCGTAGTCGGCAGCGGCGTGTTCACCCTGCTCCGCGTGCGTCGCCGCTGATCAGCTTTCGAGGCTCTTGTCCTTCGCATCGACCTGCTTGCGGCGGACAAGGCGCATCGTTTCGACCATCATGCCCGCGGCAAAGCCGAAGTTGACCATCCCGTTCGTCGCAGCAAGCCCACCGAGGAGTTGCCATTCCTTGGGGAGCAGCACATCGCCGAAGCCGAGCGTGGTGAAGCAGGTGAGCGCGAAGTACACCGACCGCTCCAGCGTTTCGAACAAATCCATCTGCCACATGGTAAACGCCCACAGCCAGACACTCACCGAAATCTGCAACAGGATCAGAAGCGCCGCCGCAGAGAGCACCGTGAGCAGCTTGATTTGGAACGGCGGGCGGTTGAGCCATCCGGTCAGGCGCGCACCCATCGACTCGGCCAGCAGATAGGTGACGCCCGCCACGACGATCGAAAGAACCATCAGGATGCTACCGATCAGGATTTGAGTGATCATCGCGCTGCCTCGGAGTTTTTTGTAACTTTAACCGCGAAACGTGGCACCGCCAGCCCTTGCTTCACCTTGCCGCGAGCCGCGCGACAGCCTATCTGGTGCGCTATGGCTAAGAAACCGGAAAACAAGAACTACAAAGTCATCGCCGAAAACCGGCGTGCGCGTTACGACTATGCGATCGAGGAAGACCTCGAGGTCGGCATGGTTCTTACGGGGTCCGAGGTTAAATCCCTCCGGACCGGCCAGTCGAATATTGCCGAAAGCTATGCCTCGGTGGAAAACGGGGAACTGTGGCTGATCAACAGCTACATCGCGCCCTACGAACCCGCACGTCAGTGGGGCCACGAAGAACGCCGTCATCGCAAGCTGCTCGTCAGCAAGCGCGAAATGGCGCGTCTGTGGAATTCGACCAAGCGTGAAGGCATGACTATCGTTCCGCTGGTGATGTACTTCAACGATCGCGGCATCATCAAAATGAAGATCGGCATCGCGAAGGGTAAGAAGAACCACGACAAGCGTCAGTCGGACGCAAAGCGTGATTGGGCCCGCCAGAAACAGCGCCTGCTTCGCCACTCGGTCTGACGACCTGCTCACAATATGTCGCTTTATCCCAGCTTTTGTTGCCGAAAATGGCGCAGGGGCGTGCTTCCCCTTGCGTCTCGAATACTGCGGGGTTAGGGGAAATTTGATTGACCGGATCGTGAGGGGGCACCGCGCATGAGCCAACAATTTCAGGACGACCCCAAAACACTCGTCTCGACCGAGTGGCTTGCCGCACACCTGAAAGACCCCGAGCTGCGTGTTCTGGATGCATCGTGGTTTCTGCCGACCGCCGACCGCGATCCCAAAGCCGAATTTGCCGCCGAACATATCCCCGGCGCGCGCTTCTTCGACATCGACGAAATCTCGGACCTGCGTTCGGACCTGCCGCACATGGCACCGCCGGTTGAAAAGTTCATGAGCCGTATGCGTGCCATGGGCGTCGGCGATGGTCATCAGGTCGTTGTGTATGACGGCGCCGGACTGTTCAGCGCCGCCCGCGTCTGGTGGCTGTTCCGCCTGTTCGGCATCAAGAATGTTGCCGTGCTGGATGGCGGCCTGCCCAAGTGGAAGGCCGAAGGTCATCCCGTGACTGACGAAGAGCCCGTCATCCGCGACCGCCACATGATTACCAGCGTTCAGAAGAACCTCATCAAAGACGTGACCGAGGTCGCTCGCGCCGCCAAGTTGCGCGATCACGAGATCATCGACGCCCGCGCCGCGAACCGCTTCAGCGGTGAAGCTGCCGAGCCGCGTCCGGGTCTGCGCTCCGGCCATATTCCGGGTGCCAAGAACGTCCCGTTCGGCAACGTGCTGAACGACGACGGCACCATGAAGGACGCCGATGCGCTGCGCCAGACGTTCGAAGCTGCTGGCGTGAACCTCGACAAACCTGCCATCACCAGCTGCGGATCGGGAGTGACCGCGGCGGTGCTTTGCCTTGCGCTCGAACGCATGGGCAAGACCGATTACTCCCTCTACGACGGCTCGTGGTCCGAATGGGGCATGTACGCCGATCTTCCCATCGAAACCGGAGACGCATGATGCTCGAGCATCTGACTGAACAACCCGCTGACAAGATCCTTATGCTGATGCAGGCATACAAATCGGATCCCCGCACCGACAAAATCGACCTTGGCGTTGGTGTCTATAAAGACCCCAAGGGCGTGACACCGGTGATGCGCGCTGTGAAGGCTGCCGAGCAGAAGATCTGGGAATCGCAGGAAAGCAAGTCGTACACCAGCCTCGCCGGTGAACCGCTGTACATCGAGGGCATGATCAAGCTCGTTCTGAACGGTGCTGTCGCGCGCGAGCGTATCTCGGGCGTCACCACGCCAGGCGGTACCGGTGCGATCCGTCAGGCTTTCGAACTGATTAAGAAAGCCACCCCGCAGGCGACCATCTGGGTATCGAACCCCACGTGGCCGAACCACCTGTCGATCCTGAAGTATCTGGATATGCGCCACACGGCCTACACCTACTTCGACACCGCGACCCGCGATGTGGACTTCGACGGCATGATGGGCGACCTCGCCAACGTCAAAGCCGGTGACGTCGTTCTGCTGCACGGCTGCTGCCACAACCCGACCGGCGCGAACCTGACGCTAGAGCAGTGGAAAGAAGTCGTTGCCCTGCTGAAGGCCAAGGGCGCGGTTCCGATGATCGACATCGCCTACCAAGGCTTCGGCGACGGTCTGGACGCAGACGCTCAGGCAACGCGTCTGGTTGCTGCTGGCGTTGACGAATGCATTATCGCTGCCTCGTGCTCCAAGAACTTTGGCATCTACCGCGAGCGCACCGGCGCCCTGATGACCATCGCGCGCGATGAGGGTCAGGCCAAGCTGGCTCAGGGTATGCTCCAGTTCCTGAACCGTCAGAACTATTCGTTCCCGCCGGACCACGGTGCCCGTATTGTCGCGACCATCCTGAACGACGACGCGCTGCGCGCTGACTGGGAAGCCGAACTGGAAGACGTTCGTAATACCATGCTTGGTCTGCGGACCCAGTTGGCTGACGAGCTGAAGCGCCTGACCAACACCGACCGCTTCGATTTCATCGCCAAGCACCGCGGCATGTTCAGCCAGATCGGCACCACGCCGGAGAAGGTCGAACAGATGCGCGCTGACAGCGGTATCTACATGGTCAGCGACAGCCGCATGAACATTGCGGGCCTCAATGCGGAGACGGTTCCGCTTCTCGCTCAAGCGATCGTCAAAGCCGGCGTCTGATAAAAGAAAGGCGGGTCCCAAGACCCGCCTTTTTTCGTTACAGGGCGTCTTCGCCTATCTCTCCGGTACGCACCCGCACGGCACCTTCCACATCCATGACGAAGATCTTGCCGTCGCCGATCTTGCCGGTGTTGGCCTTCGAACTGATGGTCTCGATCACCTGATCGACCATGTTGTCGGGCACGACGATCTCCAACTTCACCTTCGGCACGTAATGCACCGCGTACTCAGCGCCGCGGTAGATTTCGGTGTGGCCGGACTGCGAGCCGAAGCCCTTGATTTCGGTCACCATCATGCCCCGAACGCCGATAGCAGTGACTGCTTCGCGGACTTCGTCTAGCTTGAACGGTTTGATGGCGGCAACAATGAGTTTCACGGTGATATCCTCCGGGAATATGAGGGGCAGCATGCTCCCCACAGTTAGCGCAATTTTGGGCTAAGTTCATGGAGAAAGGCAACAAAAAACCCGGGCGCGAACGCCCGGGCCTTTAGTCTGAATGGAATTGAAGTGCTGATTAGCGCTTCGAGAATTCCGGGTAAGCTTCCATGCCGAGCTCAGCCATGTCGAGACCGTTGATCTCGTCTTCCTCGGTGACGCGGATGCCCACGACTGCCTTGAGGATGAACCATACGACCAGCGAGACAACGAAGGTGAAGATGCCGACTACGATGATACCGTAGAGCTGGGTACCGAGCGACGCGTCACCGTTGGTGAAGACAACTGCGATGGTGCCCCAGATGCCGCAGACGAGGTGGACCGGGATCGCACCGACAACGTCATCGAGCTTGAGCTTGTCGAGCAGCGGAACAACGAGGACAACCAGGATGCCGCCGATCATGCCGATGATGGTAGCTGCGCCCAGGGTCGGGGTCAGCGGTTCAGCGGTGATCGAAACGAGGCCAGCCAGTGCGCCGTTGAGAACCATGGTCAGGTCGACCTTCTTGTACATCAGCTGGGTCAGGACCATTGCGGCGATCGAACCACCTGCTGCAGCAGCGTTGGTGTTAGCGAAGATGCGCGAGATGTCAGCGACGTCACCTACGGTGCCCATTGCGAGCTGCGATGCGCCGTTGAAGCCGAACCAACCGAGCCACAGGATGAACGTACCGAGGGTAGCGAGGGTCAGGTTCGAACCCGGGATCGGAACGGTCTTGCCGTCTTTGTACTTGCCGATACGCGGACCGAGGACGAGCAGACCAGCGAGAGCAGCCCAGCCACCGACCGAGTGAACAACGGTCGAGCCAGCGAAGTCTAGGAAGCCAGCAGCGTCAAGGAAACCACCGCCCCACTTCCACGAAGCCTGCAGCGGATAGATGATCGCGGTCAGGACGATAGTGAAGAACAGGAAGGGCCACAGTTTGATGCGCTCGGCGAGGGTACCCGAAACGATCGAAGCAGTGGTCGCACAGAACATCAGCTGGAAGAAGAAGTCCGAACCGGTCGATGCGTAGCCGTAGTCGTCGGCTGCATCACGTGCAACGCCAACAGCTTCGAGAGCAGCGGTGCTCCAGACGCCCGACAGTACGCCGTCGATCGACCAGGTGCCGAGCGGGTACATCAGGTTGTAGCCGATGAGGTAATAGAAGATCGCTGCCAGCGAGAAGAGGGCAACGTTCTTGGTCAGCTGCATAGCAACGTTCTTGGTGCGAACGAGGCCAGCTTCGAGCATTGCGAAGCCTGCTGCCATCCAGAATACGAGGAAGCCACCGATAAGGAACAGCAGCGAGTTGAAGATGAAGATGCTGTCGGTCGAGGCGTCAACGCCGGCCGTTGCATCCTGGGCAAAGCCCGCAGCCGGAAGCGCGATGAGCGCTGCGGCGGGGAGGAGTTTGGTGAGTTTCATAAGTTCGTTTCCCAATCGAGCGTCTTAAAGAGCGTCGTCGTTCGTTTCGCCGGTACGCACACGAACAGCGCCTTCGACGTCCAGAATGAAGATCTTGCCGTCGCCGATCTTGTCGGTCTTGGCGGTGGTGGCGATGGTCGAAACCAGCTGGTCTGCCATGCTGTCAGGCACCACGATCTCGAGCTTCACTTTCGGAACAAAGTTCACAGCGTATTCAGCGCCGCGATAGATTTCGGTGTGACCCGACTGCGAGCCGAAGCCCTTGATCTCGGTCACCATCATTCCCCGTACGCCCATGGCGGTCACAGCCTCACGGACCTCCTCGAGCTTGAACGGCTTGATAGTAGCAATGATGAGTTTCACGTTCTTCCCCTTGAGAGTTATATCTCGACGTCCGTTAACCGGCGTACGTGGAGACATGGAGGCGCCACACATGCCGTTTTCTCAAGCAATCACGGGATGGAGAGCCGCGCTGGCAGGTCAATACTGCCTAAAATTTCTACATTTTGTGCGTTTTGCCCAAAAATTGAACCGTAAGAAAACTCAAAAGCAGGCAAATCTTCGCTCTCTACAATTCTAGCGGCACCAGATAGACTCGCCTCAAAACAACAACGCAGACGAGCAGCACATGAGCAAATCCGGCAAGAACCGGCCGCCGTTGGTGGCTGATAACCGGTATAGCAGGCGCGCGGAGCAGACAGCGAAGAAGCCCGAGCCAAAGAAGAAGTCGCCCAAGAAGCGCCGTTCACCCGCCCCGCGCAAGCGTCGCGGCCCGATCGGGATGATCCTCGCTCTCTTCGGTGGCATCCTCCGTTTGATCTGGGGCATCATCTGGCGCGGCGGCGCTATCGTTGCGCTGATCATCGCGGGGGCTGTCTGGTACAAGTCGACCACCTTGCCCGATATGGCAGAGTTGATCGACGGACGTGCGCGCGGCTCTGTCACGATGCTGGACCGCAACGGACGCGAGTTCGCATGGCGCGGCGACCAGTTCGCGGGGATGATTACCGCGGAAAGCGTATCGCCCAACCTGCGCAATGCCGTCGTCGCGACCGAGGACAAGCGCTTCTATAGTCACTTCGGCGTCTCGCCGCGCGGCGTGCTTGGTGCGATCCGGTCGAACCTGCGCTCCGGCAATGGTCCGCTGTCCGGCTCCGGCGGCTCGACCATTACTCAGCAGACCGCAAAGCTGCTCTGTCAGGGTCAGCCGTTCGACCGCACTATCTGGGACAGCGAAGCCGCATATGAGGCCGACTGCCGCCAGACTACGCTTTGGCGCAAAGTCACCGAAGCCGTCTACGCGATGTCGATGGAGCTGAAGTACACCAAGGACGAGATCCTTACGATCTACCTCAACCGCGCCTACCTCGGCGCAGGTACGCGTGGGTTCGAGGCCGCTTCGCAGCGCTACTTCGGCGTATCATCTTCCGAAGTGAACCCTGCCCAAGCCGCTCTGCTGGCCGGTCTTCTGAAAGCGCCGTCGTCCTATGCGCCGACCTCGAACCTCCAGCGGTCGTGGGACCGCGCGAGCGTGGTTGTCGGCCTGATGGAAGATCAGGGCTACATCACCGCCGCGCAGGCGCAGGACGCGCTGAACAACCCCGCGCAGATCGTATCGAACGCGCGCGGACGCGAGGGCGGCTATTTCGCGGACTGGGTGATGGACTCCGGCCCATCGTATTTCACCGACGACACCACCGAGGACGTGATCATCAGCACAACCTTCGATCCCAAAATCCAGCAAGCCGCCGAAGATGCGCTCGCTTGGATTTTCGAGAACAAGGTCAAGGAAGGCTCCAACGCGCAGGCAGCTATTGTTGTCATGTCGGCTGACGGCGCGGTCCGCGCCATGGTCGGCGGGCGGGAATTGACCTCGGGCGGTTCGTTCAACCGCGCGACTCAAGCGCTCCGCCAGACGGGCTCACTTTTCAAGCCGTTCGTCTTTGCCGCCGCGCTCGAGCTTGGCCACCGTCCAATGGAGATCATCAATGACGCCCCAATGTGCATGAATATCGCAGGCTCGGGTGAATGGTGTCCGCAGAACTACGACCGCCAGTTCAAGGGCCCGATCACGCTGACCCAAGCACTTCAGGAAAGCCGCAACATCCCGACGATCCTTCTGTCGGAGTCGGTTGGCCGCGAAGCGGTGCGCTCGGTCGCCAACGGTTTCGGCCTCTCCGCCGAACTGGCGCAGGGCCCCGCCCTCGCGCTCGGCGTATCGGAGTCGACCCCGCTGGAAATGACTGGCGCCTACGCTGGCATCCTGAACGGCGGTTCGTCGGTAACGCCTTACGGCATGAACGAACTGCGTCTGCGCCGTGACGACACCCCCCTTATGGGCTCGGGTGGCGGCATTGGCGAGCGTGTGATCCGCGAAGAAAATGCCCGCAAACTGACGTGGATGATGACGCAGGTCGTCGAACACGGCACGGGTCAGCGCGCCCGTATCGACGGTTGGCAGATCGCGGGTAAGTCGGGCACGACGCAGGCGCTGCGCGATGCATGGTTCATCGGCTTCACCGCTGACTATGTGACCGGTGTCTGGATGGGCTACGACGACAACACCCCCATGTCTGGTGTCACTGGCGGCAGCCTGCCCGCTGAAATCTGGCACGAGACGATGGTGCGCGTGCTCGAAGACATGGTGCCGCTGCCCCTCCCGACCATTGCGCCGAGCAGCGAACCTGCTGGTCCCGTCATGTCGGACGCCGAAGCGGAGAACCTGATCAATCTGATCCTGAGAGAACTGCAACGCTAAACAAGAAAGGCGCCCATCGGGCGCCTTTTCATTCTGCTTCTGCCGAGACTTCGGTGACTTCCGCGTCGTCGGGGATTTCGACCTCCGTCGCCGCTTCGACAACCGCGTCAGGGTCGGTGCAGCGTTCGTACCGGAAGGCATAGCCGTCCCATGCCATGATGAGACCTTCGTTCTCGGCTGCGTTCATGACGAACGCGCGCTCGGACCACTGTTCGTCCTCGCCCGAGCATTCCATGACGTAGAGAGTCGCCGACATGTTATCGACTTCGACCGGATCGGTCATGCGGCACTCCATCCCGACACCGTAAAAGATGCCGTCCTTGATCTGGAGCGCCCCGCCGTCGACACCGACCAATCCGCATTCCGAGTTGGCCGTCTGGCGGTAAGTCCCGTCATAGCCTTCGGCGAACGCCACGACGGGAAGGAAAGTCAGAAAAACGACCTGCTTGAGCATCAGGACGCTTTTTGCAGGTCGGCAATCATCGCATCGATATCGCCGCGCTGGCGGTCCAGCATCGCGCCGATCTCGGTCCGCTCGGACGTGATCATGTTCACACCCTCAATGAAGAGGTTGATGAAGCGTGGGCTGCCCGAGCCATCGGAGATGACAAAGCTGACTTCGAACGGAGCCTGCCCCGGCAGAATCGCCATCGCGCGGACTTCGACACCATTCGGCACGGTCACAACGTCACGCACTTCGATACGGCCACCGACAAATTCGCGGAAGCGGCCACCGTACTTGCGGGCAGCGTAGCCTTTGAATGCTTCGGTAAAGCGCTTCTGCTGGTCGGCCGACGCACGGCGCCAGTCTACGCCCATCGCGGTACGTGCGATGATCGGCACGTCGGCGTAGCGGTCAAAGATGCCGGCAAAGTCCTGAATCATCGCGCTCTCGGACTTACCCGAAGCGATAGTCGCGTTGATCTCGGCCACAAGGGCGTCGACCAGCTGACGGGCCTGATCGCTGCTGAGCGCAAAGGCGCTGGCAGGGAGCAGAGCTGCTGCTCCGGCGAGAGTGATAAACGTGCGGCGGTTGAGCGCGAAGGTCATTACTGGTCCTCGTAGGGATCGAAATACGGGTCTGCGTAAGGATCTATATAGGCGTCAGACTGCTCTTGGCCCAACTCGTATCGACGATTTTCAAGGTAAAGAAGTCGTGCTTGGGCGTAACCATCTGCACTGTCATACAAAACCGAGTCGACAGAATTTCCGAAAGCACCGCGCGTGATGATCTTATCGGCCACATTCGCGGCAGTTCCGTATGCTAATTGTTCGTCGGTCACCCAATTGCCGAGCGGATCGTAGAGCATATCGACGATTTCGCCGACGGCATCACGCTCGGTCGACGGGCCCAGGACTGGTAGCTCGACATAGGCTCCTTCGGGCACGCCCCAAACGGCGAGAGTCTCGCCGAAATCGGTGTCTTCTTCGTAGAGGCCGATGATGTCCGCAACGTCGAACAGACCGTAGAAACCGACGGTCGAGTTGATGACAAAGCGGAAGGTGTTCGTGCTCGCGCCTTTGATGTCGCCCTGAAGGATACCGTTCGCAATGAGGCCCGGCAGCGAGACGTTGTCGGCAAAGTTCGTCACGGTCTGGGTGACGCCATCGGGCAGCGTATTGGCAGCCTGGCTTGCAGGACGCAGAAGCGCGCGATCCAACCCGACGTTGAATTCGTGGATCTGACGGTTTGTCTGTTCATACGGGTCGTGGATCGATTGCCCCTCGGGCGCAACCGAACAGGCACCGAGCGCAATGAGAACGGGAAGGCTTACAAATACTGGTTTCAAAGGGACTGATCCTGTGGTTTCCGTGCCGCCAGAGGTTGCGCTGTCACCCGACTGTCTTGTTTGGGAAGCATACGCGCTGCATAACGGTCCTAGCGGTAAATTGGCCGGATTAGAATAGAACGATTGCGCGAGCGGCGAGGATGTCGCAACTCGGACGCACCAAGGGACAATACGACGAATGAGACCCCAAAGCACCCAGCGCGGCGAAGCAGAGCTTGTCGCCGCTCGCAAGGAGAGTCGCGGTCTGTACTGGTTAGTGGCCGTTTTCAGTTTCGTGGTGAACATCCTGATGCTGACCGGTCCTCTTTACATGATGAACGTTTACGACCGTGTGATGGGTTCGGGCTCTGTCCAGACGCTCGTCGCCCTGACGGTGCTCGTCGGTTATCTCTACTTGTGCATGGCACTGACCGATTACGTCCGTGGCCGCGTTATGGGCCGTGTCGGTGCCCGCTTCCAGTCCCGGCTTGATCGGCGCGTGTTCGAAGCATCGCTCCGCGCGCATTCGATCAACAAGGCCATCCCCCAAGCGGCCAGTGGTTTGCGCGACCTCGAATCAATTCAGCGGTTCATCATCTCGCCCGCCCTGATGTCGGCGTTCGATCTGCCGTTCATGCCGATCTTCTTCGCTGGCATCTTCATTTTCCACCCCTACCTCGGCTACCTCGCTCTGGTCGGCGCGTTTGTGCTTATCATGATAACCATCGCGAACCAGCTTTCGACCAAAGTTCCGCTGGAGAACGCCAACCGCCAGACCCAAGCTTCCGAGGCGATGGGACAGCTCATCCGGTCCGAAGCCGAAATGGTGCAGTCGCTGGGGATGCGCAATTCGACCTTCGCCCGCTGGAAAACACTGCGCGAGGAGTCGCTCGCCGCAACAATCAGCGCGGCCGATAAGGGCGGCACGTTCTCGTCGCTATCCAAGGCGCTCCGTCTTTTCCTGCAGTCCGCGATGCTCGGCCTCGGTGCTTACCTCGCGTTGCAAGGTTTGATGTCGGCAGGCGCCATGATCGCAGGTTCGATCCTGCTGGGCCGCGCGCTCGCCCCGATTGAGCAGATTATCGGTCAGTGGGCCAACGTCGTCCGCGCTCGCGAAGGCTGGCGCAACCTGTCTGTCCTGTTGAGCGAAGTTCCAGTCGAACAACCGCGTACCGAGCTGCCCAAGCCGCGCGCGATCCTCGATGCGCAATCTGTGACCATTGTCCCGCCGGGCGAGGCACAGGCTTCGCTGCGCATGGCGAACTTCCGTCTGGAGCCAGGCAACGCCGTTGGTGTCATCGGTCCGTCCGGTGCGGGCAAATCGACACTGGCCAAGGCCGTGACCGGCGTCTGGCGTCCGGCGGGCGGGAAGATCCGCCTTGATGGCGCGTCGCTTGATCAGTACGAGCCTGACGTTCTGGGATCGCACATCGGATACCTGCCGCAGCGGGTGCAACTGCTCGATGGGACGATCAAGGAAAACATCGCCCGCATGTCTCCGACACCGGACGACGCCGCTGTGATCAAAGCTGCCAAGCGTGCCGCCGCGCACGAGATGATTCTGAAGCTCCCCGATGGTTACGACACCCGCGTTTCTGCTCTGGGCGGTCGCCTGTCAGGCGGTCAGATCCAGCGTATCGGTCTGGCCCGTGCGATGTATGGCGATCCGGTCATTCTGGTCCTCGATGAACCGAATTCGAACCTCGACAACGAAGGCTCCGTCGCGCTGAACGAGGCGATCCGCACGTTCAAATCCGAAGGCCGCTGCGTCATGATCATGGCCCACCGCCCTGCAGCCATTCAGGAATGCGACATGCTGATGATGATCGAAGGCGGACAGGTTCGCGCATTCGGACCCAAGGATGAAGTCCTGCGCAGCGTGACCCGCAACCACCAAGAGATTATCGACAAATCCGGCCCGGGAGGCGTGTCATGAGCCAAGAAAAGTGGTCCGTCCGTCCGCTCGTGATGCTGGGTCTGTTCTCGGTCGTCATTCTGTTCGGCGGGTTTATGGCATGGGCGACCTTTGCCCAACTCAGCGGGGCGGTCATCGCGCCGGGCCGTGTCGAGGTTGATCGCAACCGTCAGGTCGTGCAGCACCCATATGGCGGTGTCGTCGACGCGATCCTCGTCGACGAAGGCGAAACCGTCACAGAAGGCCAGTTGCTCATCCAGCTTGATGCCGACGAGTTGCGCAGCGAACTGGCAGTTATCGAAGGGCAGCTATTCGAGCTTATCGCCCGCCGCAATCGCCTCGAAGCGGAACGTGACAACACGGACGACGTCACCTTCGACGCATTTCTCACTGACGAAGGAGGCGACTCTGCTGTCGCGCTGATGAACGGCCAAGCCAGCCTGTTCGACGCGCGCCGCGCCTCCGCCGATACCCAGATCGAACAGTACCGCCGCCGGATTGAACAGACGCAGGAACAGATCAAAGGCATCGAGGCGCAGCAGGTATCGCTACTCACCCAGCTTGAATTGATCGAATCCGAACTCGCCGACCAACAGCAGCTTCTTGATCGCGGCCTTGCCCAAGCGACCCGTGTCCTTGCGCTCCAACGGGAGCAGGCGAACCTTGAGGGGCGTCAGGGTGAACTGACCGCAGGCATCGCCCAATCCGAGGGGCGCATTACCGAAATCGAACTCGCGATCCTCGGCATCGAGACGACCCGCCGCGAGGAAGCCATCTCGCAACTCCGCGAACTGCAACCGGTCGAACTGGAACTACGCGAACGTCGCCGCACGCTGGCCGCACGTCTCGACCGCCTCGATATCCGAGCGCCCGTCGCGGGTGTGGTCTACGGCCTGACCATCTTTTCCGAAGCCGCCGTCATTCAGCCCGCGGAACCGCTGCTCTTTATTGTGCCGCAGGACCGTCCGCTGGTCATCAGCTCGCGGATTTTCACGCGCGACATCGACCTTGTACGCACCGATCAAGAAGTGACCCTGCGCTTCTCCGCCTTTGACCAACGTCAGACGCCTGAACTCTACGGCCATGTCGTCACCATTTCGGCCGATGCTTTCGAAGACGAAGCCAGCCGGATGTCATACTACCGTATCGAAATCGTGCTCAACGATGGGGAAGCCGAACGACTGCCCGAAGGAAGCGTTATCGTCCCAGGTATGCCTGTCGAAGCATTCATCAGGACGGGAGAGCGCAGCCCTATGGCGTTTTTGACAAAGCCGCTTACAGATTTCTTCACGCATTCTTTCCGCGAATTCTGAACAACAGGACGCCATCGGACACAGGGATAAACAATGTCTGCTATCGAAAAGAAACTTACCGAATTGGGCATCCACCTGCCCGAAGCTCCGGCTCCGGCCGCCAACTATGTGCCGTTCGTCATCAGCGGCAATCTGGTTCACATCTCGGGCCAAATTTCGCAGGACGCCAACGGTCTGGTCAAAGGCCGTCTCGGCGACACGATGGACGCAGATGCTGGCGCTTCGGCGGCCAAGCAATGCGCCATCAGCTTGCTTGCCCAGCTCAAGGCAGCATGTGACGGCGACCTCGACCGCCTGAAGCGCGTTGTGAAGCTGAACGGCTTTGTTGCCTCGGCGCATGACTTCCACGAACAGCCGAAAGTCATCAACGGCGCGTCGGATTTCCTCGTCGAAGCTCTGGGTGACAAAGGCCGTCATGCACGTTCCGCCGTCGGCGTTGCAGCACTGCCGCTTGGCGTTGCGGTCGAAATCGACGGTATTTTCGAGATCGAATAATGCTTCCCCGTAGCTTCATCGACTGCCCGATTGCCCACCGTGCCTTCCACGACAAGGCTGCGGGCCGACCCGAAAACAGTCTGGCCGCCATCCGTGCAGCCGTCGCTGAAGGCTACGGGATCGAAATCGACCTCCAACTGTCCAAGGACGGTGTGGCTATGGTTTTCCACGACTATAGCCTCACCCGACTGACAGGCGAAAACGGCCCCATTGCCCAGCGCTCTGCTGCCGAGCTTGGGCAAATGACCCTGCTGGGCGGCGATGAAGGCGTCCCGACCTTGGCAGAGGTGCTTGAGGCGGTGGACGGCAAAGTTCCTCTGCTCATCGAGATCAAGGATCAGGACGGCGCACTCGGGCCGAACGTGGGTGCGCTGGAAGAAGCGACCGCCGCTGTGCTGAAAGGCTACACCGGCCCCGTCGCTCTGATGTCGTTCAACCCGCACTCCATAGCCAAGATGGCAGAGCTTCTGCCCGAAGTGCCCCGAGGCCTGACGACCTGCAACTACGCCGCCGAAGATTGGCCGACGATCTCAGCGGCAACCCGTGATGCGCTCCGCGGTATTCCCGATTACGAGCGCACCGGCTCTTGCTTTGTCAGCCACCAGCACACCGATCTGGCCGATCTGCGCATCGCAGAGTTGAAAGCTGGCGGCGCGAATATTCTTTGTTGGACTATTCGTTCGGCTGAGGCTGAAAAAGCTGCACGAGAGATTGCAGATAATGTGACCTTCGAGGGTTATCGCGCTTGACCATTCGGTGCTGGCACACACCATTGCCCGTATGACCGAAGCGCTAGAAGTCAGAACCCACGACAGCATCGCGGAAATCCCTGCCGAAGTGTGGGACGCCTGCGCATTGGCGACGGGTGAGCGGCCACTCGATCCCTTCACCACGCACCGCTTTCTGTCCGCGCTAGAGCAGAGCGGCTCCGTCGGGCCGCGCACTGGTTGGCAGCCGCTCTATCTCTCGGTTCACAAGGGCGGGCAGATCATCGGCGTGGCGCCGCTGTTCGCCAAGGGTCACAGCCAAGGCGAATACGTTTTCGACCACTCTTGGGCCCATGCCTACGAACGTGCGGGCGGCGAATACTATCCCAAGTTCCAGATCGCCGCGCCATTCACCCCCGCGACAGGCCGCCGCTTCCTCACCCGCGCAGGGTTCGAGGCGGAGGGGCTTGCCGCGCTAGTGCAGGGCGCTGTCGAGGTCACCGCGAACAACGGGCTATCATCGCTCCATGTGACGTTCTGCACCGAAGCGGAAGCCATTGCGGGCGAAGCGCTCGGCCTCCTCCACCGGACGGGTCAGCAATTCCACTGGGAAAACCGAGGGTACGAGACCTTCGATGATTTCCTTGCCGAACTTTCGAGCCGTAAGCGCAAAACGATCCGCAAGGAACGCCAGCAGGCGCAGGCATTCGGTGGCGAGATCATCCACCTCACGGGTGATGATCTGAGACCCGAACACTGGGATGCGTTCTGGCGGTTCTATCAGGACACCGGCAGCCGCAAATGGGGCTCGCCCTATCTCACCCGCGCGTTCTTCGACCTCGTGCAGGAAACCATGCGCGATGACGTGCTCCTGGTGCTTGCCGTTCTCGACGGCCGCTATGTGGCGGGTGCGCTGAACTTCATCGGTTCCGAAACCATCTTTGGGCGCTACTGGGGCTGTACGGAGTTTTTCCCCTGCCTGCACTTCGAGCTCTGCTATTATCAGGCCATCGACTACGCCATTGCCCACGGGCTACGCGTCGAGGCAGGCGCGCAGGGCGAACACAAACTGGCGCGCGGGTACCTGCCGCACGAAACCCACTCTCTCCACTGGATTGCCGATAGCCGTTTCCGGCAGGCGGTCGAGGACTTTATCGTTCAGGAAAAACGGATGGTGGACGAGGAAATAGAAATTCTCACGAGCTATGGCCCGTTCAAGCAGACAACGGTAGAAGAGCAGGATTGATGGATACGACCGAACTGACAAATGCGGGCTGGGACCTCTGCGATGAGGGCAAAGCCGTCTGCAAAACCTATGTATTCAGGAACTTTGTCGAAGCCTTCGGGTTTATGACGCGCGCGGCCATTTGGGCCGAAAAGTGGGATCACCACCCCGAGTGGTCCAATGTGTACAAGACGGTCAATGTTAAACTGACCACACATGACACCGGTGGCCTGACGGAAAAAGACGTCAAACTGGCCAAAAAATTTGATGCTCTAAAGGGACTTGATGGAACAGCTACTTGATACAGAAATTTGGAACGGAAACACTGTTGGTGACTACCTGACGCTCGATTTCCTCGCCGGCCTCGCCGGTGACATCCTTTCGATTATTCTCATCGTCATCTTGGGCTTTGCTATTTCTGGCTGGGTCCGTCGCCGCATTATCGCGGTCGGTGAATCCCACCGCCAGCTCGACGATACGCTGTTCCACTTCCTCGGTGATATCGCGCGCTACATC
The DNA here is from genome assembly GCF_015220045.1 of Marivivens aquimaris. NCBI lineage: Bacteria > Pseudomonadati > Pseudomonadota > Alphaproteobacteria > Rhodobacterales > Paracoccaceae > Marivivens > Marivivens aquimaris. The sequence goes on along the minus strand of NZ_JADBGB010000001.1, from coordinate 2,989,760 downwards.
GTCCTGACCTTTGCCGCGCTATTCGTGCTGAACACTTTCGGCATCCAGACGACCTCGATCGTTGCCGTTCTCGGTGCTGCCGGTCTTGCCATCGGCCTCGCGCTTCAAGGCACGCTGTCGAACGTCGCAGCAGGCGTGATGATCATTCTCTTCCGTCCGATCAAAATGGGCGACTTCGTGGAGATCAATGACTCGGTAGGTACGGTGAAAAATATCTCGCTCAACTACACAGAGCTCGCGAACCTCAGCAACGTGCACGTCATCGTTCCCAATAGCGAAGTTTGGGGTAACACGATCATCAACTACTCGGTCAATCCGACCCGCCGCGCCGAATGGACCTTTGGCGTCAGCTACGACAGCGATCTGAAAAAGGCCGAGCAGGTGATCCGCGACACCATCATGAGCGACCCGCGTTCGCACACCGATCCCGAGCCGTTCTTGCAGGTGAACAACCTCGGCGACTTCTCGGTCGATTTTCTGTGCCGTGTGTGGGTGAACGCCGCGGACTACTTCCAGTATCAGGCCGATATGAAGCGGAAGGTGAAAGAAGCGCTGGACGACAACGGGATCGAAATTCCGTTCCCGACGCGGACTGTTTACGAACAGCCGACCGACTAAAAGAAAGCGGGGCCAAACGGCCCCGCTTTTTCGTTAGATTTGTTCGACCATCGAAGCGCCGCCGGAGATGTCGCAGACACCCGGATTATCTTCGAGGTTCAGCACCTTCACTTCACCGTCTTCGGCGAACAGCGCGAAACGCTGCGAACGGTCATAGAGACCGGCAGGTGGCGCGGTGAAATCGAGGCCGATCGCCTTGATAAACGCAGCCGACGGATCGCCGAGCATCTGAATGCCAGCATTCGACGCACCGGTCGATTCGCCCCATGCGCCCATCACGAACGGATCGTTGACCGAAACGCAGATGATCTCGTCTACGCCCTTGGCGGCCAAATCGTCTTTGGCGTTGATAAAGCTCGGGACGTGCGAGGTGGTGCAAGTACCGGTGTAAGCGCCCGGAAGACCGAAGATTACGGTCTTTTTACCTTTGGTCAGCGTCGACAGCTCGACGCTTTCGGGACCTTCGGCGCCCATACGCAACAAAGTTGCCTCGGGTAGTTTGTCGCCAACGGAAATCGTCATAGTTTTCCCCTGTTCGGAATTGAATGTCTTCGAACCGAGGATATAGGTTCGAGCGACAACGAACACAAAAATTGGAGGGGAAAATGCAGCATTTTGTAGTCGTCGGTGGCGGCCAAGCGGGGGCTTCGCTCGTTGCAAAATTGCGCTCCGAGGGATTTGACGGAAAAATCACGCTTATCTGCGCAGAGCCTGTGCATCCCTACCAGCGCCCTCCCCTCTCCAAAGCGTACCTTCTGGGCGAGATGGGCCTCGACCGTCTGATGCTCCGCGCAGAGGAATGGTACGCCGACAACAACATCGACGTGATGCTCGAAACCCGTGTGGTCGAGCTCCGCCCCGAAGAGAAGACCATCATCCTGCAGGGTGAGGTGGAGATGAAATACGACGAGCTCGCGCTCTGCACCGGATCGTACCCGCGCGTCCTGCCCGGCGAAATCGGCGGCGAACTGGACAGCCTCTACACCGTCCGCGATCTGGCGGACGTCGACCTGATGGCACACGAGTTCGAAAGCGGCCGCAATTTGCTGGTTATCGGCGGTGGCTACATTGGCCTTGAGGCTGCGGCGGTCGCGGCCAAGAAGGGCCTGAACGTCACCGTTATCGAAATGGCGCCGCGCATTCTGCAACGTGTGGCTTGTGAACAGACCTCCGATTATTTCCGCGAACTGCATACCGCCAACGGCGTGAAGATCATCGAAGGCGTTGGGCTCAACCGCCTGACCGGTACCGATCGCGTGACTGGCGCGATCCTGACCGACGGCATGGAATTGGACGTCGATTTCGCCATTGCCGGTGTAGGCATTTTGCCGAACACGATCCTCGCAGATGCTTCGGGCATCGCCTGCTCCAACGGCATCGACACGGACCTTCATGGCGCGACCTCCATGCCTGGCGTCTGGGCTGCGGGCGACTGTGCGAACCTCACCTACGAGGGCCAGCGCCTGCGCATCGAAAGCGTTGGCAACGCCATTGACCAAGCTGAGGTCGTGGCCAAGAACATGCTCGGCCAGAACGTCCCCTACACGCCGAAGCCGTGGTTCTGGTCGGACCAATACGACACCAAACTTCAGATTGCTGGCCTGAACCTCGGCTACGACGAAGTGCACGTCAAAACCTTCTCGGATGCGCCCGACAGCCGCGTGCACTGGTACTTCAAGGGCGGCAAGCTCATCGCTTGTGACGCCATGAACGCCGCCAAAGACTACATGGTCGCCAAGCGCCTGATCGAGGCGGGCAAGACGGTCGAGCCAGCTGTCCTCTGCGACGAGAACACGAACATGAAGGCTCTGCTCCGCGCGTGAGGATCATCGGCGGCGCACATCGCGGACTGGCTCTGGCCTCGGTCGGCAAAGGTGATCCGGGCGCACATTTGCGCCCGACCACCGATCGCGTGCGCGAAAGCCTGTTCAACGTTCTGATGGGCGGCCGTTTCGGCGATCCAATCACCGATGCGGTTGTGCTGGACCTGTTCGCGGGCACCGGCGCGCTCGGCCTCGAAGCGATCAGCCGCGGCGCAAGCCATGTCACCTTTGTCGACGATGGCCGCGTTGCGCAGAAGCTGATCCGCGAGAACATTGCAAAGTGCAAGCGCCAGACCGACACCGCTATCGTCGCACGGAACGCGACGAAGCTTGGCCCCTGCACCGCCGCGCCTGCGTCGCTCGTGTTCCTCGACCCGCCGTATGGCATGGGGCTCGGCATGACAGCATTGACCAATGCCAAGGCAAATGGCTGGATCGCGGACGAAGCTCTCATCATTTTCGAAGAGAGCGCACCCCAGCTTGCGCCCGAAGGTTTCGAAGTCCTCGATCAACGGCGATACGGGGATACGCATGTGACATTTTTAGAAAGCATTTGATGACCCCCGATCTTGTTATTTTCGACTGCGACGGCGTGATCGTCGACAGTGAAGGTCCGACCTGCGCCGTGATTGCGAAGCACCTGCGCAAATACGGCATGGAGATTCAGGCAGAGGACGTGCATGAGCTGTTCGTTGGCCAGACCATCCACGAAATCCACCGCACGGGACGCCTGAAAGACCTCGACCTGCCCGACGATTGGAGCGCTCAGGTCTATGAGGAAATGTTCGAAGTTCTGGCCGAAGGCGTTCCGCTCTCGGCTGGCGTGGTCGAGCTGTTTGACGCACTGGAGGCGCAAGGCACCCGCATCGCCATCGCGTCAAACGGTGCGATCGAGAAGATGCAGCATACGCTCGGCCCGCACGGATTGTTCGATCGCTTTGCCGATGGCCGCATGTACTCCGGCCACACCAGCGGCGCACCGAAGCCCCAGCCCGGCATGTTGCATATGGCGATGGAGCAGGCGAAAGCCGCGCCCGAGCGCACGTTCATGATCGACGATAGTGTCGCGGGCGAAGGCGCTGCGCGGAACGCCGGTACCCGCTTCTACGGCTATAACGAACACGGCGGCCGCGAGTTACTAGAGCCTACCGGCGCAGAAATCGTCATGTCGATGCAGGAACTGCACGACCGGCTGGTTGGCTAGACCTTGCGACGGGTTCGCCACGCATGGATCACGACGAGCAGCGGGACAAGCGTGGCGATGACGACAGCGCCCAGATAGCCTTCGTTCTCGATCCCGTAATAGGCGCCCATCGCTCCAGCGAGGACTATGAACACCGGCTTACCGAAGCCTTGGGGGAGATATCGTTGCATCAAGCGGTATGCGATGAAGTATCCGCCCAGCGCGTTCCCCGCTATCCAGAAATAGCTGAAGAACCCCAGCGGTATTTTGAACGGCGCAGGCAGCCAGATCTGCCCGTAGCCCACCATCGGCGACAGCATATCGCAGGACATGTGCACACTGATTCCGATCATCGCGCCCGCCATCGGAGCGGCACCGACCTCTCTCCGGAAGATCAGGAAAACGAGCGCGGGCAGCAGCGAATGGGTGATGATCGAGCGGTGATGCAGCACCGCGATGAGCGACAGGTCGAGGTCCGGGGCGTCGAGGTACAGCCACGCCATCAGGACCATCAAAGCGAGCCTGACGACTGTGGTTTCGGCCAGATCACCGCAGAATGACAAAACAGCCTTCAGCCAGCGCAGTAGGATATGCTCCCGCGCGGTAACTGTCTGGTTTGTCTCGATGGTCATTCGGAAGTGCCAAAGTAAAACGGCGCCCCGTGAAGAGCGCCGCGAAATTCAGTAGGTCGGGTGAAAGATACCACCGGGCGAGAGCGTGAAGATCTCCGCTCCGTCAGCCTTGATCCCGATCGAATGCTCGAACTGCGCCGAGAGCGATTTATCACGGGTTACGGCGGTCCAGTCATCAGACAGGACTTTGGTTTCGGCACGGCCGAGGTTCACCATCGGCTCGATGGTGAAGAACATGCCCTCTTCGAGCACCGGACCCGAGCCCTTGCGACCGTAGTGCAGCACGTTCGGCGGTGCGTGGAACACGCGACCAAGGCCGTGGCCACAGAAATCGCGGACAACGGACATACGCTGGCCTTCGACGTAGGACTGAATGGCATGACCGATGTCGCCAAAGGTGTTGCCCGGCTTCGCCGCTTCGATGCCGAGCATCAGCGCGTCGTGGGTCACTTGGATCAGCCGCTCGGCTTTACGCGGCAGCTTGCCCGCGACGTACATGCGGCTGGTATCGCCGAACCAGCCGTCCTTGATGACGGTGACGTCGATGTTCAGAATATCGCCGTCCTTCAGCGCCTTGTTGCCCGGAATACCGTGGCAGACAACGTGGTTCACGCTGATGCAGCTGGCATGCTGATAGCCGCGGTAACCGATGGTGGCGGAGGTCGTACCGGACTCTTCAACCATCGCGGTGATGCGCTCGTCAAGCTCACCCGTGGTGACGCCGACCTGAACGAACGGAGCGATATCGTCGAGAATTTGCGCCGCGACCTGACCTGCCGCATGCATTCCGGCAAAGTCCGCATCGTCGTAAATCCGGATACCTTCTCGGGTCACGCGCCCGCGCAGATCTTCGTCGCTCACTGGTCTACTCCTATCAAACTTGGGCTTATTTAATCCCGAACGTCAGGCAGGGCCACCCCTACCGCCTTCAAACGTGAACGGGATTTCTGCGGCAACTTCGATACCTTCAGGCGTGATCGTGGTTCTGAGGGCAATGATCTCGACACCAGTATCCATCGCAGCCTTCAGCGCGGCGGAGTATTTCGGGTCAATGTCATGCGCAGGCGTCACGAGATCGCAGTCGGTCCGCTGGACGAGAAACAGCAGAATGGCGCGATGCCCCTGACGCGCCATTTCGGCCAGATCGGCCATGTGCTTGGCCCCACGCGCGGTGACGGAGTCGGGGAATTCCGCGAGCCCATCCTGACGGCAGAGCGTCACCGATTTCACCTCAACCCACGCATCGGGCAGACCGTCTTCAGTCAGGAGGAAATCGGCGCGGCTGTTGTCGCCATACTTCACCTCGGCCCGCACGTTTGAATACGCAGCAAGCGGAGCCACACGCCGCTCCTCCAACGCCAGCTTCAGCGCACGGTTCGGCACAGAGGTATCGACGCCGGTGAAGTGGCCATTTTCGTGATCAACGAGACGCCAGCCGTATTTCAGCTTCTTCTTCGGGTCGTCGTTCGGCTCTAGCCAGATCTTTGAATCGGGCTCGGCTAGCCCCATCATGCTGCCCGGATTTGCACAATGCGCAGTCACTTCGGTGCCGTCCTCTAGCCTGCAATCGGCGAGGAAGCGTTTGTAGCGACGGATCAGGCGGGCGGGCACAAGAGGAGTGGAAAACTTCATAGCCGAACCCTATACCGAAGTGACCAGATTTGGAGAAGCCGATGTCGAACCCTACCGCTGCAATCCTGATTATCGGTGACGAGATCCTCTCCGGTCGCACCCGCGATGCGAATATGCATTTTCTCGCAGGCCAGCTGACCGAAGCAGGTATCCAGTTGAAAGAAGCGCGTATGGTGCCCGACGACCGCGACGTGATTGTGGACGCGGTGAATATCCTGCGCAAAAACTGCGATTATGTCTTCACCTCGGGCGGTATCGGGCCGACGCACGACGATATCACGGCGGACTGCATTGCTGCCGCCTTCGGCGCGAATATCGGCGTGCGCAAGGACGCCTTCGACCTGCTCGACGCGCATTACAAACGCCAGAACAAAGAGTTCAACGAAGCCCGCCAGCGCATGGCCCGCATTCCTGACGGCGCAACCCTGATCGAAAACCCTGTGAGCATCGCTCCTGGTTTCACCATGGAAAACGTGCACGTCATGGCTGGTGTGCCGTCGGTATTCGAGGCAATGGTTGCTTCGGTCCTGCCGACCCTCACAGGCGGCGCGCCGCTGCTGTCGCAGACCTACCGCATCAACCGTGGCGAAGGCGACATCGCCGGCCCGCTTGGTGAACTTGCGGCGGAATACCCCGACATTTCCATCGGCTCTTACCCGTTCACCGAAAACGGCATGTTCGGTGCAAACATCGTGATGCGCAGCACGGATGCAGCGCAGCTCGACGCGGCAATGGTGAAACTGGCAGGGCTTTTCCCTGCATGACGGCAAGCCCCGAAACGCTCTATGACGTGATCGACGCGACGTGGCCTGCGGCAGAGAAATGGACTGACGGACCGTGGACGTTCCGCAAAGGCCTCGGTGCCGGTAGCCGTGTTTCGGCAACCACGGGCAGCGGTACGCTCGCCGATCTGCCCGCCGCCGAAGCGCAGATGACCACCTTGGAACAGCCCAAGCTGTTCATGATCCGGCATGGCGATACCGAACTTGACGAAATGCTCGCCGCACAGGGTTACGTGGTCAAAGACCCTGTAACGTTGATGAGTTCTCCGATCGACCGTATCGCGACCGAGCGCCCTCCTGCCGTGACCACATTCGAGGTCTGGCCCCCGCTCGCCGTTGAGCGCGAAATCTGGCTGGAGGATGGTGTCGGCCCTGCCCGCGTTGCCGTCATGGAGCGTGCAGGTTGCAAACGTATGACCATCCTTGGACGTCTGGACGATACCCCTGCAGGCACGGGATACGTCGGCATCCACAACGGCGTCGCGATGTTCCATGGCCTTGTCACCTTGCCCCGCTTCCGACGTCGCGGCCTTGCGCAACACATGATCCGTGCGATGGCGTTCTGGGCACGCGAGAACGGCGCTGAAGAAATCGCGCTCCTCGTCGTCAAAGCCAACGGCCCCGCCAATGCTCTCTATCAGCGCATGGGTTTCGAGCAGGTCGCGGACTACCACTACCGCATCAAGGCGGAGTGACCCGTGGCGATCCGGCTTTTCATTGCGCTCATATCTATGTTGCTGCCCTCCATGGCGGCTGCGATTTCTCTGCCCGAGAACGCGACGCTTGTTTACGAGGATACCGAAGCCGCTACGAGCTTCGAAGTCCCAACCGGCCCTTGGAATATCGACCGCGGTATGAGCACAGAAGACACCGCCGGCAATGTCGCGCGGCAGGTCTGGCGCATTGATGCCGACCGCCTCACAACGCTTCAGCTTATCGCCCCACTGCGGCAGCAACTGACCGAGGACGGATACACAATCGGCTTCGAGTGCCGCACCGATAGCTGTGGCGGTTTCGATTTCCGCTTCGGTCTGGACCTGACGCCGCCACCCGCGATGCTCGTTGACCTCGGTGACTACCGCTATCTCCTTGCAAAGAAGGCAGGCGAAACGGTGGTGCTGTTCGTCAGCAAAACGCTCGGCGCTGGGTATGTCGAAGTTATCCGCATCGGCCGTTTAAACGACGAGCCAGTAGCCGACAGCGAAGCCGCACCTGTTGTCGCTGCCGAACAGGAACCGGTAGCGGACGACATGGCCAGCGCCTTTATGACGACCGGTCATGTGGAGCTTTGGGATCTGACGTTCGAGACCGGCTCTTCCGAACTGAGCGGCGACACCTACCAGTCGCTCGCCGATCTCGCTTCCTATCTTGAATCTCACCCAACGGTAAGGATAGCTCTGGTCGGCCACACCGATAGCCAAGGTTCGCTCAATGCTAACATCGACGTGTCGAAAGCACGTGCCCGCGCTGTGCTAGAGCGCCTTGCAGGCACCTACGGTATTTCGCGTGACCGCATGGATGCGCAGGGCATGGGCTACCTCGCCCCCCGCAGCTCAAATCTGACGCAAGAAGGCCGCGACGCCAACCGGCGGGTCGAGGCTATCGCGCTTAGTAACTGATCACCAGTTATCGGGGCCCTTGTCCGCAAACGAGTTCACGAGGAAATCGATAAACGCGCGCACCTTTGGCTGGGTGAAACGACCCGGCGGGTAGACGGCATAGATGCCCTGCTTCTCTGCCGGAAGGTCCGGAATGGCTTCCTGCACCAGCCCCCGCTTCATCGCATCCGCATAGAGGAACGACGGCAGGTATGCGATGCCGAGGCCCGAAACACATGCGTTCAGCAGCGACTGGCCATCATTGACCGTCAGCCAACCGGCAGTGCGAACCTGACGCTTTTCGCCGCTCGGCGCAGTGATTTTCCAGACCGCGTTGTTCGCTTGGTTTGAGTAATGCAGCAGCTTGTGGTCGTTCAGATCGTCGATCTTCTGCGGACGACCATACTGTTGGAAATAGTTTGGTGAGGCGATCATGCGCAGCGTCGTGTCGGTGAGCTTGCGGGCACGCAGCGTGCTATCTTCCAATTCGCCCACACGGATCGCCATGTCGAACCCTTCGGAGATCAGCTCCACGTAGCGGTTGTTCAACACCATGTTGACAGTGATGTCTGGGAACTCCTGAAGGAACCCGTTCAGCACGGGCGAGAGATGGTTCACGCCGAAGTCCGTTGCAACGCTGATGCGGAGCAGACCCGACGGCGCGGATTGCATCGACGTGACCAGCGCGTCGGCTTCGCCTGCGTCGTTGAGGACGCGGCGAGCGCGGTCATAATACGCAAGGCCGATTTCGGTCGGGCTGACACGGCGCGTGGTGCGGTTCAGCAGGCGTGCGCCAAGTCGCGCCTCAAGGGACGACACGTGCTTGGATACGGCCGATTTCGAGATGCCCATCTTCTTGGCTGCATCTGTAAATCCACCCTGATCCACAACTGTGGCGAACGCTTCCATCTCTGTGAGGCGATCCATTCGCGTGGTCCTCTCTACCAATTCCTCAGGCTGGTTATCGTGTCCAAATCGGGCACAATCTGGGCCGTTGCCTGACAATATCGCGGATTCCGCCCATGCTATGGTGAACGGAATTTTAGCGACTTATCTTATGGAATCCGTCGAGATGCCTGTAATTAAAGGCTCGCAGCGAGGCGCGTCCCCTGATCGATCGCACGCTTCGCATCAAGCTCTGCCGCGACATCCGCGCCGCCGATCACGTGACAGGGAATCCCCTTGTCCGCGAGTTCGTCAGCTAGCGAGCGGTCCGATTCCTGACCAGCGCAAAGCACGATGGTGTCGCACGGGATCAGTTGCTCGTTTTCGCGGGCCTCACCTTCGCTGACCCAGATACCTTCGGGCGTGATGCGTTCGTAGTTCACACCGCCCTTCATCTTTACGCCCTTCATCTGGAGCGTCGAGCGGTGAATCCAGCCGGTTGTCTTGCCAAGACGACGTCCCGGTTTTTCGGCCTTCCGCTGGAGCAGTGTGACCTGACGCAGCGGTTCGGTCGGCTGGGGGCCTTCGGGCGCGATGCCCCCGCGCTGCTGTTCGGGATCAGTGACGCCCCATTCGGTGAGCCACTCAGGCAGGTCATCGGTCGGGCTGTTTTCGCCGGTGACGAGGAATTCGGACACATCGAAACCGATGCCCCCTGCCCCGATGACCACGACGGATTTGCCCACGTCAGCACCTTTGAGCACCTGAATGTAGTTCAGCACATGCGGCAGGTCCTGCCCTTCGATCCTCGGGTCACGCGGATTGACGCCGGTAGCGATGATGACCTCGTTATAGCCCTCCAGAGCCTCGACGGTCGCCATAGTGCCGAGCTTCAGGTCGATATTACGGCTCTGCACCATCGTGGTGAACCAGTGGACCAGACCGTGGAATTCTTCCTTCCCCGGCACCTGACGGGCGAGGTTGAGCTGACCGCCGATACGGTCGGACTTGTCGAAGAGCGCAACGTGGTGGCCACGCTCGGCAGCGGTCAGCGCGGCGGACAGGCCAGCAGGGCCGGCACCAACGACAGCGATCTTCTTGGGCGTCTCGGCTGCCTCAATAACCAGTTCGGTTTCGTGACACGCGCGCGGGTTCACGAGGCAGGATGTCAGCTTGCCGCTAAAGGTGTGGTCGAGGCAGGCTTGGTTACACGCGATGCACGGCGCGATCTGATCGGCACGACCTTCAGCCGCTTTGCGCACGAAATCCGGATCGGCGAGGAACGGGCGGGCCATTGAAACCATGTCGGCGCAGCCGTCCTCCAACACGCTTTCTGCGACGGCAGGATCGTTGATGCGGTTGGAGGTAATGACGGGGATCGACACATGCCCCATCAGCTTTTTCGTCACCCACGAAAACGCGCGGCGCGGCACGCTTGTGGCGATGGTCGGAATGCGAGCCTCGTGCCAGCCGATGCCTGTGTTGATGATGCTTGCGCCTGCTTTCTCGACTGTTTTGGCGAGGGTGACGACTTCTTCAAAGGTCGAGCCATTCGGGATCAGGTCGATCATCGACAGGCGGTAGATGACGATAAAGTCCGTGCCGACAGCCTCGCGCACGCGGCGGACAACTTCAACAGGCAGGCGCATACGGTTCTCGTACGAGCCGCCCCAGCGGTCTTCGCGCCGGTTGGTGTGGGTGACGAGAAACTCGTTCAGGAAGTACCCCTCGGACCCCATGATCTCGACCCCGTCATACCCTGCCTCGCGGGCGCGGGTCGCGGCGGTGACGATGTCCGCAATCTGCTTTTCAATTCCGTCCTCATCCAGTTCGTTCGGCACGAACGGAGAGATCGGTGATTTGATCGGGGACGGCGCGACGCAATCCTTGCCGTAGGCGTAGCGCCCCGCGTGAAGGATCTGCATCGCGATACGACCACCCGCATCATGAACGCGGTCCGTGACAACGCGGTGGTTGGCAATGTCCTGATCTGTGAATAGCCCCGCAGCACCCGGAAACACGCCGCCCTCGCGGTTCGGAGCCATACCGCCCGTGACGATCAGACCGACCCCGCCGCGCGCACGAGCAGCATAGAATTCGGCAACTCGGTTCCAGTCGCGTGTCTCCTCAAGGCCGGTATGCATGGAACCCATCAGCACGCGATTGGGCAGCGTGACAAAGCCGAGGTCGAGCGGCGCGAGAAGATGCGGATAATCGGTCATGGTTGCCTCCCTTTGCGGGTGACCATGAACCTTGTTGACGCCTCCGTCACCTGCAACGCGGCGTCATACCGAACGGTAGAGATCGTCTTCCTCTGCATTCACGTCGACCCCGAGCGCGTCCATGCCCGCCTCCAAGTGATCAGCGAGATGTGGCGAGCCGCCAAGGTAGGTCGTGGTGGGCGTCGATGCCTCGTTCACTGCAGTGGCGTAGGCTTCGTCGTATTCGGCAGCATCAAAGCTCCCGCGACCGATCCAGAAGACCGCAACAAGTCCCGCCTGTTCGTCTTCGGTCAGCGTGTTGATGAACTGATCCATTTCCGGCGCGCCGCGACGTGCATCGCGGGCGAGGATGATGACTTCGGCAACTTTGTCAGCGCTGATATGCATAAGGGCCTCCTGTTCCTTCGTAGAACAGGATGGCCCTTGTAGAGTGCTCAGGCTTTGATCCAGAGCAAGTCAGACGAGCTTGTAATAGAGCCAGTCCGGCAGGAACTGCGACGCACGGAGCATGATGCCCATCGGTGCGGGGAAGGACTTCTTGAAATCATCGGAGTTCATGTGCTCGAAGATTTCAGCAGCCGCGTCTTCCGGCTCCATCATCATTGGCATGTTGAAGTCGTTCTTGTCAGTCAGGCGGGTTTTGATGAACCCGGGATTGACGATCTGAACGTTGACGTTGGTTTCCTTGAGGTCGGCGCGCATACCTTCGGCCAGCGACAGAAGCGCGGCCTTGGACGCACCGTAGCCGATCGAACCAGGAAGGCCGCGGTAGGCTGTCAGCGACGAGGTCAGGATGATGTGGCCTTGGTTCTTTTGCACCATGGTCGGCAGCACCGCACCCACGCAGCGCATCGCGCCAAGGAAGTTGGTGTCGCCCATCAGTTCGGCTTTTTCATTGTCCCATTCTGTCGCGGCCATCGGCCAGTATGCACCGGCGAGGTAGACCATGCCGTCAATGGCGCCTGCCTCTTTGGCAGCCTTTTCGACGCTTTTGATATCGGTCACATCAATGGTCACCACATCGGCGTGCGCGGGCAGTTCAGCGGCCAGTTCTTTCAGCCGATCCTCGCTCCGCGCCGAGAGTACGAGCTTTACGCCGCTCTTGCTCAGCTTTTGCGCAAGAGCGCGCCCCAAACCCTCGCTGGCTCCAATAATCCAGTACCGCTTGCCTGCCCAATCATCCATCTCAATACTCTCCGGCGGGCCTCATCGTCGCGACGAGTTCAGCAACTTTCAGCCCGAACTTTCTAAATTGCGATCTATTCATGAGGACACCGTCCGGGGTCGTATAGATCCAGTCCGTGACGGACAGCACATGCCCACCCGCATCCTCGGTCAGTCTAATACGATAGTGCAGCACAAGCGCCGATCCAGCGACGCGGCCATGTCCGGTGCCGACGAGGTCCTCTGCTTCGGCGGAAATCCGACCATCAGGGTGCAGAACGAGGTCCCAACGGCGGTCTTGCGTGTTGCCGCTGTCATAGCGGAAACGTTCGATCATGATGGCGCGATCACCGTCCCAATTAACCGAGAAATTGCCGACAAAGCGCGACGACACCCTTCCGAGCGGCCCGTAGATCAGCCCCTCGCTCAGGATGGGTCCGTTGAGATCGCGGCGGATATCGAACGGGCGGCCAGACTGATAGTGGTCCAGCTTTTGCGAGACGAAACTTGCGTATCGTTGCCACAGCAAGGCGACGACGACCGCGATAATGAGGCCGACCAGAATACCGATAATCATCATGACACCTTAACGACTGACTTCTTGAGCAGGCGGCTCTGGTCTGCTGCGATACAGAGCGCCCTTGAACTTGAGTTTGAGCGCCTGCCAGTAGATCAGCGCGAGTACGCGGATCGACCCCAACGGGCGTTTGATGGCCGTCCGGACGATGCCGGAGTTGGTAAGCCGTTTGCGCTCACCAACCAGCGTCGCGACCACCCCGCCTTCAGCATGTCGGTAGTCGATGACGATATTGACCTTGTTGTCCTCCACACCGAACCGGAACCGGTAGGTCCCGTTGATCGGCTGGAAGGGCGAGACGTGGAAAATCTTCTGCGCTTCGACCCAGCCGCCACTTCCCAGCGGTGCAAAGTTATCGTGATGACAGAGGTAGCTGTGACGATCGCCAAAGGTGTTCGTGACCTCTGCAATCGCGACCCGCAGCACTCCGCATTCATCATGGCAGAGCCAGAAGCTGACCGGATTGAACACATGCCCCAGCACCCGCGGCTGCGCGAGCAGCAGAATACGGCCGCCCAGCTGGATACCCGCTTCGCCCAGCGCCTGTCGCGCCCAAGCAACGCCTGTGCCGTTCTTTGGCTCACCGCCGTAATCGCGGTCATGGACGGCAACCATTGCACTCTTGTTGCGGCCGAACAGCGACGGCGCATCGACCTCTAGCTCGGGATCAAGCAGGACGTAATCCACGTGGTAGGAGAAGGCATTCTTGATGTCGCCCCGCCTGCCGTGGAAGGTCTTTCCCTCGATATGTTGAATACCGTTCATTCTGCCGCCACACTGAATTCCTGAGCCGATTGCAGCGCGTTGACCACGTCAATCGCGCTCGACAGACCGTCTTCGTGAAAACCGTTCTTCATCCATGCGCCGCAGAACCACGTGCGGTTCTGACCGTTGATCGCAGCAACCTGCTTTTGCCCTTCGAGCGCCGCGAGATCATAAACCGGATGGCGCAGGGTCACTTCGTCCCAGATCAGCTCCTCGCGGATGGTGCGGGTGCTGTTGAGGGTCACGAACAGCTCGTCCTTCTTCAGCCACGGCTGGAGGTTGTTCATCCAATACGTCAGGTCGATCTGATCGGTCTGCTTGCCGTGCATTTCGGTGTAGTTCCACGACGACCAGACAACGCGGCGCTTGGGCATGATGTCCGCGTCCGAGTGCAGGACGACGCGGTTCGGCTGATACTTGATCGCGCCGAGCGCCTCCTGTTCCGCAGCGGTCGGATCAGCCAGTAGACGGAGGCTGTCATCCGAATGGGTGGCAAAGATCACTTCGTCGAAGTGCTCCCACTCACCACCGTGAACACGCACCTCAGCACCAGCACCGGTGCGGCGCACGCCTTCTACCCAAGCCCCAAGGCGTAGATCGACGTTGTTCAGGTTCAGACGGTTTTCCAAACGCGACACATAGCTGCGCGAGCCACTGGCCACCGTGTACCACTGGTGTTGTCCAGTGTGGTGCAGCAGCGCGTGGTTTTCGAAGAACTGCATCATCGCATAGGCGGGGAAGTCGGCGATTTTTTCAACTGGCGTCGACCAGATCGCACCCGACAGCGGGAGGAGGTAGCGGTTGCGGAACCACTCTCCGGTGCCGAGTTTCTTGAGCATCTCCTCGACCGTCATCGTGCGATCGGACCGCGCAACGTCCAGCGCGTTCGCGTTGAAGTGCATGATATCGCGTACCATGCGGAGGTGCTTGGGATTCAACGCGTTCATCGGCTGCGCGAAAATCGCGCGAAGGCTTTTCAGCGCGTATTCATACCGACCGTCACCCAGCGATGCACCAAAGCTCATGTCTGATTTGACAGTCGGCACTTCCAACTCGCGAAACAGCTCGACCAGGTGCGGGTAGTTCACGTGATTGAAAACGATGAAACCGGTATCAACCGACTGGTCACCATCGCGTCCGCCCATGCGGGTGCGGGCATGACCGCCGAGGTCTTTTTCCGCTTCGAAGAGCGTGACGTTGTGCGTCTCCGCCAGTTTGTAGGCGGCGCCCATACCCGAAATACCACCGCCGATAATGGCGACTTTGCTCGGGATGCGGCGGGGGACGTGCACGTTCATCAAAGTTCTCCGTATTTTTGAAGACTTACGTGAGTTCATGCAGCTTGGATGAAAATAAAAAACGCGGTGATCCACTTTGGCGCGACTTCCGTAGAAGAAGTATGTTGAACCTCGTCGATACCCGTGCCGATAATGTGGCCATACCAATGCACGTCCGCGCAATGCGGCAGCCGTTGGCCAATCGGAAGAGCAAGGAAAAACGGGTGGTAAACGAAAACAACGGTCGAATGGCATGGGTCGCAGAAGTTAACGCGATCCGTGAACATCAGGACAAGCAGGCATTTGCCCGCCTGTTCAGCCATTTCGCACCGCGTGTGAAAGGTTTCTTGGTGCGGGGCGGCGCGGCTCCGGATCAGGCAGAAGAGATTGCTCAGGATGTGATGGCCACGATGTGGCGCAAAGCACACTTGTTCGATCCTGCCCGTGCGAGTGTGTCCACTTGGATCTTCACGATCGCGCGCAACAGGCAGATCGACATCATCCGCCGCGCAAGACGACCCGAACCCGAGGATCTGCCTTGGGGACCCGAAGCGGAGCCGGACCAGGAAGAACAGGTCGCGCTCCAGCAAGACACCGAACGACTGGGCAAGGCGATAGCCGAATTGCCCGACAAACAAAGAGAGCTGGTCGAAAAAGCCTACTTTGGCGAATTGACCCATGCGCAGATTGCCGAAGAAACTGGCCTGCCGCTGGGCACGATCAAATCACGGATAAGGTTGGCGCTGGACCGCTTGCGTCATGCGATGAGATGAAGCCGATGAAAGATATCAAACACCACCTCACCAATTCCCTGCTGATGGGTTACGCTGCGGGCACCCTGCCTGAAGCGTTCAACCTCGTCGTGGCGACGCACATTTCGCTGTGTGACGAATGCCGTGCCCAACTGGCCGAATTCGAAGCCGTTGGCGGCGAAGTCATGATGCGCACCGATGCGATGGCCATGAGTGCCGATGCACTGGACATTGCGCTCGCCGCCCTGACGGACTCGCCAGAGGAAGTGCAGATCAAAGCCGAGCGTGCAGGTATCTTTCCGACTCCGCTCGCCAACTATGTCGGCGGCGACGTCGAAGCCGTGCGTTGGCGCCGCGTTGGCGGCGGTGTGAAGCAGATGATCCTGCCGACCGACGGCGGTGCGACCGTTCGCCTGCTGCACATTCCGGCTGGTGCGTCGGTGCCTGACCACGGTCATCGTGGATTGGAACTGACGCTGGTTCTGCAAGGCGCGTTCAAGGATGAAACCGACCGCTTCGGCACTGGTGACATCGAAGTCGCGAACGAAGAACTGGACCACACGCCGATTGCCGAGGACGGGCTGGACTGCATCTGCCTTGCCGCGACCGATGCGCCGCTCAAGTTCAATTCGTTCCTGCCGCGCCTCGCGCAGCCGTTCGTGAAGATTTAATCCTGCACCAGCGGGACGACTGACGGATTGGTTTCGGGGGCAAGTTCTTCGAAATCGAAGTTGTCGAGCCGCTGAGCCCGCTTCCCTGCCTTTTCGGCACTAATCTTGATCTCGGCAATATCCTTGGCCGCCATGTTGAAGTGGCGGTCGAGGTTTTCCACGCGAGAGCCAAGGCGATCTACGTCCCCATAAAGCTTCGATAACTCCTGACGAATGGCACCCGCCTGTTCGCGCATACGCGCATCCTTCAGGATCGCGCGCATCGTGTTTAGCGTGGCCATGCATGTTGTCGGCGAAACGATATAGACGCGCGCAGCAAACCCTTCTCGGACCAGTTCAGAGAAGTTCGCGTGGATCTCCGCGTAGACGGCCTCGGACGGTAAAAACAGGATCGCGCCGTCAGCGGTCTCGCCCTCGATGATGTATTTCTCGCTGATCGCACGGATGTGGTTACGCACCGCGATCCGCATCTGGCGCACGCCTTCCAGCTTCTCCTGCTCGGTCTCGGCTTTGCGCATCCGTTCGTATGGTTCGAGCGGAAATTTACTGTCGATCACAATCGGCCCTGGCGGGTTGGGCAGGTGGATCAGACAGTCGGCGCGCTTGCCGTTCGAGAGCGTGTGCTGGAGGCGATAACTGTCGCTCGGCAGGGCTTTGGACACGATGTCCTGCAACTGGATTTCACCAAACGCACCACGAGTTTGCTTGTTCGAGAGAATGTCTTGCAACCCGAGCACGTCGCCCGACAGTTTGGTGATATTCTCCTGCGCTTTGTCGATGGTCTTCAGGCGTTGCTGAAGCTCACCAAGGCTCTGCGCCGTGGCTTTGGTGCTGAGCGTGAGGTTCCGGTTCACGACCTCGTTCACCTGCTGGAGCCGCGCTTCCATCAGCTTGAGCATATGCGCCTGCGATTTGGCCTGCGCTTCGGACACCGACGACAGACCGCCGACGAGCTGCTGCTGCCCGTCCGAAAGCATTTGTACGCGCTGGTTCACATGGCCCATCTGGCTCGCCACCATCTGCGCCATGTGCGCCGATTGCCCTGCCCGCTTTACGACCATCAGCAGCAGGACGATGACGAACAGGGCCAAGGCACCCGCTGCTAGCACGATCAACGTCTGCGGATCATTCAGATCGAGCGTCATCAGGTGCGACCGAACAGGCGTTCGATGTCTGATAGGCGGAGCTCCACATAGGTCGGGCGCCCGTGGTTGCACTGGCCCGAATGCGGCGTGGCTTCCATCTCGCGGAGGAGAGCATTCATTTCCTCGCCGCGCATCCGGCGACCGGAACGGATGGAGCCGTGGCACGCAACGCGCGACAGGATCGCTTCGATCCGCACTTGGACCGTGGTGCTGTCACCAAGGTCCGCGAGTTCATCGAGGATATCGCGCAGCATGGCATCCGCGTTGACCTCTCCAAGAATAGCAGGGGTTTCGCGGACACAGATCGCGCCGCCGCCGAAGGGTTCGATTGTCAGGCCGAGCTTCGTCAGATCGTCAGCCAGATCGAGCAACATCTGCGCATCGCCAGACGATAGTTCGACAATTTCGGGGATCAGTAGAGCCTGTGCAGCAACGCCATTCTCGGCCATCTGCTTTTTCAGCTTTTCATAAACGAGGCGTTCGTGCGCCGCATGCTGATCGACGATCACCATACCCGTTTCCGTCTGCGCGATGATGTAGTTCTCGTGGACCTGCGCGCGTGCAGCGCCAAGAGGGAGCGCCTCCAGCGGCTTGGCCTCTTCGATCACCGGCTCGACGCGGGCGGACGGCGCGGACATCTCGGCAAAGCCCGAATACTCTGGCGCGGGCGCCTGCATGTCGTAGCTCGTGCTGCGGGCTGTATAGGTCGGCCGTTCGACGCGGTATGGCGCCTGATAGACCGGCGCGGTTGGCTGTTCGGGACGCATCGCGCCCAGCGTTTCGGACGCGACTGTGGAAGACGCGCGGTGACCGGCACCGGCGAGCGCGTGACGCAGGCCAGAAACGATAAGGCCGCGCACCAGACCAGGCTCGCGGAAACGGACCTCGGACTTCGCGGGGTGCACGTTGACATCGACGAGCTGCGGATTGCAGTCGACGAACAGCGCAGCGGCAGGATGGCGGTCGCGGCTGAGGAAATCCATATATGCGCCGCGCAGCGCACCGATGAGCAGCTTGTCCTTTACCGGACGGCCATTCACGAACAAGAACTGCGCAACGGACGAACCGCGCGAATAAGTCGGCAGCGCGGCGTAGCCAGTCAGGTGGAAACCATCACGCTCGGCATCAATGGCAATCGAATTCTCCGCGAAATCACGGCCCAGCACGGTGGCCAAACGCCCGTTCAGCGCGTCGAACATCTCGCCCTGCTCCGCATCGGCGCGGAAGACCTCGCGGCGGTTGCCACCGGACGCATCGACGAGGCTGAAGCTGATGAACGGCTCCGCCATGGCGAGGCGTTTAACTGTGTCGGTCACAGCCTGCGCCTCTGCGCGATCCGTGCGCAGGAATTTCAGGCGGGCGGGCGTGGCGTAGAACAGGTCTTTCAGTTCGACGACCGTGCCTTCGGACAGCGCGGCGGGCTTCACCGCCTCCATGCGGCCACCGGCAACAGCGATGACCGAGGCTTCTTCACCGCCGCAACGGCTGGTGATGGTCAGGCGGCCGACCGCGCCGAGCGACGGCAAAGCCTCCCCGCGGAAGCCGAACGAATGGATGTTCAGAAGGTCCGAGCCGTCGATCTTGGACGTCGCATGGCGCGACAGCGCGAGCGGCAGCTGGTCAGCAGTGATGCCGCAGCCGTTGTCGGTCACGCGGATCAGAGTCTTACCGCCATCGGCGATCACGACCTCGATACGGGTCGCACCAGCGTCGATGGAGTTCTCGACCAGTTCCTTGACCGCAGCAGACGGACGTTCCACCACCTCACCCGCAGCGATGCGGTTGATGGCGGTTTCGTCCAATTGCCTGATTACGGGACGGTTGGGGGTTATCTTGGGGTTTGCTAGAGCCATGCCACAAAACGTAGCATGGCCCTCACTGATTCACGAGGGGATATTTCGTGAACACTCACTCTTCGCCGGCGTCGGTCAGCATGGCCTCATCGACGCCTTCGGGCTGGCCTACGATGGTGAAATGTAGCGCATCGGGGTTCAGCAAGCGCTGGGCAACGCGGTTGATATCCTCCAGCGTCACCGCCTCGATGTAGGCGTTGCGCTCCACCACGTATTCGGGCGGCAAACCCTGCACCTGCATTCCGACCATGATGCCAGCGATCTCTTCGTTGCCGTCGAACCGCAGCGGATAGGAGCCTGTCAGATAGGTCTTGGCGCTATCGAGCTCTTCTTGGCTCACACCGACAGTCGCAACGCGGGCCCAGTTGTCGAGGATCACATCAATGGTCTCACCGACTTTCTCGTTCGCAGTCGCGACCGAGCCGAGCCACATGTTCGAGTAATCCTTGTCCACCAGATAGGTATAAATACCGTAAGTCAGACCGCGCTTTTCACGGACCTCGTTCATCAGGATCGACTGCGGACCGTTGCCGCCGAGAATCGTGTTAAGCACGTAGGCCGCAAAGAAGTCGGGGTCATCACGGTCGATACCCGCATGACCGAACAGGATCACGGACTGCGGCGTGGCGAAGTCGACAATTGTCGCGCCGCCTTTGAGGCCGAAGTCCACCGCCCCGGGAACGGCGGGGCCGTCTTCGGGAAGGCCGCTGAGCAGGGTGTCGATGACCTCGCCCAATTCCTCGGCATTGATGTCACCAACAGCCGAGACATAGGCGCGGCCTTCGACGAGCGCGTTGCGATAGGCTTCGAAGATATCGTCCTGCGTGAGCGCGCGGATGGTTTCTTCGGTTCCGCTGTCATCGGTGCCGTAAGGATGATCGCCGTAGGCTTCGCTGTAGAAACTGTCGCCCGCAATGCGGTTGGGGTCTGTCTTGCGCGACGCGATGCCCGCGAGCACCTGCCCCTTCACGCGGTCGATGGCGTCCTGATCGAAACGCGGTGCGACGAGCGCCTGACGCAGGAGCGCCACGGCATCATCACGGTTTTCGGTCAGGAACTTGGCGGACACACTTACGCCGTCGTCGTAGGCGTCAAAACCATACGACGCAGCCAACGATTCACGCTCGCGCTGGAAATCCTGCGCAGTCATCTCCCCCGAGCCTTCTTCGAGAAGCCCCATCATCAGATTGGTCGCGCCGCGTTTGCCGGGCTCGTCCAGAGACGTACCGCCTTTGAAGTAAATCTCCAGCGCGACAAACGGAATCTCGCGTTCTTCGACGAGCCAAGCGTTGATGCCAGCGGGGGAAGTGACCTGCTGGATCTGCACCTCTGCGCGGGCAGCAACGCCGAGGAGGGACAAAACGGTAGCCAGAATCAGACGTTTCATTCTGCGCTCTCCTCTTCGGCGCTGACCCACATTGTGACGGAGCGGCGCGGGTCGAGCACCTCTGCCGCGATGGCTTTGACATCTTCCGCCGTGACGGCTTCGAGGATCGCGGGCCACTGTTGGACATCGTCGACCGTCAGGCCGATCGACAGCGCAGCGCCGTAGCGGTTTGCCAGACCTTGCACATCATCGAGTGCATAAACCTCACTCGCACGAAGCTGGGTGCGGATTGCCTCCATACGGTCGGGGTCGATGTCGGCATCCATGAAGCTCTGGATGGCATCATCCATCGCATCTTCGGCTTCTTGAAGGGTGACACCTTCAGCCGGAGCAACGGACAGGTTGAACGTCGTGTCATCCAAGGACGTGCCGCTGTAACTCGCGTTCGTGAAAACGGCTGTGTTCGTGTCGAATTGCAGCTTCATGCCGAGGACCGAGGTAAACGGCGAGCCGCCCAGCAATTCGGCCAGATAGACCAGCGCTGCGGCTTTCTCCTGCTCGCCGCTGTCACGCTCGGGCGCGAGGTAGCTGCGGGCGACATAGGGCTGGGATACGCGCGGATCGTAATAGGTCAGGCGGCGCGCGGCGGTCTGCGGGGGTTCCTGCGAACGGATGCGCTCAGGCAGGTTTTCCTGACGCGGGATGACACCGTAATATTCCTGAGCCAGCGCACCGACCTCGGACGGGTCCACATCGCCCGCAACAACCAGCGTCGCGTTATTCGGGCTGTAGTAGAGATCATAGAACGAAGTTGCGTCTTCGAGCGAGAGCGTCTCCATCTCGTGCTTCCAACCGATGACCGGCACGCCGTAGCGGTGGTTGAGATACTGCGCAGCCATCATCTGTTCGCGGGCCAGCGCGCTCGGGTTGTTCTCGGTCCGCATGTTGCGTTCTTCGAGGATCACGTCCCGCTCGGTCGCGATGTCACCTTCGGACAGCTTGAGGTTCACCATCCGGTCGGCTTCCATCTGCATCATCAGAGGAAGACGGTCAGCCGCAACGCGCTGGAAATAGGCGGTGTAATCGTAGCTGGTGAACGCGTTATCGGACCCGCCGTTTGCGGCCACGGTCTCGGACAGCTCACCGGGGGCCATGTTCTCGGTGCCTTTGAACAGCAGGTGTTCAAGGAAGTGCGCCACGCCGGATTCGCCGACGGGTTCGTCAGCCGACCCGCGTCGGTACCAGACCATATGGACAACGACCGGCGCGCGGTGATCTTCGATCACCACAACATCCATTCCGTTATCTAGCTGAAAGGTAGAAACATCCTGAGCCACTGCCGGCGATGCGGCTAGAGCGGCAGCAAATGCAAGAGATCGCAGCATTATTCACCTCCGAACGATGAGGTGAGCCTACTGCCTCCCGCCGGACGTGCAATACTGGCAACGGAGTTGTGACTACTGTTGCGGCGGTGCTGACGGGACCGCGACACCTGCTGCGCCGAAACGCTCCAATTCCGCGTAAGGATCGAGCGCCATACCGTTGTAAGCCGAGAAATAGCGATCTTTGGCGAAGATGTTAAAGAGGCCGAGGTTGCGACGGGTCCGGCGATAGCGCTCGTCTTCCGACGCAAGCGTCTGGCGGACCGTGCCATCGGTGCCGTAACGGGTCGCCTGCGCGATCAGCGCGGCATCACCGGCCACACCGCCATTCGGGTTGCCGCCCAGCGCAACGATCGCATCAGCAATCGGAGTCGGATCGGCAAGGTTTGCGCCGTTCGGGTTCGGCGGTGGCAGCAGCGCCATCGACGGCGGCATTTCGAGCGGCTTGTAAGGCAGCACACTGAACTCATCGGGACCGGTTTGAAGTGAGTTCACGCTATGAAGCGACTTGTCGCCGCCTCCACATGCAGAGAGCGCCAGCATCGCTACGACAGCCAACGAAATTGCGCGCATGAAATCCCCTCCGGTTTACCGGCCCTATAGTTAGCGCAGCTTTACCGGTCCGTCACGTAGCTTTGTTCTTCGACTTGGTGCCGGTGAAGAGCGCAAGCCCAATCGCACCAATGAAAATTGCCACGTCAGCTACGTTGAATGCGTAGGGATTCGCGATCCCGCAGCAGGACATATTCAGGAAGTCGGCGACCGCGCCATAAAGAACGCGGTCGATGACGTTGCCCATGGCTCCGCCAACAAGAAGACCGCCAGCGATGAACGCCCAGCGGCTCCCGCCTTCACGGCGCAGCCAGTAGAGGACAAAGGCGGAAATCACGACAGCCACGCCGACAAGCACCCAGCGCATGTCGAAGCCCGAAAACAGGCCGAAGTTCACACCCCGATTCCACGCCATGCGAAATTCGAGGTATGGCGGAAAGACCTTGATGACCTCCAGTGTGCGGAGGCCAAGAAGGTGCACGACCAGATACTTGGAGATCTGGTCGATCAGGAATGTCCAGAAGCCTGCCCAGAAGAGAAGGCGCATTCCACGGGCTGTCGCGATCGTTTTCATTTAGTGACGGAAGTGGCGCATGCCGGTGAAGACCATCGCGAGGCCCGCTTCGTCAGCGGCTGCGATAACTTCGTTGTCACGCATCGAACCACCCGGCTGGATGACGCAGGTCGCACCAGCGGCAGCGGCTTCCATCAGGCCGTCGGGGAACGGGAAGAACGCATCCGAAGCAACGGCCGAACCGATGGTCAGCGGCTGTTCGAGGCCGATGGTTTCAGCCATACGTTCTGCCTTCTTCGCGGCGATCAGCGCGGAGTCGACACGGCTCATCTGGCCAGCACCGACGCCAACGGTCGCGCCGTCTTTGACGTAGACGATGGCGTTCGACTTGACGTGCTTGCCGACTTTCCAAGCGAACAGGAGGTCTTCCATTTGCTCTTGGGTCGGGGCTTTCTTGGTGACTACTTTGAGGTCATCCATGCCGATGAAGCCAGCATCTTTGTCCTGTACGAGGAAGCCGCCAGCGACCTGACGAACGGTGTTCGACTTGTCGAGGACGTTCGGCAGACCATCGGTAGTCAGAAGACGCAGGTTCTTCTTGGCTGCAAAGATTTCCTTGGCTTCGTCCGAAGCACCCGGAGCGATGACGACTTCGGTGAAGATTTCAACGATTGCCTTAGCGGTGTCAGCATCAAGCGGCTGGTTCAGCGCAACGATACCGCCGAAAGCCGAAGTGCGGTCGCAATCGAAAGCCTTCTGGTAGGCTTCGAGCAGGGTCGCGCCTTTGGCAACACCACACGGGTTGGCGTGCTTGATGATCGCAACGGCAGCCGAAGCAGCCGGATCGAATTCAGCCACCAGCTCGAATGCAGCGTCGGTGTCGTTGATGTTGTTGTAAGACAATTCCTTGCCCTGATGCTGGACAGCAGTCGCAACGCCCGGACGGTTGGTGCCGTCGGTGTAGAACGCAGCCGACTGGTGCGGGTTTTCACCGTAGCGCAGGGTCTGCTTAATCTGACCAGCAAACGAACGGCGGCGCGGCGCGGCCTCACCAATCGCGTCGGCCATCCAGTTGCTGACGGCGGCATCGTAAGCGCCGGTACGGGCGTAAGCGATCTGAGCCTGACGCTGACGGAAGGCGAACGAGGTCTGACCGTCGTTGGCATCCAGTTCGGCCAGCAGAGCGTCGTAATCTTCGACGTCGACGATGGTGGTGACGAAACCGTGGTTCTTCGCTGCGGCGCGGATCATCGCAGGGCCACCGATGTCGATGTTCTCGATCATTTCGTCATACTCGGCACCGCGGGCCAGAGCGGCTTCGAACGGGTAGAGGTTCACGACCAGCAGGTCGATGCCGCCGATTTCGTGTTCTTCCATTGCAGCGACGTGCGCATCGTTGTCACGCAGGGCCAGCAGACCGCCGTGCACCTTGGGGTGCAGGGTCTTGACGCGGCCGTCCATCATTTCGGGGAAGCCGGTGACGTCCGAAACGTCACGAACGGTCAGGCCGGCATCGCGCAGCGCCTTGGCGGAGCCGCCGGTCGAGAGCAGTTCGACACCACGATCCGCGAGCGCCTTTCCAAGTTCGAGAAGTCCGGTTTTGTCGGACACGGACAATAGGGCGCGGCGCAGGGGATAGAGGTCGGTCATCGGGCGGGCTCTCCGGGCTGTCAATCTTGATCCAGTTCCGCAAGGTCATCCTGAACGTAGTCGCGTACGGCGCTCGGGGTTTCATGCGCCTTGGCTAGGGACCAGCGGATGCGCGTCGCATAGGCCATTGCGCGTCCGGTTAAAACCACTTGTTGCGATGTTCGGGGGCGTAAACGTCCATTTTCGAGGTAAACCGACGGCTCGATGTTCATTTCGGCCCGCCCATCATGCCGGAACACCCAGATCTCACCACTTTTGAGTGTGAGAGACACCGCCGTTCCGCCCATATCGAGAGACGCCTCGACATCGGGATGCAGATGGAAACGAACCGAATAGGGAATCCCCAGCGGCTCGCGCTTGATGCAGACGTCGAACCGTTTCTTGTCAGCTTCGGATAGTGTGGCGAGGAGCTCTTCACCCTCCAGCGTCCGCCCGTCGTGGCTGAGGTCGAGGATGCGAGCGTGCATCAGGCCGTGCGTTGCTTGATAGCCGTTGTGCGCGACCTCGAATTTCTCGCCCTTACGGCTGCTCAATTGGTCGGTCGGCACGTGGTCGGGGATATCGACGAGCAGTTCATGACCGACACTCCCAAATTTGCCTGCTTTGCCGAGACGCGCGGAAGAATACCCTTCGATCGCCAGCGTAGAATGGCTCGCGGTCGCACGTCCGAAACGCCGCCAGTCGAGGCCGAAACGGCTCCCCGATCCACAATTGACGATCAGCGGACGACGGCCAGAGGTGACTTCCATTGAACAGGTCGAGGCATGGGCATCGTGGCTGGCAGGCCCGCTCGGTGGAGCATCTGCGTCAATGATAACACTGGTCCGACCGCCGGTGATGCGCCCGTAACCCATGTGCAGGACGCCTTTCGGCACGGTGCGATCTGGCAGCAGCGCCAGCGCATGATCCAAGCGCCCATCGATGCCGCGACCACCGCCGTGGAACCGCGCGAGGCCACCATCGGAATGACGCAGCACGCGGAGCGTCGGCGCGATACGTCCCATCGCGTCAGTGACGTCCTGCGGCGCGGAGCGACCCGTTTCTTCAAGTGCAGTGACGGCCCAACCGAGGAGCGTGAAGACTTCCAGCAGTTCTTCGGGATTGCGGGTGTCGATGCCGCCGTCTTCGGTGATGCGGGCCTTACACTCTTTGGCCAGCGCCGAGAGCGCATCGTCGAGCACGAGCATGGAGCCGTCTAGCGCCAGACTGGCGTAGACGAGGCCGCAGAGCGCCTCGAACCGCTCCAAACCCGGCTTGGTGCCTTTCCAGCGCTTTGAGAGGTATTTCGTCTGCGCACCGAGGCTTTGCATGAAGCGGTCGCTCTCGTCCTTCTCCCTTGCGCGGAGGAGGAAATACGCGTGGTTGATCCAGCGGATCAGACGGCGGCCAGTCAGTTCGGGCGTCCAACCAGGGCCATGACCGCGCCCGTAGCGGTCGATCCACTCGAAGACCCAAGTCTGCGCCCGTTCCCGTGCGTCAGCGTCCCCGACAGCAGCCAGATCGTCCAGCCAACTGCAATTCTGGAGCATCAGCGCGACTTCCGAATCCTCGGGCGCGATATCCCAAATGCTGGCGCCGGGGGCCTCGATCAGATCGCCGGAAAAGAGGAAGTTACCGGCAACGAGTTGGCGACCTTTTGCAAATAAGCCAATGGATTGCGGTTCTGGTCGATGGGCGAACGAAGGCTGTTTGGCAGTATAAGCCGCAAGCCGCGCGTGCGCGCGGTTCATCCACTGCGTGTATTTACCACGCCTTGTCTGAGCCTTGACCACTGGTGCTGCCTCGATACTGCGTTTGCCGCATTGTTAAGGCAGAATGATACGTAGGAATACCCTTAGTGTCACGCAGCCTTTGTCAGCACGGCGAGGTAGAACCCGTCCATTCCGCCAAATTCCGCCCAGTAGTCGGGACGCAGGCGAACGCCGCCTTCTTCGGTGATCCACGCAGGGTCGAGCCCTTCGAACTCCGGCTTTTCGACGGTCAGACCTTCGTGGCGTTCGAGCGCCTCTTCAACCTGCACTTCGCCTTCGTCGGGCAGCAGGCTACAGGTGCAAAACACCAGACGACCGCCCGGCTTCAGCAGGGTCAGCGCGTGGTCGATCAGCTCCGTTTGCAGCGCGATCAGGTCGCCGAATTCGCTGCCGTCCTTGGCGTGCGGCAGATCGGGGTGACGGCGAATGGTGCCGGTGGCCGAGCACGGCGCATCGAGCAGAACAACATCGAAGCCCTCGACATCGTAGACCAGCGCGTCGGCGTCGATCAGATCTGCCTTCATCTTGGTCCGCTCAAGGTTTTCCTGAACGCGGTCGAGACGCGACGGCGAAATGTCGACGGCAGTCACTTTGGCACCGGCCGCAGCAAGCTGCATCGTCTTACCACCCGGCGCGGCGCAGAGGTCGAGGACGTTCAGACCCTGGATATCGCCAAGCGTTTTGACGGGCAGCGCCGCAGCCGCGTCCTGCACCCACCATTCGCCATCTTCGAAACCGGGCAGGCCGGAGACCTGGACGCCAACAGGAATGCGAACCGTGCCGGTCGGCAGAACCTGACCACCGAGCTTTTCAGCCCATCCCGCGGCATCGGACTTCACCGTGATATCCAGCGGCGCGCCTGCATAATGCGCGGCCTCCATGCCGCTGACGGCTGGCTTGCCCCACGCTTCGATCATCGGCAGGCGCAGCCAGTCGGGCAGACGCGGGATCGGCAGACGGTCCCAAGCGCCCTCACGTTCGGCGGCGACCTTGCGCAGAACGGCGTTTACGAGGCCCTTCATCGACTGGGTTTTCTTGTCACGTCCCACGATTTCGACGCAAGCGTTGACGACACCATGTGCGGCTTCGCCCGACCATATCTCTACCGTGCCGAGGCGCATCGCATTGCGGACCGACAGCGGCGGGCGTTTTTGCAGGAACGGCTTGAGCATCCGGTCGGCGCGGTCTGCCGCGCGGAGGGTCGAAATCGCGAGGCGCTGGGCGCGAGCGCGATCCTCTGGCGACAGGCGAGACAGGGCACCGCCGCCGATTTCCTCGGACAGCAGACGACCGTCGATGGTCACAGCGTTAAGCAGGTGGTACGCAGCGAGGCGCGGCGCAAGACCGGTCGTCGACATAGGAAACTCCATGGGTCCTTGGCCTGAAAGATGCCCTGCCCTATATCAGAGAAAGCCGAGGAACAAGAAAACATGACCCAGAAGCCAGATCTGCCCCCCGCCGCACAGCGTGCGCTCGCCGAAGCCGAAGAGCGCCGCAAGAATGCAGAAAAGCTCGATCTTCCGACCGAGCTTGGTGGCCGCGACGGGCCGGAGCCCGTTCGTTTCGGCGATTGGGAAAAGAAGGGAATCGCGATCGATTTCTGATCGCGGCGGGGCTTAGAGCCCCAGCACGTCCATCATATCGTACTCACCCGGCGCCTGATCCTGCCCCCAGATTGCAGCACGCAGCGCGCCGCGGGCAAAGATGCCGCGATCAGTGGCAACGTGGCGCAGGATAATACGCTCACCTTCGCCCGCGAAAAGCACGTCGTGCTCGCCCACGATGTCACCACCGCGAATCACGGCAAAGCCGATGTCGCCTTTCTTGCGGGCACCCGTGATACCGTCACGACCCGAATCGCGAACGTCGGATAGCTTCACACCGCGTCCTTCGGCAGCGGCCTCACCTAACATCAGAGCAGTCCCCGACGGCGCATCGACCTTTTTGTTGTGGTGCGCCTCGATGACTTCGATGTCGAATTCCTCGCCCAGCGCAGCCGCAACCTTCTTGGTCAGACCGGTCAGGAGGTTCACACCCAGCGACATGTTACCCGCACGGATCACGGTCGCTTTGGCAGCGGATGCAGCAATCTGGCTGAGGTGCTCGTCCTCCATGCCTGTGGTGCCAATGACGTGGACAATACCAGCTTCAGCAGCAGCCTGAGCGAAGGCAACAGTCGCGGAAGGTGCAGTAAAATCAATGACAGCGTTCGCTTCGGCAAAGGCAGCCGCCGCATCAGAAGTCACGGTCACACCTATCGGCTGACCGCCCATGACAACACCGACATCCTGCCCGATCCAGTCGTGGCCGTCACGCTCGATCGCGCCGACGAGTTTGGCTTTGTCCGACCCCAGAACAGTCTTGATCAGCATCTGGCCCATACGGCCCGAAGCTCCGGTAATCACGATACCCGGCAGGTCGGTCATGTCGTCATCCTCTTGGCTTTGAATTGCGTATCGGTGCTAGCCCTGCAACGCCTTGCTTGGCAAGTGCGCTGATCGCGCTTACATGGGCGATATGGCAAAGAACCGTTTCAATTCGGGCTCCGGCCCCTCCCAGCGTCAGCTCCGTGTGAGCGAACTCGTCCGCAGGTCACTGTCGGACGTCCTTGCCCGTGGCGATGTGCACGATCCTGATCTGGGTCGCATGTCGATCACTGTGGGCGAGGTGCAGTGCTCCCCTGACCTTAAATACGCAACCGCATATGTTCTTCCGCTCGGCGGTCAGAACAAGGACGAGTGTCTCGCTGCCCTCCGCCGTAACAAGGCAGAGCTGCGTCACCTCGTCACTAAAGGTTTGACGCTGAAATACGCGCCCGACCTGCGTTTCGAAATCGACGAGACCTTCGACCGGATGGACGACACGCGCCGCATGTTTGCGGATGAACACGTGCGTCAGGACCTCGAAGACGACGATATCGAAGACGCTGACGAATAAGCACGCGGTTGACGGACCGGCGGCGGGCCGATAGCAGACCCGCCCCGAGATCAAGGAGATGACGATGGGCAAGCGCAAAGGTCGCGATATTTCTGGCTGGATCATCGTGGACAAGCCTGCTGGCATCACCTCCACCGCTGTGGTCAACAAGATCCGCTGGGCGCTGGGCGCGAAAAAAGCCGGCCACGCTGGCACCCTCGATCCCGAAGCCACTGGCCTTCTGGCCGTCGCTATCGGCGAAGCGACCAAGACCATCCCCTACATCACCGACGCGCTGAAGGCTTACGAGTTCACCGTCACGCTCGGCGCTGCGACAAATACTGACGATGCTGAGGGTGAGATTATCGCCTCAAGCGACCAGCGCCCGACGGATGACGAGATCAAGGAAGCCCTGAACGGTTTCCTCGGCGACATCATGCAGGTGCCGCCCAAGTTCTCGGCCGTGAAAATCGACGGCCAGCGCGCCTACAAGCTCGCTCGCGATGACGAAGAGTTCGAGATCGCCGCGCGTCCGCTGTGGGTCGAGGAACTTGTCATGGTCGACCGTCCCGACGCCGATCATGTCGTTCTGGAGATGACCTGCGGCAAAGGCGGGTACGTCCGCTCGATCGCACGCGACCTCGGTGCGAAACTTGGCTGCTACGGCCATGTCCTGCGTCTGCGCCGCATCTGGTCCGGCCCGTTCGAAACCGAAGGTGCCATGACGATGGAGCAGATCGAGGAACTGGCGAAGACGCCGGAGCTCGACAATTATCTCCGCCCTCTCGAAGACGGCCTTTGCGATATAACCGAAGTCCGCTGCCCGCCCGAAAGCATCACACGGCTGCGCAACGGCAACGCTGCGACCGTTATTGCGCATGACGTTGAATTCAATGAGGAATGTTGGGCAAGCTTTGAAGGGCAAGCCATTGCTGTCGGACATTTCCGCAGCGGTGAACTTCACCCTTCACGCGTGTTCGTCAGCTGATTACGCAGCCATGTCGCCGAATACCTCGGTGTCGACCTCAGGGTCACCCCAAGGCAGCACCGCGACTTCGGGATTAATCGGCCCGTAGTCGATAATCGGCGTATCCCAGATATCGATCTCAGCATCGATATCCTCTTCAAACGACATCATCGATGCCGCGTGCTCGTCGGTTTCCATCATGTCCGCCTCATCATTGACGTCGGTCTCTACTCCGCCGTCAAAGTTGAATTCGAAGACAAGTCCTAGGCCCATGGAACCAATCAACAACAAGCTGGTCCAATCCATACCAACCTCTTCATTTATGATTCTTCTTGAGGGTTTAACTTTGTGTCCCTGACAGAGATAATTGATTAGAATTTTGCGGATTTTAGGGCAGGCAATGATCGAAAAATGTCATCTCAAAGGCGACGCTGAATCAGTCGCCGTCTACTCGCCATGCGAGAAATACCGCTATCTGCTGACCCGCATGTGGAACCCCGAAGGCCGGCGCGCCTTGTTTATCATGCTCAATCCGTCAACCGCGACCGAGGTCCAGAACGACCCGACCGTCGAACGCTGCGAACGCCGCGCGCGCGCGCTGGGTTTCGGGGCGTTCCGCGTGACTAACATTTTCGCGTGGCGTGACACCGACCCCAAGAAAATGCGCGCGGCTGCCGATCCGGTCGGACCTGCAAACGATGCTGCGATTCGCGGTTCTGCTGTGGAATGGATTCGCGACGGGGACCAGATTATCTGCGCTTGGGGAACGCACGGAGAATTCCTTAATCGCGGACCACAGGTCGAGGCACTTCTGCGAGAAACCGGTAAGCCGCTGTTTACGCTCGGACTTACTGCTGCGGGCCACCCGAAGCACCCGCTGTATATCTCCTACAGCCAGCAGCCTCAGCCGTGGCCGGCGTTAACCATAACCACATAATTCGTTCGCGTTTCGTACCGCACTCGGGCTAGCGCTATTTCAGCTGCAAATGGTGAGGGCGCAATGCTGTATCTTGTCGGACTGGTTACGATGGCCTTGGCCGGAGCCGTTCTTATCCCCGGAATTTCCGAGGATGGAACGGACGATGACGACATCATCATCGGCGGAGATGGCGACGATACATTGAGCGGCGGGAATGGTGCCGATTTCCTCGATGGCGCGATGGGGAACGACTTGCTGTCGGGGAACGACGGCGAGGATGAACTACACGGAGGGGAAGGCGATGACCAACTCTCGGGCGAATCCGATGCCGACTATCTTGCGGGACATATCGGCGACGACCTGATGAACGGTGGCACTGGCGACGACAACCTAATTGGCGGATCCGGAAACGATGAGATGTACGGAGGCGATGGCAACGACGCGCTTCTCGGCTCGCTGGGCGATGATGTCATGGTCGGCGGAGCGGGCGAGGACGTTCTGAACGGCGGCAGCGGCTCCGATGAGATTTATGGGGGCCAAGACACCGAACAGGATTTCCTGAATGGCGGCGCAGGCGAGGACATCCTGCATGGTGCTGCGCATGACAACCTGAACGGCGGCACTGGTCACGATGTGTTCATGATCTCATCCGATATCGCCGGCCCGGTCACCATCGACGACCTGACTGACGACGACGTTCTGGTCCTGAACTACTCCGGCGAGCCCCCTACCCTGAGTTCGATGCAAACCGACGACGGGCTCATTCTACAGGCCGACGGTACCGACCTTGCAAAACTCCGGCACCTTTCCGAATTCGACCTTGGCCGCGTGCAGCTGGTGAAACTGTGAGATTTCTCTTTATTTCCTGACGATTCTCATCTATGCGCCGCTGATCCGCTGTCATGGACAGGGATACTACTCCAAGGGCCTTGCTGGACGACATCCCGGCCTGCGCCATAACCCTTTGATACTAAGGAGATCCCGATGTCGATCACCGTTGAAGAAAAAGCACGCGTCATCAAAGAATTCGGCACCAAAGAAGGTGACACCGGTTCGCCGGAAGTTCAGATCGCGATCCTGACCTCGCGCATCACCACTCTGACCGAGCACTTCAAGACCCACAAAAAAGACAACCACGGCCGCCGCGGCCTGCTCAAGATGGTTGCTCAGCGTCGTAAGCTGCTGGACTACCTCAAGGGTAAGGAAGAGGCCCGTTACCAGGACCTGATCAAGCGCCTCGGCATCCGCCGCTAATCGCTTATCCGATCCGGAATTGAGACGCCCGCTCATTCGAGCGGGCGTTTTTATTTGTGCCGCACCGCTGCCACAAGCAGGCGAGTTTGCCTCACGAAAGCAATGCTTTCCAAACACCTTGTTTTCATGTATGTGCGCGCCATCTGAGACGTTGTGCTATGACCCCGGCACTCGAAATGGATGGATGGGGTCGGCGGCAATGGGGCCGCCAATCAAACGGGAGACCCGGAGGGCCGGGAGTGCTCCCTTTTAGGATACGCTGATGTTCAATGAAGTGAAAAAATCGATCCAGTGGGGCGAAGAAACGCTCACGCTGGAAACCGGCAAGGTTGCTCGCCAGGCCGACGGCACCGTTATCGCCACTCTGGGCGAAACCTCCGTCATGGCAAACGTGACCTTCGCCAAAGAAGCGAAGCCGGGTCAGGATTTCTTCCCGCTTACGGTTCACTACCAAGAGAAATACTACGCCGCCGGTAAAGTACCGGGCGGCTTCTTCAAGCGCGAAGCTCGTCCGACCGAGAAAGAGACGCTCACTGCGCGCCTGATCGACCGTCCGATCCGTCCGCTGTTCGTCCCGGGCTTCAAAAACGAAGTGCTCGTCATGTGCACCGTCCTGTCGCACGACCTCGTGAACGATCCCGACATCGTTGCAATGATCGCCGCTTCGGCAGCCCTGACCATTTCGGGCGCTCCGTTCATGGGCCCGATCGGTGCGGCTCGCGTTGGTTTCGTCGATGGCGAATACGTACTGAACCCGCAGGTCGACGATATGACCAACCTGCGTTCGAACCCCGAGCAGCGTCTGGACCTCGTTGTTGCAGGCACCAAAGATGCCGTGATGATGGTGGAATCGGAAGCTTACGAGCTGACCGAAGAAGAAATGCTGGGCGCGGTTACCTTCGCTCACGAGCAGCTCCAGCCGGTTATCGACTGCATCATCTCGCTGGCTGAAGAAGCTGCGAAAGAGCCGTTCGAATTCAACGCGCCGGATTACTCGGACCTCTACGAGATCGTGAAAGCCGCTGGTGAAGAGCAGATGCGCGCTGCATATGCCATCACCAACAAGCAAGAGCGCGTTGCTGCCGTTTCGGCTGCCAAGGAAGCTGTCAAAGCGACCCTGACCGAAGAGCAACTCGAAGACGCGAACCTCGGTTCGGCTCTGAAGAAGCTCGAGTCGTCGGTTCTGCGCGGTTCGGTTGTCAAAGAAGGCAAGCGCATCGACGGCCGTGCACTCGATCAGGTTCGCTCGATCGTTTCGGAAACCAGCTTGCTGCCGCGTACCCACGGTTCGGCTCTGTTCACCCGCGGTGAAACCCAGGCGCTGGTCGTGACCACCCTCGGCACCGGCGACGACGAGCAGATCATCGACGCCCTGCACGGCAACTTCCGCTCGAACTTCCTGCTGCACTATAACTTCCCTCCGTACTCGGTTGGTGAAGTTGGCCGCGTTGGTTCGCCGGGTCGCCGCGAAATCGGTCACGGCAAGCTCGCATGGCGCGCGCTTCAGGCTGTTCTGCCGGCCGCAACCGACTTCCCGTACACCATCCGCGTTGTGTCCGAGATCACTGAATCGAACGGTTCGTCCTCCATGGCTTCGGTCTGCGGTGGCTCGCTGTCGATGATGGATGCCGGCGTTCCGCTGAAGGCACCGGTTGCCGGTGTTGCTATGGGTCTGGTCCTCGAAGACGACGGCTCTTACGCCGTTCTGACCGACATCCTCGGTGACGAAGACCACCTCGGCGACATGGACTTCAAAGTTGCAGGTACCGAAGACGGCATCACCTCACTGCAGATGGACATCAAGGTTGCTGGCATCACGCCGGAAATCATGAAGAAAGCTCTGGAGCAGGCACGTCAGGGTCGTCTGCACATCCTCGGCGAAATGTCGAAGGCGCTGACCACTGCGAACACCTTCTCGGTTCACGCTCCGCGCATCGAGACCATGCAGATCCCGACCGACAAGATCCGTGAAGTCATCGGTTCGGGCGGTAAGGTCATCCGCGAGATCGTCGAAACTTCGGGTGCCAAGGTCGACATCAACGACGACGGCGTCATCAAGATCGCTTCGTCGAATGGTGAAGCCATCCAGAAGGCCTACGACATGATCTACTCGATCGTCGCAGAGCCGGAAGAAGGCAAAGTCTACAAAGGCAAAGTCGTCAAGCTTGTCGACTTCGGTGCTTTCGTGAACTTCTTCGGCAAGCGTGACGGTCTCGTCCACGTCAGCCAGATCGAAAACCGTCGCCTGAACCACCCGTCTGACGTCCTCAAGGAAGGTCAGGAAGTCTGGGTCAAGCTGCTCGGCTTCGACGATCGCGGTAAAGTTCGCCTGTCGATGAAGATCGTCGATCAGGAAACTGGCGAAGAAATCGTGAAGGAAGAAGAGGCAGAATAAGAATTTTTCTTATCTCTGTAAGTCACTGACTTCTCTTGGAAACCCCGGCGTTGACGTCGGGGTTTCTCTTTTATGTGAGGAAGGGAACAGGAAACTTTCTGAGAAAATCGCGCGTTAGCTGACGAACCCGCCACTGAGGCGGCCCGTAATAAGGGAAACGCATTATGATTTTTAATCGCCGTAATTTTCTCGCTGGGGCAGCCGTTTGTGGCGCCATCCCAGCATTTGCTCAAACCGAAGCTGCTCAAGATCAGCTTGCCAAAGAAGCCCAGCAATTCGCACCGCAGATGGTGACGATTGGTGCTGGCTATGAACCCTACACGATCCACGTCGACCCGACGTCGTTCAATCTGTTCTGGGTGCTGCCAGAGAACCAAGCCATCATGTACCGCGTCGGTGTGGCCCGTGCGAACCTCTATGAGGACGGCATCTACACCATCAAACGCAAGCAGGAATGGCCGACTTGGACCCCGACACCTGACATGATCGCTCGTGAGCCCGAGGTCTATGCCAAGTACGCTGACGGTATGCCAGGCGGCATCGACAACCCGCTGGGTGCCCGCGCGCTGTACCTCTACGAAGGTAATCGCGACACATATTTGCGCATTCACGGTACGCCCGACCCGCTGACCATCGGTCGCGAAGTTTCGAACGGCTGTGTCCGTCTGATCAACGATCACGTCAAAGACCTGTATGATCGCGTTCCGACCGGAACCAAAGTTTTCCTCTATCCGCGCAACATGGCGTAAGCCTTACAGCGCAACAAAAAAGCCCCGCACAAACGTGCGGGGCTTTTTGCTGTCCGACTGAGCGGATCAGCCGTTGTATTTGGCAGTACGCAGGTACGGCAGCTTGATGTCCAGATCGCCGAACTTCTCGCGGGCCTGATCGTCGTTGAGCGACAGAGCAACGATGACGTCCTGGCCGACCTGCCAGTTCGCAGGGGTCGCAATCGGGTTGCCGTAGGTGGCCTGAAGGCCGTCCAGAGCGCGCAGAACTTCAGCAAAGTTACGGCCGACCGACATCGGATAGGTCATCGACAGCTGGAGCTTCTTGTCCGGCGAGACGATGAACACCGAACGCACGGTCGCGGTGTGGGCCGGAGTACGGCCGTCCGGCAAGTAGGCTTCGGCGGGCAGCATATCGAAGGCCTTCGCGACGGCCAGATCACTGTCAGCGATGATCGGGAAGCTGGCTTCCGCACCGGCAAACTTCTCGATGTCGCCTTTCCACTTCTTGTGCTCTTCAACGCCGTCGACCGAGATACCCATGACCTTTGTGCCGCGCTTGGCCCATTCGTCGGTCAGCTGGGCAACAGCGCCAAACTCGGTGGTGCAAACAGGGGTAAAGTCTTTCGGGTGAGAGAACAGGATAGCCCAGCTATCGCCGATCCAGTCATGAAGGTTGAGGGTACCCTGATCGGTTTCAACGGTCAGGTTCGGGATCGTATCGTTAATTCGCAGAGCCATAATATCCTCCGTAATGATATGTTCATGCCCCGATATAGGATTGCGGAAGTGTTACCGCTACCTCCACTTGTGATTTTGTCGCAGCAATGGCAGGCTGATTTTTGATCAAATTTCAGGAGCCAATCATGCTCGAAAAGCGCGAATTCTACATCAACGGCAAATGGGTCGCTCCTGCCGTGGCACGTGACTGCGACGTCATCGACCCGTCGACCGAAGAAGTCACCGCTGTCATTTCGCTCGGCAGCGAAGCGGACACCAATACCGCCGTCGATGCAGCCTCTGCCGCCTTCCCGTCGTGGGCTGCGACTGCGCCCGCAACCCGCGCCGACTACGTTCGCAAAATCCTCGACCAGTACAACCTGCGCCGTCAGGAAATGGCCGAAGCGATCTCGCGCGAGATGGGTGCCCCGATCGACATGAGCTACGAGGATCAGGCCGAATGCCTGCCGTGGCACCTCGGCAACTTCCTTGATGCGTTCGAGAAAATCGAATGGATCAAGCCGCTCAGCGACGATGTCACCGACACCCAGATCGCGCTCGAACCCATCGGGGTCGTCGGCCTCATCACGCCATGGAACTGGCCGATGAATCAGGTGACGCTGAAAGTGATCCCTGCCCTCCTCGCTGGTTGCACCATTGTCCTGAAACCGTCCGAGGAAGCCCCGCTCTCCTCGATGCTGTTCGCAGAATTCGTCCATGACGCCGGCATCCCCGCCGGCGTGTTCAATCTGGTGAACGGCGATGGCCAAGGCGTCGGCACCCAGCTTTCGGCGCACGAAGATGTTCAGATGATCAGCTTCACCGGCTCCACCCGCGCCGGTCGTGCGATTTCGAAAACCGCCGCCGAAACGATGAAGCGCGTGACCCTCGAACTCGGCGGCAAAGGCGCAAACGTGGTCTTTGCAGATGCGGGCGAAAAAGCTGTCCGCCGCGGCGCGAAGCACTGCTTCTACAATTCGGGTCAGTCCTGCAACGCCCCGACCCGTATGCTGGTCGAGCGTGATTTCTACGACGAAGCGGTCGAGATCGCCAAATCGGTCGCAGAGAACACCCCCGTTGCCTCCGGCCACCAGAACGGCAACCACATCGGCCCCGTCGTGAACAAACGCCAGTGGGACCAGATTCAGGGCTATATCCAAAAGGGCATCGATGAAGGCGCTCGCCTCGTTGCTGGCGGGCTCGGCCTGCCCGAAGGCATGAACAAAGGCTTCTATGTCCGCCCGACCGTCTTTGCCGACGTCGATCCCGGCATGACGATCGAACGCGAAGAAATCTTTGGCCCCGTCCTGTCGATCATCCCGTTCGACACCGAAGAGGACGCCGTCCGCATCGCCAACGATACGCCCTACGGCCTGACAAACTACGTCCAGACCACCGACACCGACCGCAAACGTCGCCTCGCGCGTCAGCTCAAATCGGGCATGGTCGAGATGAACGGCAAAAGCCGTGCAGCAGGCGCACCCTTCGGCGGCGTCAAAGCCTCCGGCCGCGCCCGCGAAGGCGGCGTCTGGGGGATCGAAGAATTCCTCGAAGTCAAAGCCATCTCCGGCTGGGACGAGTGATCTTCATTCTGACGAAAATACCTCGGGGGTGAGGCCGCAAGGCCGAGGGGGCAGCGCCCCCTCCACCCATCCTAGAACGGCGCTTTGGCTGTGATACGCATTCCGCGGCCGCCGTCAGGGTGACGGAATTGCAGGGTTTCCGAATGCAGCATGAGGCGCGGATAATCGAGCGCCGGCCCCGTTGCATAAAACGGATCACCGAGGATCGGATGCCCGATCTCTCTCATATGCACACGGAGCTGATGTGACCGCCCGGTCTTCGGATAGAGACGGACGCGGCTCTCGTCGTCACTCGCACGAACCACGCGCCAGTCTGTGACGGCTTGCCGCCCCTCTTCATGGTCGACCTTTTGCAGCGGACGGTTCGGCCAGTCTACGATCAACGGCAGATCGACGGTTCCGGTCTTTTCCTGAACCCGACCATAAACCCGCGCAACGTAGGTTTTCTTAGTCGCGCGCGCCTCGAACTGTTTACCAAGGTGCCTTTGCGCGTTCGGCGTCAGGCCAAAGATCATCACACCCGACGTATCGCGATCAAGACGGTGCACCAGCAGCGCAGTCGGGTATGCAGCCTGCACGCGAGTGATCAGGCAGTCCGCAAGGTGCTCGCCCTTTCCTGGCACGGACAAAAGTCCCGTGGGTTTGTCGACGACGACGATCTCGTGGTCTTCGTGCAAGACGACCAGCGGATCCTGCGGCGGGTTATACTCGCTGCCGTTCATGCGCGAGCAAACGTATCGCGCAGGATGGCTTCCAGTGCGGTTTGGTCATCCACGGTGAAGGCATCCGGCTGATTGCTGTCGATATCGAGCACGCCGATGATCTCGCCAGCCGCGTTGAACACCGGCAAAACAATCTCGGAACGTGTCGAGGATGAACAGGCGATGTGACCGGGGAACGCTTCGACGTCCGGCACAAGTTGTGTTTCCTGTAATCGGGCCGCAGCACCGCAGACGCCGCGCGAGAACGGGATAACGAGGCAACCATGACCGCCCTGATAGGGCCCGATCTTCAGTACTTCCGGTTCGGTCACGCGGTAAAAGCCGGTCCAGTCGAAACGGTCGTCCGCGTGGTGCAGCTCGCACGCCAAGGTCGCCATCAGTGCAACCTCGTCTGTCTCGCCCTCGGTCAAAGCGGCGATCTGTTTGGCAAGCGTGGGGTAGTCGGCGCGCATGGCAAAATCCTGTTCGGTTTCACCGTGATTTAGCGGATGACGGCGCGCTCCGCCACCTATCGCGGCATGTTTCCAGATACAGGACAATCTACACCATCAATAAACATTGGTGATTTCATATCCATTCGCGCCGCCAAACTGCCCTTATTTGATCATGCTTGAGCCTTCGCGAGTCTTCATAATGGACAGGTAGCTGCAAAATGCTTCACCCCGATGTCGCGTGCATTTGCCCCCACCCAGTTACGCGGCGTCGGGGACCCAGCTTAGTTAAGCTGGACGTCGAGGTGATATTGCCCGTCTTCGAACGTATCGAAGAATTCTTCCACATCAGGATGCGACACCGGCTCGCCCGAATAATCGGCGATCAGGTTCTGCTCGGACACGTAAGCCACGTAGAAGCTTTCGCTGTTCTCGGCGAGCAGGTGGTAGAAGGGCTGGTCTTTGCTGGGGCGGGCATCTTCGGGGATGGCTTCGTACCATTCCTCGGAATTGCTGAACATCGCGTCGACATCAAACACCACACCGCGAAACGGATGTTTGCGATGGCGGACGATCTGTCCCAACTGGTATTTGGCGCGCGTTTTCAGCATGGCACAAAGCCCCCTTAACCATTACTAATCCTTTGGGGAGTTGCTTGTCCATCGGACGGCACGAAATGGGGTGGAAACAGTCTGTGAACCTTGCACTAACAGTACTGGAGATCACAGCTCCGGTTTTCATTCTTGCGGCCATCGGTTTTGGCTGGGTGCGCCTTGGCTTTGAATACCGCGTCGAGTTCGTCACGCGGCTTGCCATGACCCTTTCGGTGCCCTGCCTGATCTTCACCGCGCTCATGCGGACAGAGATCAATCCCGAGGCCCTCGCAGCATTGTCGCTGGCGGCATTCGTCGGCTACGGCATCATCGCCGCAGCGTCGCTCTTACTCGTCACCGTGATGCGCGCCGACAGGCAAACCTACCTCGCGCCACTGATCTTCGGAAACACGGGCAACCTTGGCCTGCCGCTGGCCCTCTTCGCATTCGGCGAGACTGGACTTGGCTACGCGGTCGTGGTGTTTGCCGTTATGGCGATCCTGTCCTTTACGGTCGGAATCTGGCTGGTGTCGGGCAGCGGGTCGCTGACGAAGATCATCAAGGAACCCATCGTCGCCGCCACCATGCTCGGCGCGCTGTTCCTCTGGCAAGGCTGGCACACGCCGAAATTTCTGACGAACTCGCTCGAACTCATCGGCCAGATGGCGATCCCGATCATGCTGATTACCCTCGGCGTCGCGGTTGCCCGCCTTGAGACACGCGCGATTGGGAAGGCCATGCTCATGGCCGTCATCAAGATCGCGGTCTGCGTCGGCGCGGGCGTCATTGCGGGTCAGTGGTTTGACCTTGAACCTGTCGCGATGAGCGTGCTGATCGTGCAGCTCGCAACGCCGGTCGCCGTGACCTCCTACATGCTGGCCGAGAAGTACGGCGCGGACTCGCAGGCCGTCGCGGGCCTCGTCGTGGTTTCGACCGTGATGTCGGTAGTCGGATTACCGCTCATCCTCGCGTTTCTGGTCTGACGCCTCTTGTTAAACCGTTTCAATGAACGGGCGAATGCGCTAGGCTTTGAAAAACAAGAAAGCGAGAGGCAGATGAGCAGATTCTTCCTCGCCCTGATGATTGCGCTCGTTCTCGGCAGCTGCGGAGAACGACAAGGCTCCGCACCGCGCGAGCTTGATGACGCCTGTTCGATCCTGACAGAGCGTCCGCATTACGTTCGGGCGTTCCGCAACGCCAAACGCCGCTGGGGCGTGGAACCTTACGTCCTGATGGCGATGATCTATCAGGAAAGCAAATTCATCTCGAACAACCGGACCCCGCACCAGTTCGCGCTGGGTGTGATCCCCATCGGTCGCCAGTCTTCGGCCTTCGGCTATTCGCAAGCGCTCGACGGCACATGGGAAGAATACCAGCGTGACCATGGCGGCTACGGCTCGCGTCGGGATGATATTCAGGACGCGACGGACTTCATGGGTTGGTACATGGCCCAGACCACCGAAGAGACGGGCGTCGCGCTGTATGACACCCGCAACCAGTACCTCGCCTATCACGAGGGGCGTTCGGGCTATCTGCGCGGCAGCTACCGCAGCAAGAGCTGGCTGGTGCGTATTGCGGATGAGGTTGCGGCTCGTTCGATCATGTACCAGCAGCAGTTGGCTTATTGCAGGCAAGCACGGTTCTAAAAGAAAAGGCGCCCGAGGGCGCCTTTTTTAGTTCCAGTTATCGGTCTCGGCGATGATGTTGAACATCCGGTCCGAGATGCCTCCCCCGACGGTCATGTCACCAAGCACCATCGTCGTCTGGGTGCCGGTGTTATCCGTGATCACCCACTGACGCAGTTGCGCCGGATTGGTGAACTTCAGCTGGATATTTCCGTACTCGGGGTGTGCAGGGTCCTGAGCGGTCACGGTCGTCGAGGTTCCGTCAGAGGTATGGCCGGTGACCATGCTCGCGCGGGTCAGGTCCACATTGTCCTGAAGGATGATACTGAGAGGCGTTTCGCTCAGCGGGTAACGCTGCGGGTTGTCAGTGGACCGCGCATCGAAAATCGCGACCGAGCCACCACCGGCAATCACCAGCGATTTTTCGGGGGCATCGTATTCGAAGCGGATACGACCGGGGCGTTTGATGTAGATGGTACCGGTCGAGATAGTGCCGTCCGAGTTGATCTGGGTGAAGTCACCCTGAGCCGTCTGAAGCTGGTTCATGTAGCTCGAAATCTCGGAAAGCGACAGCTCCTGAGCCTGCGCCTGACCGGCAAAAGCAGCCAGCGCGAACGGCGCGGCGAGGAAGAGGCGGCGAAGAGGGTTCATGGTCAATCCTGATATTTCCGTCTGTTGCGTTATCAGATGGGTCGACCCCAGCGAAAAACCAGACGTTATTCAATATCGACGATAAGTTGACCGATGACCTCTGCGCCGCCCACTGGCGTCAGATGTAGTAGTAATAAGCGCTCTCGAATTCGTAGAGCGTCACATCGTAGAGGTCGAGCGTGTAGAGATCGCTGCCCGCCCCCCACTGCAACCGGACGGAGTCTGTGTAGAAGTCACCGTCTGTATCGATGGCCGTGCGCGAGCTGTTGGCCAGCGACCAACCGGTGCTGCTATCGAACTCGAAATCGCTGGCATAGCTGGCCCAACCGTCAATGACATCGTGGTCACCTTTGGCATTCGCGGCGATGTAGTAGGTCGTCGTCGCACCATCGAGGTAGCTGGTGTCGTCGCCATCACCCATATCGAGATAGAGGTTATAGGCGTAGTAACTATCGACCGTGAATGTGTCCGCGCCTTTGCCGCCATTGACCGACGCACCCATGGTGCCGGTATAGACGAATTCGTCAGCACCATTTCCGCCGATCATATCAACGTATGCACCGCTAGCTTCGATGTAGTCGCTACCGCCGCCGCCATCGAGCCGATCATAGGTGCCAGAGCTTTCGAGGTAGTCGGAACCCGCCTGCCCCTTGAGCACATTGTCCGAACCCGCAAAGTCAGTGAGTATATCGTTGTGCTTGCCGCCCTTCAGCAGATCGCTTCCGGCCCCGCCTTCGAGCGTATCCTCGCCCGCATGGCCCAGCAGGATGTCGTTGCCCTGACGGCCAAGAAAGCTGTCATCGCCGCCACGGCCAAGCATTTTGTTGTTCAGGTTCGTTCCCACGAGCACATCATCGCCCCCGCCAAAGCTGAACCGGATATCATCGCCACCACGGTAGGCCACTGACGGCGCTCTGTTCCCCAGCTTGTCGCCATAGAGGAAATCAAGCGCCTGATTGTCCAGCACACCGATGCCGGTGTTCGGCGACGATCCCCAATTATAGGTCATCACGGTCTGCTGGTTGTTATCGTATGACGACTTCAGGCGGATCGACCCTTCGTGCGGATGCGACAGACCGAGCGAGTGGGCGATCTCGTGGTTAATTGTCTCGATGGAAAAGCCTCCCGAGAACGGCGCGAGCGCGTCGATATCGAATGTCAGCGTACTGAGGCTCACCGAGGTTTCGGTCGAATAGGCGAGGTCGGCAAATGCCGCGATCCCTACGTCGAGCGGGCCATACGCGCCGTTAAACTCGAACATCGCGTCCTGATTGGCATCGACCTCGATAAAGATCACGCCTGTCTGGGTTTCGAAGTAATCGAGCGAATCGCGGATGACATTTTTCTGCGCGCCGTTGAGCACAACGACTTCGTTGACGTTATAGTCGTAGGGCATGTCCCACTTGCTCGTCAGGTG
This sequence comes from Marivivens aquimaris, assembly GCF_015220045.1. Lineage (NCBI taxonomy): Bacteria > Pseudomonadati > Pseudomonadota > Alphaproteobacteria > Rhodobacterales > Paracoccaceae > Marivivens > Marivivens aquimaris. The sequence continues at coordinate 2,946,084 of NZ_JADBGB010000001.1, read as the reverse complement.
GGCAGAGTCCTGAAATTTATACGTAATCGCGACCGGCGTGCCGGTATCCATGCCCGTATTCAGACGTGTGTTCGGCCCCCAGTAATCGTTCTGATCAAAGTACGGGAGGATGGCTGTGAAGTCGCTGACGTATTGGGGCATTTTTCCACCGTGAGCATTCTAGGATGAGGCTTCCATATGCTTAACGGCAGATTGTTATTCAATATAAAGGCCCCACGAGGGGGCCTTTAGGTTGAGTGACGGTACGTCAGTGTTGTTCCGGTACCAAGATCTCTCGCTTGCCGACGTGGTTCGCGGCTGACACGACGCCTTCGTCTTCCATCTGCTCGACCAAACGCGCGGCTTTGTTATAGCCGATCGCCAGTTTACGCTGGATGTACGAGGTAGAGCATTTGCGGTCCTTGATGACGATCGCAACAGCGGTGTCATAGAGCGCATCTTCGGTATCGGTGTTGCCACCCGACGCACCAAGGCCGAGCACCGCGTCGATGTCGTTCGCACGGTCATCATCCGGACCGTCGACAACGCCCGACATGTACTCCGGCGGGCCAAACGCCTTGAGGTAGTTCACGATCTCTTCGACTTCTTCGTCCGAAACGAACGGGCCGTGGATACGGGTCACGCGGCCACCGCCAGCCATGTAGAGCATGTCGCCCATACCCAGCAGCTGTTCGGCACCCTGCTCGCCCAGAATAGTGCGCGAGTCAATTTTCGAGGTGACCTGGAACGAGATACGGGTCGGGAAGTTCGCTTTGATCGTACCGGTGATGACGTCGACCGACGGACGCTGCGTGGCCATGATCAGGTGAATACCCGATGCACGAGCCATCTGCGCAAGGCGCTGGATGCAGGCTTCGATTTCCTTGCCCGCCACCATCATGAGGTCGGCCATTTCGTCGACGATAACGACGATGTACGGCATCGCTTCGGGGGTCAGCTCTTCGGTCTCGAAGATCGGATCGCCGGTTTCCTCGTCAAAGCCGGTCTGAACGGTACGTTCGAACATCTCGCCACGGCCCAGCGCATCGCGGACGCGGCCGTTGTAGCCTTCGATATTCCGCACGCCCATCTTGGACATCTTGCGGTAACGCTCTTCCATCTCGCCCACGACCCACTTCAGCGCAACGACCGCTTTTTTCGGGTCGGTCACAACAGGGGAGAGGAGATGCGGAATGCCGTCATAGACGGAAAGTTCGAGCATCTTCGGGTCGATCATGATGAGGCGGCACTCTTCCGGCGTGAGGCGGTAGAGGAGCGACAGGATCATCGTGTTGATCGCAACAGACTTACCCGAACCCGTGGTACCCGCGATTAGCAGGTGGGGCATCTTGGCAAGGTTGGCGACAATGGACTCGCCGCCGATGTCTTTACCCAGCGCAAGCGGCAGGCGGCAGTTCGGGTCGCTGTAATCGCGGCTGTTCAGGATCTCGCGCAGGACAACCTTTTCGCGCTTGTCGTTCGGCAGTTCGATACCGATGACCGAGCGCCCCGGAACGGTCGAAACACGCGCGGACAAAGCGGACATCGAACGCGCGATATCATCGGCAAGGCCGATCACACGGCTCGCCTTCAGACCCGGCGCGGGTTCGAGTTCGTACATGGTGACGACCGGACCCGGACGCACGCTGACGATCTCGCCTTTGATGCCGTAGTCTTCGAGCACCGATTCCAGCATACGCGCGTTGTCTTCGAGCTCTTCATCGGCAAGGTGATGACGCTCGATTTGCGCCGGATCGAGCAGCAGATCAACCGGCGGGGTTTCGTAGTCGGCGTGAAGCGACGAAGCCGGTTCCGGCTTGGCGGGTTTCGACGGCAGAACCGAGCGCTTCATGGTTTTAGCAGGAACAACACGGCGCGGTTCGACGTGAGTTTCCTCGACGGCGGGCTCCGCTTCATAAGACTGCTGGTAGCCTTCCGGCTCCATATCGAGCGGCACTTCGGTGAAGATATTGTCGGCGTCAGTCTCGTCGATCGGCGGAACTTCGTCCCAGCCGCTGGTAAAATCAACGGTCGAGAGCGGCTCTTCGAACGGTGCGGGCTCGGCACTGCGCGTGGCCGAAATCGTCGGCATCGGCGCGGCCACAACCGGTGCGGCGGGCTGCTGGGCACGGCTCATCGGCGGCTCGACAACCAGTGCGCGGGGGCCACGTCCTGCGGTCAGGGTCGGCTCGATACGAACGTCACCTTCAGCGCTACGGGTGATCGGCGGCAGCGGAGCTTGCTCGACCGGAGCTTTCCGAGCGCGGATCGCGTCGGCGATGCGTGCGCGAACGCGGTCGTCACTCGGCTCTTCCGTGAAGGCCGCCAGCGGCGGTTCGTTCTCGATCAGCTCGGGTTCGATTTTGGCTTGGTTGCGGCGCAGTTTGCCGGGCATCAGCTTACCAAAGAGGCTCGGTTGTTCCGGCTGAGTGAAAGTTTGATGATACTCAGGCTCTGCGGCAGGCATTTGATAGGTCGGCGCAGCAACAGGGCGAACGACCGATGCAGTGCGGCTGGCACGCGGAGCGGCCATCGGCACATCGTAAGGATCGTCGTCCTCGAACACTTCCATGTGCGCACCCGGACGCTGCACACGCATTTCGCGGCGCGACTGGACGTTGGCGTAACCGCTCTGCGCGGCGCGGACCGATGCTTCGGCACCGCGACCTGCGATACGGAGCAGCAGGCTGTAGCCCATCACGAGGCCAATGAAGACGTTGCGGCGGATCATCGCGAGCTCCGGACGGGTGAATCCGGCCACGAACAGTCCAAGGACTAGCATAACAATGCCCGAAACGATGCCCACACCGGCCAGTGCAACGACATCGCTCGAAGGGATAACCGAAAGGATCACGCCCAGCGCAGTGTTTCCGAGCATACCGCCGAGGCCGAAAGCATGGCTCCATTCATCGCCCGGCGTCAGCGTGGCAGCCCAGATGGTGCCGACGACGATAGGCAGGGGAAAATACACAAGGCGGGTCATCGCACGCTCGCCGCCCTGATGCAGGCCCATCCGCACACCCCATGCGAACAGCAGCACCGGAATCCACCAAGCGGCCTTGCCGATCACCATGATCAGCGGCGCGGCAATCGACGCACCGGTGCGGCCCAGCCAATTCTGGACGGGCGCATCGGTGGCCAGCATCCAGTTGGGATCGTCCGGCGAATACGACCACAGCATCATAGCCGCCAACGTGCCGAGTATCACCAGCCCGATGCCGAACAGTTCTTTACTCCGCTTTTCCAGCGCAGCCTGCGTCGTGCTATCGAGTAACGGGTCGCGCTGTCGTGTCGAATACAATGCCATACCTGCTCGTTTCCTCAGTCATAGAGGCAGTCGCGGATCAGGGTGAGCCCGCGCTGCATCTCTTGTGTCGGGGCGACCATTGCGACCCTGATGTACCCCTTTCCGGGGTTTTGATTGTTCACTTCGCGGCTCAGATAGCCGCCTGGCAGGACGCGAACGCCTGTTTCCTGCCAAAGCTTCAGCGTTGCTGTTTCACCATCTTCTACCGGAAGCCAGAGGAAGAAACCGCCCTCGGGTGTCTGGTAGCCAGGCACTTCGCCCAGAATGGTTTCGGCAAGCTTGAATTTCTCGTTGTAGAGCGCGCGGTTCTCGATGACGTGCGCCTCGTCGGACCAAACGCGGGTCGACACCTTCTGGATCGGCAACGGCAGCGGTGCGCCGGAGTAGGCACGAAGCTGGCGGATGCGGCGGATCGATTCCGGACCGCCCGCCACAAAGCCGGAGCGCAGGCCGGGAAGGTTCGAACGCTTGGACAGCGAATGGAAAATCGTAACGCGCTCGGGGTCAGCCCCCATTTCCGCAGCGACCTCAAGGGCACCGACAGGAGCGTCTTCGCGGTAAATTTCGGAATAGCACTCGTCCGCGAAGATGCGGAAATCGTGCTTTTCGGCGAGCGCGATAAGCTGACGCCAGTATTCGTGGCTCGCCACAGCACCCTGCGGATTCGACGGCGTGCAAATGTAGGCAATCGCGGTGCGGTCCAGAATGTCAGCAGGCAAGCTAGTGTAGTCGGGCAGGAAACCGTTTTCGGCATCTGCCGGAACAAACACACGCTCCGCCCCGACCGAAATCGCGGCGATCATATAGACCTGATAGAACGGGTTCGGGATCAGAACGACAGGCGTCTTGCCGTTCTTCGTTTCGGGACACAGCGCCATCGCCGCGTTGTACAGCCCCTCGCGGGTGCCGTTCAGCGCCATAATGCAGTCTTCATCGACCGAAACGTTGAAACGTTGCCCAATCCAGCGCGAAATCGCTTCCAGCAGCGCAGGCGATCCATCGTTCGGCGGGTATTTGTTGAAGCCCGAGATGCTCTCGGCAATCACGGCACCAACCCATTCGGGGAAGGCGTGTTGAGGCTCGCCGATAGTCAGCGGGAGCGGGTCTCCACCCGGTTCATGGACGTCGAGAAGCTTCCGCAAACGCGGAAACGCGTAGTCCGACAGGTTCGAAAACCGCTCGGGATATTCCATTGGCTGCCTCAAGGTTACGGGATCATTGTCGTCCCGTTTTGACCTGATTTAGCCAAAGATAATGGGCGGTGTCCAGAAAAACGGCCTTTCTCGGGCGGGCCTATCCTTCTGATTGTGTCTTTTCAGCCAAGCGCCATTTGGACTGCCGCCCCCAAGCGAAGCAGTTTTCCTTCCTGCATCGGAGGCAGATTGAGCATGACACCCGTCGACGGCACACCCGTCGGGATCGTCAGCGCACAACCGCCCATTAGGTTCGCAACACGGGTATTGCGCAGCGCACGCAGATTTTCGGAGACAAAATAGTCGCTGTCCTCCTCGAGCCGCTTGGCATTTGGCGGCAGCATCGGCACGGTCGGCATGATCACCGCGTCATAACCAGCCATCGTTGCGTGATAGGCTTTGCGGATTTCACCCAGGCGCTCCCACGCGGCAATATAGTCCGCAGCAAGGAAATCCCCGCCCGGACGGATGCGCTTGAGGATCTGGTGATACATCTTCTCTGGCGCAGCTTCGATCGTCTTGCCCCAGTAGGAATAGGCGTCGGACGTGTAGAGAATGCCTGCCATATCATAGGCTTCGATCAAGCGGGGAAAGCTTATACGTTCGACTGTCGCACCGGCTGCCTCCAGCGATTTTACCGCAGCGTCAAAGGCGCCCGCAACTGTGGCGTCCAGATCATCCATCACAATGGTGTCGAGCACAGCAAACCGCGCGCCGCGCAGGTCGGCTCCGTTCAGGTCGGCCTGCGGACCACCGAGCGCATGAAACATCGCAGCCGCATCCTCAACCGTGCGGCAAAGCGGCCCCACGGTATCGAATGTCTTGCAAAGCGGCACGACGCCCTCGAGCGACAAAAGCCCGCGCGTCGTTTTCAGCCCTACCAGATCGTTCCAGACGCTCGGCGTACGCACCGACCCGCCCGTGTCCGACCCGACCGCCGCTGCAGCGAGCCCGAACGCGACCGACGTTGCAGCACCCGAAGACGATCCGCCCGCCACCGCGTCATGGTCATTCACGCACGGCGGCGTCTCGGTCTTCGGGTTCAAGCCCAGACCGCTAAACGCGATCTCGGTCATATGCGTCTTGCCCAGACAGACCAGCCCGAGCGCCGTGGCATGTTTCAGCACCGCCGCATCCTCGCTCGGCACGCGGCCTTCCATGTAGAGCGTACCCGCTTCGGTCGCCGTACCGGCCGTGTCGAAAAGGTCCTTCCAACTGACCGGCACACCATCGAGCAGCGACAACCGCTGCCCAACCTTCGCACGCTTCGCCGCGGCCTTCGCCTCGCTCAGTGCACGCTCAGGGGTGAGACGCGCATAGATACGCGTGCCGAACTCACTGGCCGCGATTGCATCGAGATAGGCCTCGGTCAGTTCGACTGGATCAACCTGTCCCGCACCGATCCGGCGCCCCAGTTCCGTCGCGGTCAGTTTGCGTAAGTTATCCATGCAGGTCTCCTTGTTCGGCGCAAAGCTAGCGAGCGGATGTCGCATGGACAATCCCGTTCAAGCAGCCATATTCAGAGCCATGACATTCGACCATGATATCCTGATCGTCGGCGGCGCCCTGAACGGCCCCGCGCTTGCATTGGCTGCGTCCCGCGCGGGTTTCAGCGTGGGTGTGATCGACACCGTTCCACTCGAAACCTACAAGGATCCGGCGTTTGACGGCCGCGCCTACGCGCTCGCTCTCGCGTCGCAGCGTCTGCTCAAAGGGATCGGTATCTGGAACAGCATCGCCGAGCACGCCTGCCCGATGCTGGAAATCAAGGTCACTGACGGCGTCGCTGGCCAAGGCCCAGCACCGTGGATGATGCACTTCGACCACGCCGAAATCGAAGAAGGCCCGATGGGCTTCATGGTCGAGGACCGCCACCTCCGCCCCGCTTTCGTCAACGCGCTCGAAAACGATCCGAACATCACCGTCTATGCGCCCGAAACCGTAGTTGCACAGACAGCAGACCAGCAGGGCGCGAGCGTCACGCTGGCATCCGGAAAGACGCTGGCGGCATCGCTTATTGTCGGCTGCGACGGCCGCAAGTCGGGCACCGCAACCCGCGCGGGCATCAAGCGCACCGGCTGGTCCTATGGCCAAACCGCCATCGTCTGCGCTGTCGCCCACGAAAAGCCCAACGGCGGCATCGCCCACCAGTTCTTCATGCCCCACGGCCCGCTGGCAATCCTGCCGCTCAACGGCAACCGCTCTTCGATTGTCTGGAGCGAAACCGAAGCCCGCGCCAAAGAATGCATGGCCATGGACGACGACGCTTTTCTCGAAGTGCTCAAACCCGCCTTCGGCAGTTTCCTCGGCGACATCAAGCTTGAGGGCAAACGCTTCAGCTACCCGCTGAACCTCACCCTCGCCAACTCCTTCATCGCGGATCGCGTCGCTCTCGTCGGTGACGCCGCCCATGGAATGCACCCCATCGCCGGTCAGGGCCTCAACGCAGGCCTTCGCGATATCGCCGCACTGGCCGACGTCCTGAAAAAGGCCCACCAGACCGGACAAGACATCGGCTCGCCCCAAGTCCTCGCCCGCTACCAGCAGTGGCGCCGCTTCGACACCGCGACTCTGGCTCTTGCGACGGACACCTTCAACAAGCTGTTCTCGAACGATAATCCGCTACTCCGCTCCGTCCGAGACCTTGGCATGGGTATGGTCAACGCAGTCCCCAGCTTACGCCGCAACTTCGTCCGCGAAGCCGCCGGCCTCACCGGTGACCTCCCCAGCCTCATGCGCGACTGACCCTTCATTCTGACTGAAATACCTCGGGGGTGAGGCCGCAAGGCCGAGGGGGCAGAGCCCCCTCCACTGCCAGAAATTGCACCTCTTTCTGCACCAATGCACATGCAGAAACGAATTTCGCCATTGCAATTATACGGACCCATATTATCAGGGTTCGTAGTTAACTGGTGGGCCGACATGAAACCTCTCCCGATTATCCTCCACGAGGCCTACACGCTCATAAAGCGTCGCTTCGAGAAAGAAGCGCGTCCGCAGAACCTGACCATGAACCAGTGGCGGGCTTTGGGGATGCTCAAGAGGCGTGGACCGATCCGCCAGGTGGAACTCTGCGCAGCACTTCAAGCTTCGCCGATGACCATCAGCGATCTGGCCGACCGTATGGAAACGGCGGGCTTGATCAGCCGGACCAACGACCCCGACGACAGCCGCGCAAAGGTGCTCGAACTCACCGAAGCGGGCCACTCCAAATCAGAATTAATGAAAGCGATTAGCGAAGGTGTCTTCGAAGAGGTCTTCGAAGGTGTCTCCGCAGAAGACCTTGCCGTGATGGAACGGGCATTGACCCGCATTATCGAAAATCTGGGCGGCAAGCTCTAACGACAGGACAGAAAATGAACGCAGAAACCAATAAGATCGAAGCTGCGGACGCTACTATACCGACCCCGAAAAAGGCCGGCAAAGGTCGCCGCCGCGCACTGATGATGGCCGTCCCCGCCCTCATCCTCGTGGGCGCAGGGTATTACTGGGCGACCGGCGGTCGCTACATCACCACCGACAACGCCTATATCCACCAGCCGATGATTTCGGTGTCCGCCGATCAGAGCGGCCGTGTGATCGAGGTCGACATTGACGAGAACCAGATTGTCCAAGCGGGCGATGTGCTGTTCCGCATTGATCCGGTCCCATATGAGATCGCGCTGGATCAGGCCGAAGCATCGCTGTCGGCCGCCCGTCTACAGGTCGCACAACTTCGCGCCAGCCATGCGACTGCGGCCGCCCAACTGGAAGCGGCACAGGGCATTCTGAACGTACAAGAACGCGAGCTGGAACGTCAGCAGCAGCTTACCGACCGCGGTGTCGGCACGGCAGCGCAACTTGACCAAGCGACCGTGGCCGAGCGTTCGGCGCGTAACAATGTCAACGTCGCCCAGCGTCAGCTTGAGGCCGCAGCAGCAGCCCTCAGCGGCAATCCCGAAATCGAAACCGATGACATGCCGTCGGTGCGCGCAGCTCTGGCAAGCCGTGATGCGGCGCAGCGCAACCTCGCACATACCGAAGTCGTTGCTCCTAGCCCGGGTACCGTTTCGCAGATCGAAAGCCTGAACGTCGGCCAATTCCTCGGTGCGGGAACGCAAGCCGCGACGCTCGTGAATTCCTCGGACACGTGGATTCAGGCGAACTTCAAAGAAACGCAGCTCGACGGAATCGAGATCGGTCAGGAGGTCGAGGTTGAGATCGACGCCTATCCTGACCTCAAACTGCATGGCACGGTCGAGAGCTTCAATTCTGCCACCGGCTCTCAGTTCTCGCTGATCCCTGCACAGAACGCGACGGGCAACTGGGTGAAGGTCGTCCAACGTCTCGCTGTCCGTATCAAGCTCGACGACGCCCCCGATGGCCTGCTGCGTGACGGTATGAGCGCGCATGTTTCCGTCGACACGGGTGCGTCGCGTCTGGACGAAATGCTATGAGCTTTTCCAAACCAGCGTTCGTCGTTCCGGCGCCTGGTTGGCTGACCGCCTCCATCATGGTGGCGACCATCATGCAGGTGCTCGACACGACTATTGCGAACGTGGCTTTGCCGCACATGGCGGCGAGCCTCGGCGCAACGCAGTCCGAGATTACTTGGGTCCTGACCTCCTACATCGTGGCCTCAGCCATCGCGACGCCGCTGACTGGCTGGACAGCCGACCGCCTTGGCCGCCGCCGCGTGATGGTCGGTGCGATTGCGGGTTTCACCTTGTTTTCTATGCTGTGTGGCCTCGCCAGCAGCCTGCCAGAGATGGTCGTCTTCCGCATCATGCAAGGCGTCTGCGGCGCGATGCTCATCCCCATGGCGCAGTCGCTGCTGCTCGACATCAACCCGCGCGAGCGGATTGGTCAGGCTATGGCGATCTATGGCGCGGGCATTATGGTCGGACCTATCGTTGGTCCGACCCTCGGCGGCTATCTGACCGAGGTCTTCAACTGGCGCTACGTGTTCCTGATCAACTTGCCTGTCGGCATAGTCGCTCTTTTCGGCGTGCTCGCTTTCCTTCCTCAAGAAGAGACGCGCGAGCGGCGCTTTGACTTCATGGGCTTTGCCATGCTGGCGATTGGCATCGGCGCTCTTCAGATGATGCTCGACCGCGGCGAGAGCGTGGACTGGTTCGAATCGACAGAGATCTGGATTTACGCGGCACTGACCGTCTCCGGCATCTGGGCGTTCGTGATCCACAGCCTCGGCTCTGACGATCCGTTCGTGAACCTGCGCATCTTTGCCGACCGCAACTTTGCGATGGGATCGCTATTCATCTTTGTCGTCGGTCTGACCATGTTCTCCGGCCTCGCCCTGCTTCCGCCGCTGCTTCAGCGATTAATGGGGTATCCGGTGATCGAAACCGGCCTTGTGATGGCACCGCGAGGTGTCGGGACGATGTTGTCGATGATCGTCGTCGGGCGGCTGGTGTCGAAATTCGACCCGCGCGCCTTGGTGATGTTCGGTGTGCTTCTGACTGCATGGTCGCTGCACCTGATGACGGGCTTCGACCTTCAGATGGACTCTCATCCAATCATCTGGACGGGCGTCATTCAGGGCTTCGGCCTCGGCTTCGTCTTTGTTCCGCTGTCGACGCTGGCCTTCGCCACGCTGCCGCAGAACCTGCGAGGCGATGCGACGTCGATGTTCAGCCTGATCCGTAACGTTGGTTCGGGCGCGGGCATCTCTATCGTGACGGCGGTTCTGTCGCGGATGATGGTGGTCAACCACGAGTCGCTCGCGACACAGATCACCGCGCAGTCGCCGCAGGTCCGTGACGCGATGCCTTTGCTGCTGAACCACCAGCCGACGTTCATGACGATTGCCGATGGCCTCGTCACGCAGCAGGCGGCGATGATCGCCTACCTCGACAACTTCTTCCTGATGTTGTTGCTGACGCTTGCGGTCATCCCGATCGTGTTCCTGCTCCGCAAACCGCAAGGTCCGGTCGAAGCAGGTCCGCCGTCGGAATAAAGATCAAAGCTGGCGTGCTTCGTCCACGAGCATGACCGGAATGCCGTTCCGGATGGGGAACGCCAGCTTACCGACTTCCGACACCAGTTCCTGCTTTGCCGCGTCATAGGACAGGCGGGTCTGGCTGACAGGGCACATCAGTGCTTCGAGCATTTTGGGGTCGAATGCGACGTCGGTCATTGTAGTCTCTCGTCTCCGCCGCCCCGCAGGGCGAATTCGATCAAGGTGACCAGCGTTTCGCGACGTGTCACCAAATCGGGTGCTTCCAGAAGAGCCTGACGGTCCTCAGGCTCGAACGGGCATAGCATGGAAAGCGAGTTGATCAACATCTCGTCTTCCGCCTCGCGGATGCCATCCCAATCTGTCGACAGATCGTTGGCCGATAGATAGCGGCCCAGCAGATCCATGAGCTTTTCGCGATCAAGGCCGGCGTCATGCTCCGGATGTCCCAGATCACCCTCAAAGCCATCCCAACTCACGTTGAACCGCTTGTAGGGGGTAAAGCCCTCGACCTCGTCCTTCATGCGGAAGCGGGAGATGCCGGTCAGGGTAATCATGTACCGGCCATCCTCCGTCTCCGAAAATCCGGTCAGACGACCTGCACAGCCGATGCTGTGAAGGCCGCGATCACCGTTGGGCTGAACCATACCGATCAGACGGTCCTGCGTTTTCAGGACGTCATCGACCATCTGGAGGTAACGCGGTTCAAAGATGTGCAGCGGTAGTTTCGCCCGCGGGAGCAAGAGAGCTCCCGGAAGTGGAAAGACCGGAATTGTCTGCGAGAGTTCGGAGGGTCGTTGCATGGGTTTGAGTTAGCGCCGCCCTGCCCTCAGGCAAATATCATCGACGAAAGTTTCCGGCGACCACTCAGCACGACCGGATCGTTCGGCTTGAGCGCGTCGAAAATCTGGAACAGCTGGGTTTTGGCAGCCCCGTCATTCCATTCGCGATCACGGCGGAAGATCTCCAGAAGCTGGTCGACAGCCTCTTGCGTATGACCATGCGCGGCAAGGGCGTTGGCAAGATCAAAACGCGCCTGATGGTCGGCGGGGTTTGCTTCGACAGCAGCGGTCAGCTCGGCCACGGGACCAGCGTTTTCGGCCTGACGGGCGAGCGCGATCTGTGCACGCACTGCGTCGAGTTCCGCGGACTGCGAAATCGGCTCCGGCGCGCCGTTCAGAACGGCTTCGGCCTCATCCAGCTTTTCGGCAGCAATGTAGCAGCTGACCAGACCGGCATAGGCTTTGGTGTTCTCGGGCTCTTCACCCAGAACCGCTTGGAAAATCTCGGTGGCGCTTCCGATGTCGCCTTCTTCGAGCACGTTGTAGGCTTCTTCGACAGCAGCTTCGAGGCCCTCGTCCGCACCGCCGCCCATGGCAGCAAGCTTCTTCACGAACTCTTCGATCTGGCTGCCCGGAACGGCGCCTTGGAAACCGTCAACCGGCTGGCCCTGCCAGAACGCATAGACGGTCGGGATCGACTGCACGCGCAGCTGGCCCGCATAGCCCTGATGCTGGTCGACGTCGATCTTGACCATCTTCACTGCGCCCTTCGCAGCGGTCACGGCTTTCTCCAGCGCAGGGCCGAGCGTTTTGCACGGGCCGCACCACGGTGCCCAGAAATCGACGATAACAGGAACGGTCTTCGACGCTTCGACGACGTCTTCGATAAAGGTGGCGTCCGAACCTTCTTTGATCAGATCACCTTGCGGGGCGGTGTTTGCACCAAGTTCGAGCATGTTGCCCTCCTGAATAAGTGTTGCCCCTTATATGCGGTGATGACTCCCGATGGACAAGGGACAGCGCTTTGCGTCAAGCTGACACAATCCTTTTGAGCATTGGAAAAGTTCATGCCCGTTATTCTGACCTTCGGCGACAGCAACACGCACGGCACCCCGCCGATGACCAACCGTATCGAGCATCTGCGCCACCCTGTCGGCACCCGCTGGCCGACCGTCATGCATGAAAAGCTGGGCGGCGACTGGACGCTGATCGAAGAAGGGCTTCCTGGCCGTACAACAATCTTCACGGATCCGCTGATGGGCGCGCACATGGACGGCACGCTCGGGCTGCGGATCGCGCTGGATTCGCACAAACCGATCGACGTGCTGACGATCATGCTTGGTACGAACGATACCAAAGCGATGTTCGGCGCGACACCCGAAGCGATCACGGGCGGCATCGCAGCACTCCTCGGAATCGCGATGTCGTTAGAAATGCAGGAAAAGCACGGCGGCTTCAAAGTGCTCGTCATCTGCCCGCCGCCCGTCAAAGTGCAGGGTGCGATCAAGGACGTGTTCTATGGTGGGGACAAAAAGGGCGCGGAACTGCCCGCGCTCTACGCCGATCTGTCTGCGCACTGGGGCGCATCGTTCATGGATGCAGGCCAGCATATCTCGGTGAGCGAGGTAGACGGCGTCCACTTCGAAGCGGACGCCCATGTCACCTTGGGCAAGGCGGTCGCGGAGGCCGTCGCCAAGCTTTAAAGGTCGAACGTCGCGAAGACCGGCGCGTGGTCGCTCGGCTGTTCCCAGCCGCGTGCCGCACGCAGAACGCGGCTGCTGTGGGCAGCGTTCGAAATATCAGGGGTCGCCCAGATGTGGTCCAGACGGCGACCTTTGTCGGCCGCATCCCAGTCCTTCGCACGGTACGACCACCAAGAATAAAGCAGGCCCTCAGGGATGTCCTGACGGGTGATGTCGACCCAGTTCGCGGCATCCTGAACCTGCGCCAGATGCTCGACCTCGATCGGGGTGTGGCTGACGATCTTCAGTAGCTTCTTGTGATCCCAGACGTCATCTTCGCGCGGTGCGATGTTGAGGTCACCCACAAGGATTGCCTTTTCAGGCTTTTGTGCATGGAAGTGGTCGCGCATCTCGGTCAGGTAATCGAGCTTCTGGCCGAACTTCTCGTTCTTTTCGCGATCCGGCTCGTCGCCGCCCGCAGGCACATAGAAGTTGTGAACGGTCACGCCGTTTTCCAGTTTGCCCGCGATATGACGCGCATGGCCGAGCGTCGCGAAATCCTGACTGTCGGTTTCTTCCATCGGGATTTTCGACAGGATCGCCACGCCGTTGTAGCCCTTCTGTCCCCGCGCAACCATGTACTCGTAGCCAAGCGCCTTGAAGGTATCGAACGGGATTTTCTCGACCGGACTTTTGCACTCTTGCAGGCACAGGACGTCCGGCAGTTCTTCGGTCATGAGGCGCGACACGAGCGCTTCGCGCAGACGAACCGAGTTGATATTCCACGTGGCAAGGCTGAAAGTCATGGTGCTGCTCCGGTTTGGTGAGGCAGTCCTAGCAAGATGAACCCGTTTCCAAAAGGCCCTGCAATGAAGTCGCTCTTTGCTGCCGCAATGATTTCCGCATTCGCCCTGCCCGCATCGGCGCTTGAGGACGGGAGCTATGCAGTCGGGCCGCAGATCTTTGATCCCGAGGTCGCCACGCCGCGCTATGTGCACCTCGATGTCGACGGAAACACGATCAGGGCCACGTTTGTCGCACTCTACCAACCGGACGCCGACATGTGCGCCGAGACTGGCATGTGCGATCCCGTCTGGGACGGGCTTGTGATGGAAACCAACGGCACTCGTGTCGTGAGCCATCAGGTGCTTCGCGATGACAAGGTGTCCGACTTTCCGGTCGAAGGGAGTTTCACGAACTTCGACGAGGCCCTCTATTTCATACCCTTAATGAAGGCCATCGACAGGAGCGCCGACGATATCGTGCCGATGTCCTACGACAATCTGATGCGGACCATCGCCTTTGTCTTGGGTGTCGAAGTATCGGCGCGCAGCCTCAACGGATGTGAAATTACGCAAATGTCGGAAATCGAGCAGTCCGGCGGAAACGCTGAATTCTACAGCGCGCTCGACTACTATCGCGCCCTTATGGAAATGTCGCACCTCGCAACGCGCTATGGTCCGACTTACACGATGAGCGAAAAAGACTCAGAAATCGCTCGCGAGGTGTCTGCGCAATACAGAGAAGCCGCATCTGTAATGAGCCTATCGCTCAGCCTCGTCGGTACGGCGGACGAGTATGAAGACGGGCTTTCGCGAGCCAATGAGATGGCTGACCGTATGCTCGCAGACAGCTTCCAGACGTACAACGACATCATGATGCACGTCATTGGCGACCTACCGGCAGCCGTGCAACTCTTTCAAAATGTTGCAGAAACCTACGAAACTGCGGATATCACCGAAGCGGTTTGCGCCGATATGACTTTTGGACTTTGACAAAAAAAGCCCCCGCAAGTGGGCGGGGGCAAGTCCAACAGGGAGGAGTGGCTTGACCCCGCCACCAGGGGAACTCTTTCGCATATTACGACAAATCACTAATAAAGTTTACACTTATTAGGCGACGAGTCGATATCCGCCACTTTCTGTGACAAGAATGCGCGCATTTGACGGATCGGGCTCGATCTTCTGGCGCAGGCGATAAATGTGAGTCTCCAGCGTGTGGGTCGTCACTCCTGCATTGTAGCCCCAAACCTCGTGCAGCAGCACGTCGCGCGGAACCACACCATCAGACGAGCGATAGAGGAACTTGAGGATGTTCGTCTCTTTCTCGGTCAGGCGGACTTTCTTGTCGTCAGTAGTGACGAGCAATTTCTGTGCCGGTTGGAACGTATACGGCCCAAGCTGGAATACAGCATCTTCAGACTGCTCGTGCGTCCGTAGCTGGGCACGCAGGCGGGCCAGCAGGACGGGGAACTTGAACGGCTTGGTAATATAGTCGTTCGCGCCGGCGTCGAGACCAAGAATGGTGTCGCTGTCAGTGTCATGGCCGGTGAGCATGAGAATCGGGCATTTGACGCCCTGCTTGCGCATCAGCTTGCACAGCTCGCGGCCGTCCGTGTCGGGCAGACCGACATCAAGAATAACGAGGTCGTAGAGTCCTTCACGGACACGTCCCATCGCATCGGCACCGGAGCTGGCTTCGAAAACGTCAAAGTCTTCGGTCATGACGAGCTGTTCACCCAGCGCTTCGCGCAGGTCGTCGTCATCATCAACCAGAAGAATGCGTTTCAATTGTGCCATTATCGGCCTCCTTCACTTCTTGTCGATGAGATGTGAGAGTCACGTGTGATCGACAACCTTTGCTACAAAACTCTCACGCGGACGTGTCGGTTCCATCCTGAATATTTCAATTCCTGCAACAATGACCTACGTATGCGGCTCGATATTAAGGTGAGCGACATGACTTTCGGCCCCAACACCACTGAATGCATCGCCCGTGCTCGCGCCGATCTGCGGATGGGCGTACCTGTGGTATTGCAGGGCGGCTACGTGATCCTTGCCGTCGAAACGCTCGATCAGGACCGTCTGACCGCCGTCCGGTCGCTGGGAGATCTGGCGCTCGCGATTACCGCACGCCGCGCAGCTACATTGAAGATTGCCGCCTATGACGGCGATCTGGCCCGCGTCCCGCTACCTGCCGACGCCGATGTGCGCTGGGTCCGTGCGATTGCCGATCCTGCCGACGACCTGACGATGCCGATGAAGGGTCCGCTCTACGGTCTGCGCGAGGGCGACGCCCTGCCCCACCGTGCAGGTATCGCACTCGCCAAGTCCGCGCGCCTTCTGCCGTCCGTTCTGGTTGCGGCCGTCGCCGACGCCGCGTCGTTCGCCGCCGAAAACGGTCTGACCATCGTCCCCGAATACGCCGCACTGACGACCGAGCTTTCGCCCATCGACCCCGTTATCTTTGCCCGCGTACCCATTGAGGCATCCGAGGCCGGCCGCTTGCATATCTTCCGCCCTGAAGACGGCGGCGAAGAGCACTACGCGATTGAGATCGGCAATCCTTCCCGCGACGAGCCCGTTCTGGCCCGCCTTCACTCCGCGTGCTTTACCGGTGACGTCCTCGGCAGTCTCAAGTGCGACTGCGGCCCGCAACTCCGTGCTGCGCTCGGCCAGATGGGTGCGAACGGCGCTGGCGTGCTGCTCTACCTGAACCAAGAAGGCCGCGGCATTGGCCTCGCCAACAAGATGCGTGCCTATTCGCTTCAGGATCAGGGCTTTGATACGGTGGAGGCCAACCACCGCCTCGGTTTCGAAGACGACGAACGGGACTTCCGCATTGGCGCAGAGATCCTGCGCAAGATGGGCTTCAAGTCCGTGCGTCTACTAACCAACAACCCGAACAAGGTCGCACGGATGCAGGACCACGGTATCGCCGTCACTGAACGCGTCCCACTCAAGGTCGGCGAAAACAGGCACAACCACCACTACCTCGCGACCAAAGCCAGCAAATCCGGCCACCTCCTGTGAGGTACAACGACCTCACCCTCACGCCCACGGGCCTCTGGTTTCAGGGGCGCAAGTATCCCTGCACCATCGGACGTGGCGGCCTGACCTCGGATAAACGCGAAGGCGACATGGCAACACCGCGCGGGACCCACAGCATCATAGGACTGCTCTACCGCCCGGACCGCATCGCAAAACCAAACGCGTGGGCGGAGCCTATCGGCCTCGGTGACCTCTGGTCAGATGATCCGGACGCATCCGACTATAATCACTTCGTCAAAGCACCATACAAATACAGCCACGAACCGCTCCGCCGCTCGGCACCGGTTTACGATCTGATTCTGCTGACTGATTGGAACTGGCCTGATGCCAAACCCGGCAAAGGTTCGGCCATCTTCATCCACCAATGGCGCCGTGCCGTCTTTCCAACAGCTGGCTGCGTCGCGCTCAAACGGGCAGACCTCTACAAGATCAGCTCCCGCATCAGCCTCGGCACCCGACTGGTCGTTCGTTGACTGCCTTTGTGCCTCAAATATCCCGGGGGAGCGCGTCAGCGCGGGGGCAGCGCCCCCTCTACTTACTATAGTCACGCTCTCCGAAGATCGCTGACCCGACGCGGACATGGGTCGCCCCGAAGGCAATCGCCTTTTCAAAGTCGCCGCTCATCCCCATCGACAATCCCTCCAGACCATTCCGCTCGGCAAACTCGCGTAGCATTGCGAAATGCGGCGCTGGATCTTCATCAGCGGGCGGGATGCACATCAGGCCGACAACCGGCAGGGAAAGTTCACGGCAATGCGCGACAAAGCCGTCGACTTCGGCAGGCAGAACACCAGCTTTCTGTGGTTCCTCGCCCGTATTCACCTGAATGAACAACTTGGGACAATGACCTTCTTCCTGAGCGATCCGGGCAATCGTTTCGGCCAACTTGGGACGATCTACCGAATGGATCGCATCCGCGATTCCCATCGCGGCGCGCACCTTGTTGCTCTGAAGTGGCCCGATGAGATGCAGCTCGACGCCGTCGAACTTCGAACGGAAGTCGGGCCATTTTCCCTGCGCTTCCTGCACCTTGTTCTCTCCGAAGACGCGCTGCCCCTGATTCAGAACAGCCTCGACGCGCTCGTTGGGCTGGACCTTGGAGACCGCAATCAGCGTCACGCTGCCCGCCGCGCGACCACTTTCCTTTTCCGCCGCCGTGATCCGCGACTTGATATCTTCCAGCCCCATCGGATGCTCCATTTTGCCTATCTTCATTGGGTTTTGATCACATTTAGGGCCTGCGCGAGCACAAGTCATCCACTCCATAGCGCCTGAAATGTGTGTGTCATCCTTGCATCAATTCATCCGAAGGCGAATTAACGACTTTCAAATTACTTGAGCCAAAAGGGCTTTGGGAGCAGAAGAACGTCAATGCCTAATCAATGGCATTCTCGGGAATGCAAACACGAGGGAAAACCATGAAAAAGATTCTTCTCGCTTCGGCTTCGATCGTCGCCTTCGCTGGCGTCGCTGCTGCAGAAGTTAACTACACCGGCTCGGCTACTCTGGGCTACAACGACGGTTTCTACTGGGACGCAAACGTTGCAGTTACCCTGTCGCAGGAACTGGACAACGGCCTGACCGCTGCTGCTTCGTTCGACTACGACGTTGCTGACAACAACACCGGTCAAGACCTGGTTTCGGGCGGCTACGTTCTGTCGCTGACCTCGGACATGGCTGGCCTGTACTACGGTGACACCGGTACCGCTGCTGACAGCCTCTGGGTTTCGGCTGGCGACATGGAGTCGGACGGCTTCACCTCGGCATGGGATGACGCAGCTGACAACCAGGCTGTTCTCCGTGGTGACATGACCTTCGGCGACGTTGACGTTTCGGTTTCGTACACCATCGCTGACAACGATCTGGACCAGCTGTCGGTTGCTGCTAAAGCTGCTCTCGGCCAGTTCACTGTTGTAGCTGCATACGAAGAAGCTGCTGACGTTGCTGTAGAAGCTGGCGACTTCAACGACGACGAAATCATGGGTCTCTCGGTTTCGACCTCGATGGCTGGCGCTGACTTCGTTCTCGCTTACGCAGAAGACGAAAACTCGGACTCGACCGGTCTCAAAGTCACCTACCCGGTAGGCCCGGTTAAGCTGACCGCTTACTACGTTTCGGAATCGGTTGGCGACGACAACTACGGTGTTGCTGCTGCTTACTCGAACGGCCCGCTTTCGCTGACCGTTGACTACCAGGACGACCAGGGCGTTGCTAAGACCTCGATCGACGGTTCGTACGACCTCGCAAACGGTCTGATGGTTTACGCTGGTGCGTACATGGAAGACAACCAGGATGACGAATACTACGTCGCTGGTCAGTACGACCTCGGTGGCGACGCTACCCTGCTCGTTTCCTACGCTGACGCTGGCGACACCGGCAACGCAGACGACGAAGTTGGCGCTGGCGACTACCAGGTCGGCACCACCGTCGAAGTTTCGTTCTCGTTCTAATCTGAACGCGATCTAGACTAAAAGGGAGCGGTCCTTCGGGGCCGCTCTTCTTTTTTTGGCAGAACCCCATGACGCCAAAAGCCTTGTGAGGTGTGTTTCGCTTGGTTACACATTTCAGGCAACTCGACCCGAATGGGCAAAGTCACGGGGGCAATTTTGTCGGTTATTTCTCGCACGATCCGTTTTGGCACACTCAGCGCGCTGGCTTTGGGCCTTACCGCTTGCTCGACCATTGGCAGCAATCCGTTTTCGGGCCTCTTCGGCAGTCGTTCGGCAGAACCCGCGACGGTTCAGGCCACACGCACCCGCGGCGCTGAAAGCGTTGCAGTCAACCGGTATCTCTGGGCCGCATCGCTCGACGTCCTGTCGTTCCTGCCCATTGAAAGCGTCGATCCATTCACGGGTGTTATCGTGTTCGGCTACGGCACCCCTCCGGGTGGTAGCCGCGCCTATCGCGCCACGGTCCACGTATCCGATCCTGCGCTTGATGCACGCTCGCTGAGCCTGTCGCTGCAAACGACTTCCGGACCAGTCAGCGCTGCGACCCAGCGCACCATCGAAGATGCGATTTTTGCTCGCGCGCGCCAGATCCGCATTCAAGACCGCGGCCTATAGAATCCGCCGATAAAACCGAGTAAGTACCGCGCCGGGCCCAATGCCCGGCGTTTCCATGTCCCAAAGGACCAGACTATGTCCAGCTACACCGCCGCAGATATCGAACAGAAATGGCAAGCCGCCTGGGAAGAGGCCGGCGTCTTCACCGCAAAGCGCGATGAATCGAAGCCGAAGTACTACGTACTCGAGATGTTCCCGTATCCGTCGGGCCGTATCCACATGGGTCACGTCCGCAACTACACCATGGGTGACGTGGTCGCGCGCTACAAAATGTCGACCGGCCACAACGTGCTGCACCCGATGGGCTGGGACGCCTTCGGTATGCCTGCGGAAAACGCTGCGATGGCTTCGGGCGGTCACCCCAAGGACTGGACCTACAAGAACATCGCCGACATGCGCGGTCAGATGAAGCCGCTCGGTCTGTCAATCGACTGGAGCCGTGAATTCGCGACCTGCGATCCCGAATACTACGCCCAGCAGCAGGCGCTGTTCATCGACATGCTCGACAAGGAACTGGTCTACCGCAAGAACGCCGTGGTGAACTGGGACCCCGTCGATATGACCGTTCTGGCCAACGAGCAGGTCGAAGACGGTCGCGGTTGGCGCTCCGGCGCGTTGGTCGAGCGCAAGGAACTGGTGCAGTGGTTCTTCAAGATTTCCGACATGGCCGAAGACCTGCTGGAATCCATCGACACTCTGGATAACTGGCCCGCCAAGGTCAAACTGATGCAGGCAAACTGGATCGGCAAATCGCGCGGTCTAGAATTCGGCTTTGAACGCACCGACGCGGGCGAGCCGATCACCGTCTACACCACCCGTCCGGACACCCTGATGGGCGCATCGTTCGTCGGCATTTCGCCTGATCACCCGATTGCCAAAGACCTCGAAGCATCGAACCCCGAAATTGCAGAGTTCGTCGCTCAGTGCCGTAAGGGTGGCACCACCGAAGAGGCTCTGGAAAAAGCCGAAAAGCTCGGCTTCGACACTGGTCTGCGCGTGAAGCACCCGCTTGATCCGAACTGGGAACTGCCCGTCTGGATCGCGAACTTCATTCTGATGGACTATGGTACCGGCGCCATTTTCGGCTGCCCTGCCCACGACCAGCGCGATTTTGATTTCGCGACCAAATACGACCTGCCGATCAAGCCGGTCTTCATCGCCGAGGGCACCGAAGAGGAAACTCTGACCGAAGCCTTCGTCCCGATGAAGTCGGAAAAGGTCCGCTACATTCGCGGCTTTGCAGGTGCCGAAGTTCAGACCGGCGACGATGGCGTGAACACCGCCATCGACAAAGCCGAGGCCGAAGGCTGGGGCAAAGGCGTCACCAAGTTCCGCCTGCGTGACTGGGGCCTGTCGCGTCAGCGCTATTGGGGTTGTCCGATCCCCGTCGTGCATTGCGCCGACTGCGGTGTCGTACCCGAGAAGAAAGAGAACCTGCCGGTCCGCCTGCCTGACGATGTCAGCTTCGACGTTCCTGGTAACCCGCTCGACCGTCACCCGACGTGGCGCGATTGCGCCTGCCCGAGCTGCGGCAAGCCTGCCAAGCGTGAAACCGATACGATGGATACCTTTGTGGATTCGTCGTGGTACTACGCCCGCTTCACCGCGCCGCGCGCCGACACGCCGACCGTTGAGGCAGACGCTGATTACTGGATGAACGTCGATCAGTACATCGGCGGCATCGAACACGCGATTCTGCACCTGCTGTATTCGCGTTTCTTCGCCCGCGCGATGAACGTGACCGGCCACCTGCCAGACACCGCGCGCGAGCCGTTCAATGCACTGTTCACGCAGGGCATGGTCACGCACGCCGCCTACGTCAACGCAGAGCGCACCCTCGCTGGCGGACGAAAAATGTATCATTACCCCAAGGAGGTCAGCTCTGACGCCGAAGGGAACCACTGGCTGACCGAAACCAACGAGAAGATCATCGTTGAGCCTTCGACCAAGATGTCGAAGTCGAAGAACAACGTCGTCGATCCGCTGAACATCATCTCGTCGTATGGCGCAGATACCGCGCGTTGGTTCGTCCTGTCCGATTCGCCGCCGGAGCGTGACGTCGAGTGGACTGCTTCGGGTGCCGAAGCGGCTGCAAAGCACCTCGCCCGCGTTTACCGTATCTGCGCCGAGATCGCAGAGATGGACGATGCCGCAGGCAAAGGTGACGAGGATCTTCTGAAGGCCGCTCACAAGGCCATTCAGGAAATCACCTCGAACATTGACTCCTTCGGCTTTAACGCCGCGATCGCGAAACTCTACGCCTTCACCAGCACCCTGCAAAAATCGCAGGCAGGCGGTAAGGCCAAGAAAGAAGCAGCGCGCATTCTGGCGCAGCTGATGTCCCCGATGACGCCGCACCTGTCCGAAGAGCTTTGGAGCCTGCTTGGCGGCGAAGGTCTCATCACCTCCGCTGCGTGGCCGGTGGCTGACGAAAAGCTGCTTGTCGAAGACAGCGTCACCATGCCGATTCAGATCAACGGCAAGCGCCGCGCTGAAATCAGCGTACCCAAGGACATGCCGAAGGAAGAGGTTGAAAAGCTCGTCCTTGAGCATGATGTTGTCGCCAAGGCGCTCGATGGGTCCGCGCCGAAAAAACTGATTGTTGTCCCCGGCAGGATTGTGAACGTTGTCGTCTAAACCAAATGCCCGCGTTACCCGCCGCACCGCTCTTCTGGGGCTGACGGTTCTCGCGGGCTGCGGTTTCGAACCCGTTTATGGTGATCGCGGAATGGCTTCGGCATTCCGCGATCACACCGCCTACATCACCGACGATTCGGTCGTGGGGTATCGCATAGCGCAACGCCTGACGCGTCGTTTGGGCCAATCAAGCGCCCCGACCTATGCGCTGACGGTGAACACCTCCATCACCGAAAACAACGTCGCTATCGACCAGAATGACAAATCGACCCGCGTGACGGTCATTGGCGAGGCGACCTATTCGCTCACCGCCGAAGACGGCACCGTGATCGACAGCGGCATCGTCGATAACTTCACCGGCTATTCGACCACCGGCAGCATTGTTGCGATCCGTGCCGCAGAAGACGACGCGTACGACCGCCTCGCCGTTGCGCTAGCAGATCAGGTCATCGCGCGCGTCATGGCTGCAGCCGCGTCCCTCTGACCGATGAAGCTGAGCCCCCGCGACGCCCTTGCTTTTTTCCGTAAGCCCGATCCAGCACGTGCAGGCATCCTGATTTACGGCTCTGACGGAATGCGCGTGGCGACCCGCCGGAAAGAGGTCATCGACGCGCTCGTCGGTCCGAAAGGTGACGAGGAAATGCGTCTGACCCGCATGTCCGGCGCTGAACTGCGCAAGGACAGCGCGGCGCTGCTCGATTCGATCAAGGCGATCAGCTTCTTCCCAGGTCATCGCGTGACCTTCATCGAGGACGCGACCGACGGGTTGGCAGACACCTTTAAAACCGCGCTCGAAGAATGGCGCGACGGTGACGCGCAGATCGTCGTGACGGCTGGCCAACTGACGGCAAAGTCCGCGCTGCGCAAGCTGTTCGAAGGCCACCGCAGCACCGTCTCAATCGGGATCTACGACGACCCGCCGGGACGCGAGGAAATCGACCAGCTTATCGCTGCTGCAGGCCTCACGAACGTCAGCCGCGATGCGATGGATGCCATCGTCGGCCTGTCGCGCCAGATTGATCCGGGCGACTTCCGCCAGACACTCGAAAAACTGGGTCTCTATAAATATCAGGACACCTCGCCGGTCACAGTCGAGGATGTCGACGCCTGCCGTCCGCGCTCTGCCGAGGCAGGATTGGACGATTTGTTGAATATCGTTGCAGATGGGAAGGTCGGAGAGATTGCACCCATCCTCCGCAGGCTCTATGCCCAAGGCGTGCAACCCGTAGGGTTGTGTATCGGTGCGATCCAACACTTCCGCCGCTTGCATACCGCCGCGTCCGATCCGGGCGGCCCTGCAGCAGGCGTAGGACGGCTTCGCCCACCAGCGTTCGGCCCGCGCCGCGACGCGATTGTACGTCAGGCCGGTTCGTGGGGACGCGACAAGCTTGAACGAGCACTGAGTGATTTGGTTGCCACTGACATGACCTTGCGGTCGGGATCGAAAGTCCCGCTGACCGCCTTGGTCGAAAGAACACTCGTAAGACTAGCAATGATGGCACGGCGATGACTCTGGAAATACTTGTGACAGGTGCGAGCGGTTTTGTAGGCGGTCGCGTCAGTCGCAGGTTGGTCCGGAGCGGTCACCGCGTCACATCCCTCGTCCGCCCCGGTTCAGAACAGAGCGCCCACGCGAACACGCGCAAGATCCGGCATGACCTCTCGGAATCGCCGCTGGACACGCGTGGCTTCGATTTCGTCGTTCATTGCGCTGGCGAGGTTACGCCCAGCGATCCGCGCCTGCCGCTCGATGAGTCGGTGAACGTCAAACTGGCACGCAACATCGCGCTTGGCGGCACGAAGCGTCTGATCTTCATTTCATCCATCGCTGCCTCGCAGGCTGAAATCGACCCGACCAAAGCGTCGCGATATGGGATCGAGAAACTGGCCTCCGAACACGCCGCGAGGGCCTTTCTGCCCGCTTGGACCAAATGCGTATTCGTCCGTCCGCCTGCGATCTATGGTCCCGGGAGCCAAGGGCCGCTCGCCGCGCTGGCAAAACTGGTGAAAAAGGGGATGCCGCTGCCGCTTGGCTGTGCGAATACCCCGCGCCCCTATCTGGCAGCCCAGAACTTCGAGAGCTTTATGAACGCATTAGTGACGGCGACAGAGAGCGATTGGACATTGAATAACCTCTCCACGCCAGAGCCGCATGACGGCGTTCAGCTCTCCACGAAACAGGTCTGTGAGGCTATCGCAGCGGCCACCCGCCAGTCTGCGCGCCTGCTTCCGGTGCCGACGCCCCTCCTGCGGCTTGCAGGCGCCTCTACGGGGAAATCAGCGCTGATCCGAAGCGCTCTCGATGCTGTGCCGGTGCGCTATGACCGTCAAGCATTCGACGATTGGCACTGGAGCCCTGAGGCGCGGATGCCTGATACGTTGAAATATCTCAACCTTTGACGGCGTCGCCGCGGCCTTTGCCGCCGAATGTCGCCGCGAGAAGCTGAAGATCACCCTTCGCGGTGCGATTCCTTGCGTATTCCGCATCGGCTTCGGCCAGTTTGTCGGGCGTGGACATGTCGATATTCCGCACTTGCGCCAATCCGGTGATCCCAGGCTTGATATGCAGCACGCCAGAGCGTCGTCTGGCCTCAATCACGTCAGACTGCGTTGGAAGACAAGGTCGCGGCCCTACGAGCCGCATATCGCCTCTGACAACGTTCCACAGCTGCGGGAGCTCGTCCAATTTGAAGCGGCGCAGTTGCTTGCCAAGTGCGGTGACTTGCGCGTCGGACACCTGATGCGATCCGGCATTGATCGTGCCGATCTTCATCGTGCGGAGTTTGTAGAGAGTAAATGTGGTTTCCGACTGACCCACACGGGTCTGGCGGAAAATCGGAGAGCCCGCGCTATCGAGCCTGATCAGCAGGGCCACGATCGCGAGGATCGGAAGCGTCAGAACAAATAGGACCGTCGCAAAAACACGCTCGAACAAAGAGTAGAGCAATGAACCCTCCGGAAATGACAAAGGGCGGACCAAAGTCCGCCCTTTGCGTATCGGCCGAAGCCGAAAGACTTATTAGGAGCCCGAGCCAGCTGCAGCAACGAGAGCTGCCAGGATGCCGGCAACGATCAGAGCCGACGAACCACCCAGCGAACCGAGCGAGCCAGCCGGAGCCGGTGCCGGAACAACGGTGACTTCCGGAACTTCTGCCGGCGGGTTCATACCACCAGCGTTAGCAGCGGTAGCAGCGGTGAGGGCGAGAGCCGAAGCGAGTACGATTTTGCGCATGATTATTCTCCAATAGAATTTTGACGCTCAAGGATTTGGGTACTCAGAAAGAACTAGAAACTCAAGAATAAGTTTCCAGCACTATCTGCATTATTTCTTTCATGGGCGTTGTGTTGCCAAATGGCCAACCCCATACGAGATCCACTGCTGCGTTTGGACAATTTCTCCCGAATTAGCTAACCAATAGTAGTTTTTGAAAGCGATCTGTGCGTTTTCGCAGTCTTCGGCCATCCGCGTCGTCGCGATGTTTTGGCCGAGAATCGTGATCGTCTGATCTGCATCTTTTTTGTAGGTGCAGGTCAGCGTCGGGCGGATAATCTGGTCTTCACCGCTCAGGAACGCGTGGGTGCGCTGCACGGTGCCGCCGTTTCTGATTGCCGAAAGCACGCCGTCGACATCCGCACCCATCAGGTCATCACCGAGGCCGCGCGTGGCGACGACGATACCGTCCTGCGTGGTGACAGAGATGCCGTCAGGCGACATCCACGTCTTGCGCCCACCGGCGTCACTGATTTGCGCCATGGCGGCCGTAGCGTTGCGGGACGGCAGGACCATGACCATCATCGGGACACCGGTCGCAGCGAGTTGCTCTCGCGACAGCGGAGCGACTTCGACCGGCTCTGCCGGGCCAGAGATCAGCGAAGATGCGAGCCCCTGCACCCCTTTGACAAAGTTTCCGGCACCACTGTTTTCACCCATCGGGCCACAGGCGGCGAGTGCGGCAAGAGCCGCGAAAGCGAGTTTAGTCAATTTCATCGCCAGAACCGTCCCCAGGAAGCGTCATAAGAAGTGATATCGCCGTCACGGACGACCTCGTAGAGGCGATCCTGCACGTCGAGGCGCGCACCGCCGTCACGGGTCAGCGAGCTAAGCGTCGTGTTGTTTTCGAGGCGCGACGGCTGACCGGTGATCCAGTCAAACGGAATCGTCACGCGGATGCCCTTGTCGAACGAGCCTTCGCCGAAGTCGTCGAAAGGCACGTCGGTGAGCGTCGCGTATGCGCCGATCTTCCAACCGTTGTCGAACTCGCGGTCCAAAGCGACGGTCGCACCCCAGTCACCAGCCAGATAGCGGCCAGCGTGGACGGTGGCGTGGAAGCCTTGGTCAAACTCGTAATAGGCAGACATGTGGCCCGACAGGACTTCGTAGTCTTGGAAACCGAAGCCCTGATCGTAATCACGTTGCGCGGTGTAGTTGAGTTCTGCGCCCAGCGCCAAACGGCTTTCCAGCGGATGCCAGAGCAGCTCGGTCGAGACGCCGCCGTGCATTTGCTCGATGTAACCGAGGGTTACGCGACTATAGAGGTCAGCGCTCGGGTGGCCGTACCAGCTCAACGAGAGGCGTTCGATGCCGCCATCGCCTTCTTCGGCATAGATCGGCGCGTTACGGCGGACCGGCTGAAGGGTCGACGGCTTGATTGTGCCAAGCTGGTCACGGTTATCGTAGACGCTCTTTTTGACCGAACCGGCCAGAACGAGGTTCGGCTCGATCTTGTATTCGAACGATGCCTGCAAGCCTGCTTCGAACGAGCCGGGGTTTTGGCTGTCGAACAGGATGACTTCTCCGTAGGGCACGATGCCCCAAGTGAAGCGATCCTCGGTCTGCGGCGCATCAACGAGATCGCCGCGCGGTCCGGCGGCAGTCGTCAGCGAGCGGCGGTAGATTTCAGCGGTGCCATCCGCCGAGGTCTCGAACTGTTCAAGGTCGGAGCGGTGGATCAGCGTCGCCGAAATCGGAATACCATTGCGCATTGGCTCGATCAGGAAATCGTCGATCCCGTTCGGCATGGCTTGGGTCAGCGTACGTGCAACGTGGCCGACAGCCTGCACTTCGGCGCGGTATTTGTTGTTAGTGTAGCGGATGCGGACCTGATCGTCGGTGAAGGACATCGAATCAACGACGATGCCGTCAGCGGCCAGTGCTTGGGTCACAGCGGTGCGCAAAGCGCTCTCGACCTCGGGCGTGCGTGCCCAGACCTCGTTCTGGCTGCCTGCCGGACGTACGCGCACCGGAAGCGGGGCCGGATCAGCGCCGCCCACCGTTGCGCGGTATTTGGGGTTCAGCGTCGTGGTGAACGATAGGCCCACATCGGTACCGTAAAGCGAATAGGCGCTGATCGCGATGCGGTCGGTCGGCGTGTAGGTCACACCGAAGTTGAACGGGCTGTTATGCTCGAAACTGCCGTTATCGGTTTCACGCGTGTAGGCATCCGACGAATATTCGGCGACCATCGCGAACTGCGGCGTGATCTGCCATTCGACACCGCCGAATGCAGCCATGTCACCGCGGAAGTACTGATCCCACGCAGGCACGCCGCCATTTTCATAGTCGTTCGCGGGACGTTCAGCAAAACCGCTGACACCATTGTAAGACCCCAGACGGCCCCAGCCGACGCCGCCGGTGACGTTGATGTCGTCAGTCAGATGCTTACTGGCGACCACGTATTCCGAGGTCAGCAGGCCCGTACCGGCAAAGTCGCGCAGACCAACGGCCACGGCAGGCATCCATTCGCTCTCGTCCAACAGGCGATACTGGAAGTCAAAGCTGCGGTCGTAAGTGTCGTCCACACCGTTGCCGGTATAGTTGTCGAAGTGCGTGTAGCGGAAGCTACCGCTCAGACGCGGCGTGATCTGGAATGTCAGCGTGCCGCGCTGTTGCAGCTCGAAACTGTTGTACGAAAGCCCGATTTCGGCATCGGGAGCCGAAAACGCGCTCGGCATTTCGATCAGGCCCGGAGTACCGTAAAGCGAGTAATGCGGCGTCTCTTGGGCTGCGGCGATGGTCGCGATGGCTGTCGCGCTCACACCGAGCCAGAGATAATAGCGGTTCTTCATCGAAATCGGCGCCTTTTCACTAGTTCAGCATCTTTCTAGGGCTAATGATGTCACTTTTCAAAACCAAAGGCGCAGTTGGCATCGAAAGGTTGCATGTTCGCATCGGCGGATTTGCGCTTTCTTAAGTTTTCAATCGTAGCTTGCCGTGCACAGGGACAAAATGTGCGGACAGGTAATGATTATTTCTCATAGGTTTAAGTTCATCCTCTACAACAATCCGCTGACCGGATCGTCTCGGATACGCGACGCGCTGGCCTTCATGCAGGACGAGGTCGTTCAGCCATATCACCTGCGCACACCGCGCCATCCGTTCTATACGTACATGCCGCCCGCCGAAGTCGCCCAAACGATGGAGATGAAAGGCCTGCCCTACAACGAATACGTCAGCATCACCTGTATCCGCGATCCGTTCACGCGGCTTCCTGCGCTTTATGAGCGGATCAAAAAGACCGATCGCTTGTGGAGGTTTCGCCAATCCGCAGGTCTGGCCCCGCCGCATTTCGTCACTTGGCTCAATGGCACCTACACCGAAGGACGCGGCGGCGGCGGTGCGCCTCATGCGCGTTGGCGGCAGTGCGGGACTTGGTCCATCGACAATTGGACCGGCGGCAAAGTCCGCTTTGTGATCAAGGCCGAAGATGCGCAGAGCGAGATTACACGCATATTTGTCGAAAGTGGCCTGCCGCCCGCGAACCTGCCTGCGATGGATGACATTAGGCGGGTCACACCGGGCATCATGACCCGCGTTGCCCGCAAGATAATCTCGGAACGCTACGCCAACGACATCGCGAAATTCGGCTACACGCCGCCCTGCTTCAAACGGGTTGCGTAATCGGCAGCGGCGAGCCCTGCCTTGCGCCCCGTCGCGAGGCAGGCCGTGAGAAGGTAGCCGCCTGTCGGTGCCTCCCAGTCAAGCATCTCGCCAGCAGCGAAGACACTAGGCATTTTTCGAAGCATCAGATCATCGGTCAGGGCATCGAAACGCAATCCACCAGCGACGGAGATCGCCTCGTCCATCGGTCGCGGGCCAGTGTGCTTGATGGGGAGAGCCTTGAGCAGAGACGCCAAGTCATCGGGGAACGGGCGCCCGAATTCGTTCAGCAGAGCGATTTTGACACCGTCGAGCTTCAGCGCCTTCCGCAGATGGTTGGTCAGGCTGGCCTTGCCGCGCTTGGAAAGTTTGGCGCGGACGGCAGCAATTGTCTGAGCCGGCAGCAGATCGAGGTAAAGCGTCGCGCCCTCACGCATCTGGCGGGACACCGTATAGATCCCGCCGCCCTCGATCCCGCGCTGGGAAATGACGAACTCGCCACGGGTCGTCTGGCCGTCGACGATCAGACCGCATCCTTTGACAGGCTGCCCGAAGAACGGCGTCATGTGATCGGACCAGTCCACGACGAACCCCATATTCGCGGGCTTAAAGGGCGCGCAGTCGCCTGCAAACGCCTTCGCCCACTCGCCATCTGACCCGAGCCGCTTCCAACTCGCCCCGCCCATCGCGAGGATAATGACGTCGGCAGCCACTTCGACCATGCCGTCGGGCGTTTCGAACAGCATGGCTCCATCCGCGAAACCCGTCCAACGCCAACGGGTTTTCAGTTCGACGCCGTAGTCGCCCAGCCGCGCCAGCCAAGCGCGCAGCAGCGGAGATGCTTTCATCACCGTCGGAAACACGCGGCCGGTCGATCCGACGAAAGTCTCCTGCCCCAGCCCCTCGACCCAGTCGGTCACGTCTCGCGCGCCGAAATCGTCCAGCGCGGCTTTCAACGCCTCGGGCATATCGCCGAACGCCGCCGCAAACCCGTCGCCTGCGTTGGTGATGTTCAGCCCGCTCTTGCCGGCCATCAGGAACTTTCGCGCGGGCGACGGCATCTGGTCGGCGACCAGAACGTCGTGACCGGCGGCGCCGAGCATTTCGGCAGCCATCAGCCCTGCGGGTCCCGCTCCGATCACAACTGCCTTTGCCAAACGACTGCTCCGTGCCATCTCTTTCCTCGAAAGGCGGTATCACGCGATGTCAGACGATCCAACCTGCGTGCTTTGTGGGCGCCCCATTCCACCGGATGTGCCGCAGAGCCTTCATCACCTGATCCCGAAGCTCAAAGGTGGAAAGAACGGGCCGACCGTGCTGCTCCACCACATCTGCCACAAAGAAATCCACGCGGCACTGTCAGAGGCCGAGCTGGCAAGGAACTTCAACACGCCCGAGGCGCTGCGCAGCCACCCGCGCCTTGCCAAATTCGCGAACTGGGTCGCAAAGCGCCCACCGTCATTTATCTCGCGCGTGCCGAAAAAGCGCTAGCGGATCAGGGCTTTGATGCCTGCGATATGTTCGGGCGTAGCACTGAGGGCGTCTGCTGCGATATCGCGTGCTGCAGCCAACAGATCGCCAGCCACCAACCGGTCCACCAGCCCGTAGTTTAGCGCTTCGTCAGCAGCGATCTTTTGTCCTCCCATCAGGATCATCTTGGCCCGTGAGGGGCCGATGAGTTGCGTCATCCGTACAGGATCGGACGGCTGCGGCAGAAACCCAAGCTTCATCACCGGATAGAAGAACTTCGCTGTCGACACCGAAATCCGCATATCACATGCCAGCGCCATACCAAATGCACCGCCGGCGAGCGTGCCATTCAGGGCGGCGATGGTCAGACACGGCAGCGCCGCGATGGTGCCCGATAGCTCTTCCCACAACGGACTGGTCGCCAGACCGGCGCGCGCCTCATCAAGGTCGGCACCGGCGCTAAACACCTTCCCGTTGCCGGTGATAACCAGCACCTTTGCCGCGTCCGCGTCCTTTGCGATCTCGATCAGACGGGAAAGCATGTCGGCGGTCAGCGAGTTCGCTTTTTCGGGCCGGTCAATCGTAACGAGCCAAAGGTCCCCGTCCTTTTCGAGCCGGATCATGCGACACCGATGGCTTTGCGGATGCTGTCTTCGCGCAGGCTGACATCCTGTCCGAGGTAGGCGTCTGCGTCGGAGCCGCACATCCAAAGCAATGCCTTCGCCGGCCATTCTGGCGGAATGTGGTCGCTCCATTCGAGCTCGGCCACACGGCCACGGCCCGACGCTTTGATCTCCTTCTGCATCTGCGTGGCCACCGTTCCCGGCGACAGGCCCAGCGAGCGGACGCCTTGCGCACCGTTCTCCAGATGAACTTGGCGGGTCATCATGTAGACGCCTGCTTTCGAGGTGCAGTAGGCCGACCAGTGTTCGTAAGCGTTATGCGCGGCGCCGGACGAGATGTTGATAATTGTGCCGCCCCCCGCAGCGACCATCAGCGGCAGCACAACGCGGGTTCCGTTATAAACACCCTTGAGGTTCACATCGATCGCACGCCCCCAGTCTTCGGGATCGGTTTCCTCAAGGCGGGCCATCGGTTCGATCATGCCAGCGTTGTTGATGAGAATATCGACCGTTCCCCAGCGCTCGGCGGTGGCGGCAATCGCCTCCTGCACTTCCCAGAATCGGCAAACGTCGCAGGGGATCGCGAGGGAGTTCTCGCCCAGCTCGCCAGCCAGATCGGCGATGCGGTCCTCGCTACGCGCCAGCAGAGCGACCTTGGCTCCAGCGGCGACGAACGCGCGGGCGGCAGCCTCACCAATACCGCGACTAGCCCCTGTGATGACTACAACTTTTCCGTTCAGATCCATTTCACAATTCCGCATCATCTTGGTTTTAAAGTTCAATTTATATCCGAATGGATGATTTCCTCACCTTGACCGAAGAAGGCGCGGGGTCGAACCTTTCCGTAGCGTTACCTGAAAGGACAGACGATGAAAACGATTTGGAATTTCCGCGCAACCGCCGCGACCGCAGCCCTTCTTACGGCGACCGGCGCGAGCGCCGACGTGACTGCCGATCAGGTATGGCAAGCCTTCCAATCCAATTTCGACGCCATTCCGGAGCTTGAATTTGGTACGGGTAATCTGTCCGAAGGCGGTGGTCAGGTTTCGGTGATGGACCTCGATATCATCTACGATGACGGCGACATCCTACTTCGCACCCACTACCCCTACATGGAGTTCGTCGAGCAAGGCGACGGCACGGTGCGGATCGATATGTCGCCGGACTCGACCGTTTATTTCGGTAATTCGCTTGATCCCGAAATGGACTACGCGCTGCTTGGCGCCACCACGAGCGGGCTGAATATGACCGCCAGCGGAGAGCCCGACCTCATCAATTTCTCCTATGAAGCAGCGAGCTATAATCTGACCCTGCTGGAGATGATGGACCGCGGCGAACCGGGTGACGCGGACTTCAACCTCAATATGCGTGACCTCAGCAGCAGCTACAGCACCAGCCCGCGCGGCGATATCACCGACTGGACCTATGACTTCGGTTTCGGCGGCATGGACCTCGCGTTTGGCTATGACAGCGGCTATTCGATGGTGGACGTCAGCTTGCAGTCCGACGGCACCCGCATGAACGGCTCGGCCACCCTGCCGACCGACTTGAGCGTCATGGAAGAGCCGAACTTCGACCCCTACTCGATCGACGGACTCGCCTTTGCCGCCAACTACAGCCTGAACCGCACGGCAATGATCGTGCAGTGGGACGACTACGGTGACACCGGCATGATGTCGGGCGAGCTGGGTGCTTTCGACTTCGGCATGGCGGGCAGCACGCAGCGCATCAGCATGACCATGAACGCGAATGATCTGGCGATCATGGGGCAGATCGTTGATGTGCCGCTTCCCGTCGAGCTTTCCGCCAAGACCATCGGCTTCGGCATCGAAACGCCTTTGCCTACGATGTCCGGTGCGAGCGAGGTCATGCCTTTCAGCGTCGATATAGACCTCGAACAGGTCAACACTGGGGAGGTCGCGTGGAGCATGGTCGACCCGATGGGAATGCTGCCGCATGACCCCGTCACCCTGCAATTCGGCACCAGCGGCATGATCCTCATGCCCAGCGCTTTCGACATCATGATGGGCATGGTCGAGGAAACCGGCCAAGTGACCGAAATGAATATCGAAAAGCTGAACGTCGAAGCGGTCGGCGCCAAGATTACCGGCGAAGGCGCGATGACCTTCGACTACAGCGACATGGAGTCGTTTGACGGCATGCCGCGCCCGCAAGGGTCCGCTTCGCTGCGCGCGACGGGCATCAATACCTTGATGGATACGCTTCAGACGATGGGCCTGCCGATTGAGGACGAACTGATGGGCGCCCGCATGATGATGGGCATGTTCACCCGCGCCACAGGGGACGATCAGCTTGAAACAACTCTCGAGATAAATGAAGCTGGCGAAGTCGCCCTGAACGGCCAACGTATTAAATAATATCCAGAGCCCCGCTTTCACGCGGGGCAAAATCCTGTCTTGAAAGGTCTATCGTGTTTAGCAAACTTTCCCCCCGCAGTCTCGCGCTGGTCGCGGCAGTTGTTCCCGTACCCGCGCTCGCAGACGTCACTGCAGACGATTACCTGAACATGATCACCGAGGTCGCGAACGCGTCTGGGTTCAAAGTGACATCGGACGTCAGCGCGGACGGCGATGTCACCACGGTCGAGAACCTCAATCTCGTGATGACCCTGCCGATGGATTTCGGTGCGTTCACAATGACCGTTCCGACTCTCACCATCACCGCAAGCGATGGTGAGCTCGACGTCGTCTATGGCGAGACGATGGACGGCCAGCTTACCATCACGCCGCCCGAAGAAGGTGCCGACGAACTGGTCACGCCGTTCACCGTCAGCATGTCAAACATGCGCGACCACGTGACCGGCGATCCCGACCAGATGCAGATCGAGCGTACCTATGACAGCATCGAAGCGATGTCGGATATGTCCGATATGGCGGCTCTCGACTCGATGGGCGAAGATGTTTCGGACATCGTTTCGACCTATCACGTCATCATGACCGACGGCTCGCAGACCACCACAGTATCGCTCGGTGACATGATCATCCAGAACGGCAGCTCCACGGCTGCGATGGTTGAGACGACGTCCCAAAATATCGGAGGGGGCAGCGATAAGACGGCCTATACAGCGAACGAAAATTCGACAGTCGACTACATCGTCCAGCTTCCGCGTCAGCCGCTGGACTTGATGAACGTTGCGGCGTCGATCCGCGCGGGCCTTTCGGTCGATATGTCCAGCAAGTCCGAAAAAGTAACTAGCTCGCAGTCAATGACCTTTACATCCGAAGCAACCGAGTACTCGGAGGCCTCCTCAGTAAGCATCGAAGCCAACGGTGAAACTGTTAACTCCACCACAAGCTTTGGCTTTGGTGAGAATGGTCTCTCGCTGGATATGGGCTTCGGCGGTTCCGTTGCAGATATCGCTGGCGATATGAACGGTATGCCGTTCGATGTGTCGCTGACTTCAGAGCCGTCGACCATGGAAATGGCCGCTCCGCTCATGGCAGCCGAAGATCCGCAGGAATTCTCGCTTGCAATCGACGTTCCGTCCTTCGCGATCACCTCGTTCGAGCCGCAGGAAATGCTGATGGGCTTTGACGTGACCGAGGGCGAAAACCACCTCGTCGTCGATATCAGCGGCGAGATGACCGTGATGCAGGATCTGCTGGATATCGAAACGATGATGGGCCTCGAAGATACGCCCGTCACCGTGCAGAGCGTATCCGTCAATTCGCTCGACCTTGGTCTGCTGGGCGCAATGGCAACGGCCGAAGGCGATTTCGAATTTACCGATATGATGGACCCGATGACAGGTATGCCCTTCAGCGTGACCGGCACCGCTCAGGTCGTCGTGGCCAACATCAACCAACTGCTGTCCCGCCTCGAAAGCACCGGCATGGTGCCGCCGAATGCAGGCATGATGCTGGGCGCGTTCCTGCGTCAGGAACCGCAGGACGGTATCGAAGATCGCTTCGTCGGTGATATCGAGCTCACTCCGGAAGGCTTCACCCTGAACGGCATGCCGTTCTGATCGAACACTTGCGATAGGTCGGCCGGAGAGCTACCTCATGCGAGACCGAAAGGATCTTGCATGACACGCACTCTGGCCGACCTGACCCACGAACTTCTCGACTATGCCCGCCAGTCCGGCGCGGACGCTGCTGATGCGCTCGCCGTTGACGGCACCTCCATGACAATCGACGTCCGCGCAGGCGCGCTTGAAAACGCCGAACGGTCAGAAGGCGTCGATATCGGCGTGCGCGTCTTCGTCGGCAACCGTCAGGCTTGCGTGTCCACCTCTGACACCCGTAGCGATGCGCTGAAAACCGTGGCGGAGCGTGCCGTTCAGATGGCCCGCCTTGCACCCGAAGACCCGTATTGCGGCCTCGCCGATCCCGCGCAGCTCGCGACAGAGATTGACAGCTCTGGACTCGAACTTTTTGACCCGTCCGAAGAGCCCGCCCCCGCCGAACTGCAAGACATGGCCCAACGCGCCGAAGCCGCCGGCCTTTCGGTCGCCGGTGTCGAGCAGGTCATCTCTGCTTCTGCCGGATACAGCAACC
Organism: Marivivens aquimaris; assembly: GCF_015220045.1. Classification (NCBI taxonomy): domain Bacteria; kingdom Pseudomonadati; phylum Pseudomonadota; class Alphaproteobacteria; order Rhodobacterales; family Paracoccaceae; genus Marivivens; species Marivivens aquimaris. The sequence continues at coordinate 2,910,163 of NZ_JADBGB010000001.1, read as the reverse complement.
GCGCTCTGCACCTCGCCGCGACCAATGGTTTCTCGGGTGGCTATCGCCGCAGCGATATCGGCATGTCCTGCGTGGCGCTTGCCGGCAAGGGTGGCAAGATGGAGCGCGACGCTGATGGCGACGGGCGCATCTTCCGTAGCGATCTGCGCAGTGCCGAAGATATCGGGCGCACTGCTGGCGAACGTGCCGTTGCCGCGCTGAACCCGCGCCGCGTCAAAACGGGCGCCTATCCTGTCATCATCGACGAACGCGTGTCCTCGACACTGATCGGCCACCTGCTCTCCGCTACCAATGGCGCGATGATCGCCCGCGGCTCGTCTTGGGCACGCAAATTGCTGGACCAGCAAGTGCTGCCGGACGGTATCTCGCTGATCGAGAACCCGCACCGTTCGCGTATTTCCGGCTCCAAGATGTTCGACGCCGAAGGTCTGCCGACCCGCAAGCGCGCCATTGTTGAAAACGGTGTTCTCCAGAACTGGACGCTGGACCTCGCCAACGCGCGCAAGCTGGGCCTCGAAAGCACCGGCTCCGCAGCGCGCGGCACCTCCGCCCCGCCGTCGCCGAGCGTGACGAACCTTGAACTGACCCAAGGCACCAAGTCCCGCGAAGACTTGATGAAAGAGATCGGCACAGGTTTCCTCATCAACTCGTTCATCGGTGCGACGATTAACCCGAACACGGGTGACTATTCGCGCGGGGCGTCGGGCTTCTGGATCGAAAACGGCGAGATCGCCTATCCCGTCAACGAAGTGACCGTGGCGGGCAACCTGATCGAGATGCTGAAAAAGATCACACCAGCGAACGATGCGCGCACCTACCTCAGCCGCGTGATCCCGTCGCTTCTGGTCGAGGGGCTGACCCTTGCCGGCGAGTGATCTTGATCTCCTGATCGAGGCCGCGAACGAGGCCGGCGAAATCGCGAGCGGATATTACACCGCCGATCCGCAGGTCTGGCATAAACCCGATGACGCAGGCCCCGTGACCGAGGCCGACTACGCGGTCGATCACATGCTGCGCGAAAAGCTCCGCAGCGCGCGCCCCGACTACGGCTGGCTGTCGGAGGAAACCGAAGACAACGCTGAACGCCTGTCGACCAAGCATCAGTTCATCATCGATCCGATCGACGGCACACGCGCCTTCATTAACGGCTCGCGCGATTGGGCGCACAGCATCGCGATCGCGACGGACGGCAAAATCACCGCTGCCGTCGTGTTCCTGCCGATCCGCAACCAGATGTACGCCGCAGGCCGCGGCACGGGTGCTTTCCTGAACGGCGAGCGTCTCTCGATCCGCGACCGCGTCGGTATTCCATCCGTCCTCGCGGCCAAGCCGAACTGGCAACCGAAGTTCTGGAAAAACGGCACCCCACCGGAGTGCGACCAGCATTTCCGCTCGTCGCTAGCCTACCGCATGTGCCTTGTCGGAGTGGGCAGATTTGACGCCATGCTTACATTAAGGCCCAGCTGGGAGTGGGATATTGCTGCCGGCTCTCTCATCATCGAAGAGGCCGGCGGCATCGCAACGGACCGCGCAGGCGATCCGCTCGTGTTCAACAATCCCTTCCCGCAGGTCGACGGCGTGGTCGCAGGGACCAATGCCGCCCACAGTTTGCTGCGGGATAATCTGGCTTAGCCGAATTCGTCGCGGTCGGCTTGAACCGCCGCGAGCATGTCCGTCATCAGATCCGGATCTGCGGCATTCACGCGGCTCCAGTTCGGGATGAACGGCGTCTCCATCGGATTTTCGAGGAACACCTGACCTGCCTGCATGATATTGGCGGCGAACAGTTCGACGGCCGTTTCCTCGGCATGGCGATCAAGATGCAGACCGTTGATAAGCGAGTCGTTGTAGTAGGTGTCGATCTGATCAAGAGCCATGCGGAAGTAGGTCGCCTTGATCGAACGGAACACCTCCTCGCTCAGCACCGTGCCGTCAGCGGCCAGCTTGCGATAGAGCGCCTTGCAAATGTCGACCGACATACGGCTAAGACCTTGCGTCGCGTCCTCTGCCGATAGGTCTTGGTGCTTGTGGTCGTAGCGGTCGCTGATCTCCACCTGACAGACAGCTTGCGGGGACAGGTTGCGCCACGCCTCCGACAGAATACCGATTTCGAGGCCCCAATCCGACGGAATACGCATGTCGGGCAGGATCGGCGTACGCATCGCGAATTCGCCCGCGAGCGGGTAGCGGAACGACGAAAGGAAATCGAGGTAATCGCGCGGGCCGAGCACTTTCTTCAGCGCCAGCAGCAGCGGCGACACCAGCAGACGACTGACACGTCCGTTCATCTTGCCGTCGGCCACGCGGGGATAGAACCCCTTCGACATCTGGTATGGGAACGCCGGATTAGCGACGGGGTAGATCAGCTTGGCCAGCATATCGGACGAGTAGGTAACCACGTCGCAATCGTGCACGGCAACCACCGCAGCTTCAGCCTGCGCCAGCGTGTAACCGATGCAGAACCAGACGTTTCGACCCTTCCCCGGCTCGGACGGTGACAGGGTCAGACGCTGGAGGCGCTCGTCGATCGCTTTCATCCGCGGGCCGTCGTGCCAGAGCACCTCGTGCTGCGGCTTCAGCTTGGAAAAGAACTCACGGGCATAGCGGTACTGCTCGGCATCCGCACGGTCGAGGCCGATGATAATGCGGTTCAGGTAGGGAACGGTGTTCAACTCGTCGATGATAGCTGGAAGCGCGTCACCTTCGAGTTCGGAGAACAGCGACGGAAGGATGAGGTTGATCTTGCGGCGCTCGCCGAAAATCGACAGCTCCCGCGTCATGTCTTCGGTGCTACGGGTCCGAAGGTTATGCAGGGTGGCAATGCTGCCGCTCTGGTGGAAATCAGCCAAGTTCAACTCCTTTGTGCCAATTCTGACCGTTCTCGAAATGATCGAGGAAATGGTTCACCGCATCGTTCCAGCCCGAGGGGCCTTCCTTTGCGGTGCGGATAATGCGTTTGTCGGCCTCGCCCTGAAGCGTCGGCATCGGGTTGCCGTGACCGTTTTTGATGATGACGCCGTGGGTCGCGGCCTCGATCATCTCGATATCATTGGGCGCGTCGCCGAGCGCGAGCGTGAATTCCGCATCTGCGCTCGTGGCAATTTCCTTCATGCGGTCGGCTTTGTTCGCGCCGAAACTGAGCGTGAGGTATCTGCCGCCGTGACGGGCGTGGACCTCCTGCTCGGCAAGGTTGGCGATGAAATCCTCCAGCTCTGCGTTAGTGCCGTTCCAGATGCCAGGTTCCGAAAACTGACGTTTGCCCGCAGCCTTTGCAGCGTCGCGCGGCAGTCCCGTGTGCTCGGCGATGCCCTCGGCACCCCAATCCGAAAAGCTCTCGAATTTCTGGCGAAGCGTTTCTGGCATCTGAGACACGGCGTTCATCAGCGCGTCGTGTACGATGGCTTCCGAACCTGCCTCCTCGCCAGCCGCGATAATGCCAGCGCCGTTTTCAACAATGCACGGGCAGTGGTCGAAACCCATCTCGCTCCGCAGCGGCACAAGCTCTGCTGCTGTCTTTGAACTGGCGAGAACGAGCATAATCCCATCCGCCTTCAACCGCTCAAGTGCAGGGCGCGCGGGTTCCCAGCTATAGGTGCTGTGATCCAGCAACGTTCCGTCCAGATCCGAAAATACGGCAATCCGAGGCATCGCGTCTCCTTTGTTAGCCCTATCATTACCGCTTTGCTGCATTGCAGCAACCCGCAGCGGTGTTACTTGACGATGTAGGGTGAAAGTTTAGTTTGGCCCCAACTTTCAGCACTGGAGCACAACATGGCCCAACGCCTGCACCTCGTCTTCGGCGGCGAACTCGTCGATCCGTCCACCACCCAATTCGCGGACGTCGAAAAAATCGACATCGTCGGCATCTTCCCGAACTACGAAACCGCCTATGCGGCTTGGAAATCGGCTGCCCAGCGCACCGTGGACGACGCCCACACCCGTTATTTCATCGCGCACCTGCACCGTCTGCGCGACGAAGAGATGACACCGGTCGATCAGGCCTGATCCGCATATGGCCCACTCGCTGGCCCTCGCGACCTATGTCGCCCTACGCGGACGCGGAAAGGACGGCGTAAGCCGTGACCCGCGCCCCGACGGTCCGCTTGTGTGGTTCCACTGCCCGACGGCCTGCGATCTGCTCCATGCGCAAAGCGTCATCGATACGCTTCAGGACGATCAGGAGCAGGTCAGTTTTCTGATCACTGGCACACAAAGCGAGCCTGAAGTCTTGGACGACGGCGATGTCATCATCGGCACCGGTCCTGGAAGGACGAAGGCCGAAGTCGAAGGGTTTCTCGATCACTGGTTACCCGACGCGCTGTTCTGGCTTGGCGGGCAGGTCGATCCGCTGGTGGTTGCCGTGGTCAAGGAACGCCCGATCAGGCGTTTTCTGGTCAACATCCGCTCGGACGATCCCATTGTGACAGGCGGCGGGTGGCTTCCGGGTATCAAGTCCGACACCATCAGCGAATTCGAAACCGCGTTTGCCGCAGACACCATGACCGCCACGCGGCTCATCCGCCTCGGCATGTCGCAAGAGGCCGTGACGGTCACAGGCTCCTTTACGGAAAGCATTCCGGTCTTGCCCTACAACGAGGCCGAACGCGCCGACTTTGCTCAAGTCGTCGGGTCGCGCCCGATGTGGTTGGCATCGGACGTGCCGGTGCAGGAACTTGAGGGCGTGATCGCTGCGCACAAGAACGCGCTGCGCCGCTCGCACCGCTTGCTGCTGATCTTGGAGCCCCGCAATCCGGAAGACGGCCCGATTTATGCCGAGGCCGTCGAGAAGGCCAAGCTGAAGGCCGTTCTCCGCTCCGAGGACGACCCAAAAGATACCACCCACGTCTACATCGCCGACCTTGGTCAGGAGCGCGGAATGTGGTTCCGCATTGCACCCACGACCTATATCGGCGGCACGATCCTCGGCGGTGGGCGGCATCCATTCGAGCCCGCATCGCTCGGGTCGGTCGTGGTGCACGGCCCCGAGAATAAGCCCTATCAGGACGCCTATAATCGCCTTGATAAAGCGGGGGGCGCGAAGGCCGTGAAGAATAACGTCGAGCTGGCGAGTGCGATCGAAAAGCTTCTTTCCCCCGACAAGGCCGCGCAGATCGCTCACGCCGCTTGGGCCGTTACTTCGCAAGGCGCAGAGGTGACCAACCGTGTGGCGTCGATGATCGCCAGCCTCCTTGATACGTTGGATCACTGACATGCCCGCACCGCTATTCTGGTTCAACGATCCGAAAAAACCCGGTTTCAAAGCGCGGCTCTTGGCGCCTGTCGCGGCGCTCTACGCTGCCGCCACTTCCCGCCGCGTGGCCAAGGTCGGCTACAAAGCGGCGATCCCCGTCATCTGCATCGGCAACATCAATGTCGGCGGCACAGGTAAGACGCCGACCGCGATTGCGCTGGCACAGAGACTGATTTCGATGGGTTACGCGCCGCATGTCGTGTCGCGTGGCTACGGCGGCAGCCTCAAAGGGCCGCTGCAGGTCAACGAACGCGAACACACAGCCGATCAGGTCGGTGACGAGCCGCTGCTGCTCTCCGCGTTTACGCCGACGTGGATCGCGAAGGACCGCGCGGCAGGCGTGAAGGCCGCTGAAGCAGCGGGTGCCGAAGTCATTCTGCTCGACGACGGTTTCCAGAACCCGAGCGTTGTGAAGGACGTGAATATCGTTGTCGTCGATGCCCGCCGCGGGTTTGGCAACCGCCGTGTCTTGCCGGCAGGACCGCTGCGGGAACCCGTGGAAAAGGGTCTAAAGCGGGCAGATGTGGTGCTTTCTATCGGTGAAGAACTCGCACCGCTCGGCGCTCTGCCAGTTCCGCTGGTCAAGGGACGACTGGAGCCGCTCAAGACCGGCATGACGTGGAGCAATATGCGTGTGCTGGCCTTTGCAGGCATCGGCAACCCCGAGAAGTTCTTTGCCACTCTTCGCGATCTTGGCTGTGACATCATCCGCGCAGAGGCTTTGGAAGATCACCAGCCGCTGACTGACTCGCTGCTCACCCGCTTGGAGCTTGAGGGCAAAACCCGTGTCGCCCAGCTGGTCACGACAGAAAAAGACGCAGTCCGCTTGCCCGCAAGTTTCCGCCCGAAAGTACTGACGGTGCCTGTGCGGCTTGAAGTCGACGACTGGAGCCCGATTGACGCGGCGCTCGCGAAAGTCGGCATCACTCCTCGATAAGCGACTGATCCTGTCCGAGGTTCGGTGACGCGCGATCGAGGCTAAGCTCGGCATCCGAGAAGGTGATTGGCGTCCGGATCGACGGCATCCCATCGCAATCTACAACCATGCCGCGCGCGACGACCTGCGGGTCAGCAAAGACGTCAGCCATATCGTTGATGGGACCGGCGGGAATGCCGTGCGCTTCGCAAATCGCTAGCAAGCCATCCCGCGTATGCTGCCGTGTCGCCGCTGTCAGGATCGGCACCAGCACATCGCGGTGCGCCAGACGGTCGGCATTCGTGGGGTACTGGTCCGCCAGCTCAGGCAGGCCGAGTTGCTGGCAAAGCCGCTGGTATTGGCCGTCATTACCAACAGCGATGATGATATGCCCGTCAGAGCAATCGAACACCTGATACGGCACGATATTCGGATGCGCATTGCCCATCCGCTGCGGCGCTTTGCCGGTGGTGAGGTAGTTCATGCCTTGGTTTGCCGATATCGCGGTCGCCACGTCCAGCAGCGCCATGTCAATGTGCTGCCCCTGCCCCGTGCTCTGCCGCTGGTGCAGGGCGGCAAGGATCGCGGTCGTCGCATAAACACCTGTAAAGATGTCCGTGACCGCCACGCCGACCTTTTGTGGCTGCTGGTCGGGCTCGCCAGTAATCGACATCAGACCGGACATGCCTTGGATGATATAGTCATAGCCCGCGCGATGCGCATAGGGGCCGGTCTGGCCGAAGCCGGTGATCGAACAGTAGATGAGGCGCGGGTTGATGGCCCTGAGGCTTTCGTAGTCGAGGCCGTATTTCTTCAACCCGCCGACTTTAAAGTTCTCGATCAGCACATCGGCGTCACGCACCAGATTGCGGACCGTTTCGCGGCCTTCTTCGGTGCGGAAATCGACAACGACGGATTTCTTCCCGCGATTGGCTGCGTGGAAATAGGACGCGGTCGTCTCGCCGTCTCTTTCAACGAAAGGAGGCCCCCAACGGCGGGTATCATCGCCATCGGGAGCCTCGACTTTAATCACTTCGGCCCCGAGGTCTGCCAGCGTCTGTCCGGCCCATGGGCCTGCGAGAATACGGGCAAGTTCGATTACCTTGAGGCCGTGTAGTGGTGTCATTCAGTCTTGGTTTCTTCGCCTTCCGCATCCGCTTCTGCGGGTGCTTCCTCGGTGGCAGCTTCTTCGGTCCAGCCCGCCTTTTCAAGCTCTTCGTCCAGAATCTTGGCGAAGTCGTCATAAGCCATGTTAGAGTACTTCTGACCCTGGATCATGAAGCTCGGGGTGCCTTCAATGTTGTCACGCTCTGCGTTGGTTTCGTACCAAGAGATCAGGTTCTGGGCCATTTCGGCGTCCTGCATACATGCGTCGAGCGAGGCATCGTCCAGACCGGCAGCCTTACCGATCGAGCGTAGGTTTGCAGCGATCTGTGCCGGCTCGCCTTGGGTCCATTCACGCTGCTTGGCGAATACCATTTCGGTAATGCCGAAGAAGCGCATCTGACCGCCACAACGGGCGATCATCGACGCCCAGAGGCCGTAACGGTCGAAGTACACTTCGCGGAAGACAAAACGGACCTTGCCGGTGTCGATGTAGTTCGCCTTAATTTCCTTGAACTGGTTCGCTTCGAAGTTGGCGCAGTGCGGGCAGGTGAAGGATGCGTATTCGATCACTTCGACCGGCGCATCGGGGTCGCCCAGTACCATGTCAGGAATAAGCGACTCGGTCTCATCCTGTGCGAAGGCCGGAACGCCGATTATGCTGGCGAAAGCCATGGCGGTCGTGGCGGTCAGGTATTGGCGTCGGTTCATATTTGGCCTCTGTCAGGTTTTGCGTTTGCTAAGTACATTGGTTGCAAGGCTTTCGAGGGCAAGGCGCAGGTCATCATTTCCCACGCTCTCTCCCATCGACTTTGCCTCTTTCACGACCACGGGATCAAGTGCGGCAACCGTTTTGGTTTTCTGTTTGAACTGGACCTGCCCTTCGGCAAATCCGGTCGGAGCGGTCTGCGTGATCCTGATGCGGGAAATGGCGCGGTAGCCGTAGCAGCTGTTCACCTTGTTCAGGATCTGCTCTTTCTGCATTTCCAGCATCGGAGCCTGCGCACCGGTCGTCAGAACGGTAAGGGTTGCGCCCATGCCCTCTCGGCCATACGAAATGTTGACCGGACGGGCTATTCCGGCGATGCCACTTCCGACGATATCTTCCCAGTGCGTGATGACGCGGGATACGGCGAAACCACGGGACTCTGTCGCGGTGCGGATGCGGGTTTGCATCAGCGTGACAGCGCGGGCAAAACCGCGGGTGGTTCCTCTGGATCGATCTTTTGTCATCTTGGGGGTCATCTTATCGGCAGGTACGGCAGGTGCCAGCAAAACCACTGTTACAGGGGCTAAAGATTGCGTGACGGTTTAAGTGATATTCTCTTGGAATGGTATGACACCCATGCGCGGGTCATGCCATGGCGGGTTTCGCCGCAAGACCGCAAGGACGGCGTTCTGCCCGATCCCTATCGCGTGTGGATGTCCGAGATCATGCTACAGCAAACCACGGTCGCTGCGGTCAAGGATTACTTCCATCGATTTACCGAGAAATGGCCGACCGTCGCCGATCTGGCCGCCGCCGAAGATGCCGATGTCATGGCCGAATGGGCGGGCCTCGGTTACTACGCCCGCGCGCGCAACCTGCTGAAGTGCGCCCGTGCCGTTGTCGACGATCACGGCGGCAAGTTTCCCGACACCCGCGAAGGGCTGCTGAAATTGCCTGGGGTTGGGCCTTACACGGCTGGCGCCGTGTCTTCGATTGCGTTCAACCGCTCTGAAGTGGTCGTGGACGGCAATGTCGAGCGGGTGATGTCACGGCTCTACAACGTCGAAACACCACTGCCGACGTCGAAGCCCGAACTGACCGAACTGGCCCGCGACCTGACGCCTGACGAACGTCCCGGCGACTATGCTCAGGCTGTCATGGACCTCGGCGCGACCATCTGCACGCCGCGCAATCCCGCGTGTGGTATCTGCCCGTGGCGCGAACCTTGTGTTGCCCGCGCCGAAGGCACTGCAGCAAGCCTGCCGCGCAAACTGCCAAAGAAGAAGGTGCCCACCCGTTTCGGCCACGCCTACGTCGCCCGCCGCGCCGATGGGGCTTGGCTGCTGGAAACGCGGCCCGAAAAAGGAATGCTCGGCGGTATGCTTGGCTGGCCCGGGTCGGATTGGAGCGATGATCCGCCCCCCGCCCCGCCGTTCGACGGCAACTGGACCACGCTGAATGCCGAAGCGCTGCATACCTTCACGCATTTTCATCTGCGTCTGAAGGTCCATACCGCCGAGCTTCCACAGGGGGCCGAGCCGGAGAATGCCGTTCTCATCGGCAAGCACGACTTCAAACCGTCATCGCTCCCCACTGTGATGCGAAAGGTCTACGACCTTGCGGCAGCGACATTCGTTCCGGTTGCCGATAGCAGGTCAGAGCAGTAGCGTCGCGGTAGTCAAAGGGAACAGGACATGTCCGCCAAAGCTCAGGTATCATTCGTGAACGCCGCGCCATTCTGGTTGTCGCTCGCTTTGGTGCCTCTGCCGGTGATCGCCGCAATCTACGGCGGCTGGACGATCCTGCTGACGCCGCTTCTGGCATGGCACCTGTTCACCGTGATCGACTCGTTCGCGGGCCTGAGTGATGCGAATCCCGATCCCGAAACGCCCGATCCCCAGCTGTTCTGGTACAAGCTGATCACGATGATCTGGCCGCCGGTGCAACTTGGCCTGATCTTCGGGCTACTGGCGTACATCACACACACCGACCACCTCAGCACATGGGGCAAGATCGGTGTGATGTTCGACGTCGGCGTCCTGACCGGTACCATCGGGATCGTCTATGCGCATGAGTTGCTGCACCAAAGAAACCGCCTCGAACGGTGGTTAGGCGACGTGCTGCTGGCAATGGCGCTTTACTCACACTTCCGGACCGAGCACCTACTGGTTCACCACGTCTACGTCGGCACGCCGCGCGATGCAGTCACCGCGCGGTACAACGAAGGATTTCACCGTTACTTCGCGCGCGTTTTGCGCACCTGCCCGCCGTCCGCGTTCAAGGCTGAAAAGCGGATGCTCGCCCGCAAGAAGCTGCCATGGTGGCACATCAGCAATCCGTTCTGGCGCTATCTTGCGATGCAATTCTGGATGATCGTCTTCGCCGCTTGGATCGGGGGCTGGGAGGGCGTCGGCCTGTTCGTCGTCCAGGCTTTTGTCGGCATCTGGGCGCTGGAGCTGACGAATTACGTCGAACACTACGGCCTGACCCGCCGCCATCTGGGCGATGGCAAATACGAGCCCGTTCGTCCGCATCATTCGTGGAACGCCGCGCACAAGGCGTCGAACTGGTTGCTGATCAATTTGCAGCGCCACTCCGACCATCACTACCGCCCCGACCGTCGTTTTCCGCTGCTCCAGACCTACCCCGAGGTCGAAGCGCCTCAGCTTCCGTTCGGTTATCCTATGATGGCAATGGCGGCGATGGTTCCGCCCGTCTGGCGGCGCTGGATGAACCCCAAAGTCCGTGCTTGGCGGCGAACGTATTACCCCGACATCACCGACTGGACGCCCTACAAAAAGGGCACCAACCCGATGCCGCGGTAACAGTGCGGCTCACAACGATGTCAGTCCGGCAGTAGGAACAAAGCCCCTGTTTCATTGGTTTTCCGGCCAAATGAAATTCAATCAGGAGGCTCCCATGCCGAAGATTACCGAAGCAAAAATCCTTATCCTCGCCACCAACGGTTTCGAACAGTCGGAACTCGAAACCCCGCTGCACGAGCTGAAAGGCAAAGGCGCCACCGTCCACGTCGCATCGCCTGATGGTGAGGCCATCAAGGGCTGGGACGAAAAGGACTGGGGTAATGAAGTCAAAGCCGACCTCGCGCTCGCCGATGTGAAGGCTGCCGACTATGACGCGATTGTCCTGCCTGGCGGCCAAATCAACCCCGACATCCTGCGCACCATTCCCGAAGCCGTTGACCTGATCAAAACCTTCTACAACGAAGGCAAGACCGTTGCTGCGATCTGTCACGCACCGTGGCTGCTGGTCGAAGCAGGTATCGTGAAGGGCAAGAAGGTTACCTCGTACAATTCGATCAAGACCGACATCGTCAATGCTGGCGGTGACTGGCACGACAAGGAAGTCGTGACCGACAAGGGCCTGATCACGTCGCGCAATCCGAACGACCTTCCGGCGTTTGTTGCGAAAATTGTCGAGGAAATCGAAGAAGGCGAGCATCAGCGCGCTGCTGCCTAATACGGGAAAAGATTGATAAAAATCTTTGCCAAAAAGCCCCGCCGTTCATGACGGCGGGGTAAGTTAGAGCCTACTTCGACCGAGCAGGGTCGGAGGCTCCGGCGGTAACTGGTAGAAAGATCAGTTGCCCTTCATTTCTGCGCGGATCTGCTGGCGGAGCAGATCGATCGGCACAAGCTGACCGTCGCGCTTGAATGTCCAGTAAGTCCAACCATTACAGCTCGGTGCGCTTTCATAGTGTGCGCCAACCTGATGGATCGATCCCTTCACGTCTGAACCGACCAGAGTGCCGTCTGCACGGACCTTGGCTTTGTGACGGCCGTTGAAGCTGAAAAGCTCCTCGCCCGGACGCAGCAGGCCACGCTCGACAAGCGTACCGAAGGCGACGCGCGGTTCGGCGCGTTTGGACTGGGATACCTGAAGCGCTTCGCGGTCGAACTTGCGGATCGCATCGATACGGCGCTTGGCGACCTTGCGGTACTCTTCCTCACGCTCGATACCGATGAAGTCGCGGCCTAGCATCTTGGCAACTGCACCAGTGGTGCCGGTGCCGAAGAACGGGTCGAGGACCACGTCACCGGGGTTCGTCGTGCCAAGCAGGACGCGATGCAGCAGCGATTCAGGCTTCTGCGTCGGGTGTGCCTTATCACCGGCATCGTCTTTGAGACGCTCGTGACCGGTGCAGATCGGCAGAACCCAATCCGAACGCATCTGCACACCTTCGTTGAGCGCTTTGAGCGCTTCGTAGTTGAAGGTGTACTTGCTGGCTTCCTCTTTCGAGGCCCAGATCAGCGTTTCGTGCGCATTGGTCAGGCGCTTGCCGCGGAAATTCGGCATCGGGTTCGACTTGCGCCACACAACATCGTTGAGGATCCAGAACCCTTGATTCTGAAGCTCTGCGCCCATGCGGAACACGTTGTGATAGCTGCCGATCACCCAGATCGCGCCGTTCGGCTTGAGGATGCGGCGCGCCGCATTCAGCCACTCACGCGTGAAGTCGTCATACGCTTTGAACGACGAAAACTGGTCCCAGTGATCGTCGACGGCATCGACCTTGCTGTTATCGGGGCGATGAAGATCGCCACGAAGCTGAAGATTGTAGGGCGGGTCTGCGAAAACAAGATCGACGCTTGCTTCCGGCAGTGAGTTCATCTGTTCGATGCAATCGCCCGCAAGAATGGTGTTAAGAGGGAGCGTTTCCACGCCCGTCTCCTTTGCTCTGTTCATTTTTTACTGCCTCGTTAACCGGCGGATTTTTCCGCTCTCTGGTTGATGGCTAAAATGGGGCAGAGAAGGAGCGGTGTCAAAAGCTTTATTGAATCAAGAGCTTACGTTTTACTCTTGATACAAGATATTGTGGACGGGCTTGAAGGACCGTCTATGAACCGGCGTGACGCCAAATTCTCTAAGCGCAGCAAGGTGTTCTGCCGTTCCGTAACCCGCGTTCCGCTCCCAACCGTAGCCTGGATACTGTTGCGCCAAGTCCACCATCAAGCGGTCTCGGCAGATTTTGGCGGCAATGGAAGCGGCAGCAATCGACACAGACCGCGCATCGCCTTTAACGATCGCTTCGGCTGACATCGGGAGCGCCTTGGGGAGGCGATTGCCATCTACGAGCACATGATCAGGCTGGATAGAAAGCCTTTCGACCGCACGGACCATCGCGAGGTGCGAGGCGTGGTAGATGTTGATCTCGTCAATTTCCTCGACCGTCGCGTGGGCAATCGACACCTCGGCCACGTCGAGCAGAGCTTCCAGCGCGGCATTGCGTTGCTTCGCGTTCAGCTTTTTTGAATCGTTCAGGCCCTCGGGTACCTTTTCTAAATCCAACACCACGGCGCAGGCGGTCACGGGTCCGCAAAGCGGGCCGCGCCCCACTTCGTCCACACCGGCGATACGCAGAAAACCGCGCTCTCGCGCGGCCAGTTCGAAACTCAGATCGGGAACAGTCTTGGTCATGCCTTCTGATAGATGGGGCAGAGGGCTGTTGGAACCCCCTGCCCCGCTGGTGGCGCGCTATCGGGGTTTCGCGCGCCTCCTCCCTGTCAGGAATTTACCTGCGCAACATGTTGAAACCATAGCTGCTCAGGCAGTCCGGATCGAACCCGTAGTGTTCGTCACGAACCCCGCGCACCTGACGTGCGCAGTTTCCGGGAAGCCGCGTGATTTGCACGCGGTTCTGTTGAAGGCATTCCGACGTGTAGATCGACACCGGACCGTTGTAGGTCGGCACCCCTTGCAGACACTGCGCAGGCAACGCGCGGGTCAGCTCTGACGGATGGTTGTCGGTCCAGCGGCCGTTGTTGTCGCGGTCATGGCGGTCGTCGCGGAAAAAATCGTTGCGTCGGTCCCAATCGCGGTGGTCATCATTCTCGGCAGTTTCCGGCGCGGGCGGCATGTCGTCCTTTTTGGACAGCGCGGTCCCGACAAGCGCGAGGAACGTGAGCCCGACGATCAGCTTGCCGATATCATCATTATTATTGCTATTCGCTGTCTGCGCTGCAGCAGGGTTGGCAAGGGAAAGAGCGGCAGCAACCAGGCCGGCAATGAGAGCGTTTCGCATGTGGACCTCCTCCGTGGCATAGATGCGCCGCGTCGTGCAGCGCTTGCCACGGTGATCGGTCCAAATCGCCCTGTCAGACAATAACGCGCCTTTGAAAGGCATCTGGCGCGAAGTGTTATTGAATAGCTGCCCCCGCTCTGTTCATTTAAGCGCATCATGAAACACATACTTCCCATCGTTCTGGCACTGCTCGGTACGGCGGCTCAGGCCGACTGCTACGCCGACTACAAGGCCAAGCAAGACGACCCGCTGCGATTGCAGTACGGGGTCGCTCAGATCAACGGCGCCTGCGAAATCGAGGCAGCCGCAAACGAACTGGCTCCGCGTCTTGAAGGTGCGGGCTGGATACTGCTGAATATTGTCAGCGTGTTCGACGAGAACGGACTGGAAGAAAGGCGCGATAGTGCAGGCGAAAATTTTCTCCGCTTCTGAATCGCTGAAGGCAGGTAACCGCGTCGTGGTTGCGGGCATTTCGGCAGTTGTTCTGGTCCTCGTTCTGGCAGCCGTTGTGCTGTTCGCGAACCTTCCCGATGCGAACGCGTTCAACGCCCGTGTCGAGCAGCTGTTCATCCAGAATGATGACCTGACAGCGCAGGCAGAGCTCAAGCTGCTGGAAATCCTCGCCCAATCCGGCACGGCGTTTCAGGACACGCTTGCCTCATACCGCTTCGTCATTTTCGTGCTGTTCGTCTTTGCGACCGCCCTACTGATCGCGGCCGTCGCTTTCCTTGTCATGCTGATCGAGATGAACCGCCGCATGAGTAAGATCGAACGTGCAGGGATCGAGATCAATTCGCTCGTCATCAGCCGCGACCAGAATACGGTCACGCTGAATGATTTCGAATTCAAACTGACCGAAGCATCCATCGAAACGCTCGCCGTTCTGGCCGAAGCGCGCATGGACGACGAAGTCATGTCCGGCCTCCAGATCGAAGCCGTCATATCGGGCCGCGATCCGTCAGACTGTGATGAAGCCGCAGGTGCCACGCGGATCAAACGCCTGCGCGACACGCTCGGCAACCAGATGATTAGCGAACTGCTCGTGAAAAACATCGCCCGCCGCGGCTACATGCTCGCCATCGACAAGGACGTCATCCGCATGACCTGATGTGGGTGATGGTGACCCCGACAGGATTCGAACCTGTAACCTGCCTCTTAGAAGCGAGGAAGTAGCCCCTATTTTCTACACTGGAAAAACCATCTGTTCAGCACTCCGTTCAAATGCAAGTTTCCTTTCTAGATTCAGAACTGGGAAACCGTGCTCATCGATCTCGACAAGCGAACGGGAGAAGTACTTCTCAGTATCGATTCCAGTATCAAATAGATCCAGCGCAACATTGACCAAACCATCGCCTGTATCATTTTGTGTCGAAACTGAAATTTTCAAATTTCCGTCAGGCAAAATGTTCACGTATTTGCCTGTTTTTCCGGGCGGCGGAACGGCTGGATGAGTGCGCGTTGGGTGCACACTGAGCCTGACATTTGCGGCGAAGTTGGCAACGATTTCAGCAGATTTCGATTGAAGCAAGACCGCAGTAGCCACGATTACCGGTTCAAGTTCGGATCGAGAAATGCTCTCTAGCTCAAGTAGCTTGATAAGCTCTTTCCGAACTTCGTGGGAAGAAAATACAGATTCCCCAGAAATCATACGACTAAAATGCTGAGCCAAATTGTAGTAAAGCTTTGGATTTTTGCAAACAAGCTGAGTTGAGTATGCCTCACTACCGTTGAACCAAGACTTTACTTCACGAACCAATGGTTTCTTATTTAGACCTGAAATCCTCTTTAGAACCGACATAGGCTCGCGCTCAATTTTACCCAAAAACCAAGACTTCATCCACCAAGGGCACTCCCCCCAAAAATCTAATTCAGTTCGCGTATTGCTCTGATATTTTTGGAAAAATGCCAATTGCGAAAACATGTAGGCAGTTCGATCGAGAGTTGCGCCTCGATCTCGACGACTATGCGCAATGAAATCGCCCACCTCTCTTGTAAATGGTCCAATATCAGCTTCTCGGTACTTAATATAGAGGGCAAGTACATCAGTGTCAGTGTACTTCAACTCGGAAAATCTATGGCTCATCTAATTTAAACTACTCACTAATTACGTAGTATGGGTTAAATATACTCTCGAAACACAAGTAAATGTTTCTTGCGACTCATCATATCTAAATGAAGGTGATGGTGACCCCGACAGGATTCGAACCTGTAACCTGCCCCTTAGGAGGGGGCTGCTCTATCCAGTTGAGCCACGGGGCCATCGCCGCACTGATTGCCCAAGATTGAGACGAAGGTCAATCTTGTCTCATTGCGTGGTTGGATTGGTACTGTATGAGGTGATAGTTAAAGAAAACGTGACACTCTCAAAGGTAGCACATTGAAACCTACGAACCGCCGCCCCCTGACACTGCGTGATGTTTCCGAAGCTTCGGGCGTCAGTGAAATGACCGTCAGCCGCGTTCTGCGCAACAAAGGCGACGTGAGCGAGGCGACGCGCCTGCGTGTTCAGGAAGCTGCCAAACGTCTGGGCTATGTGCCGAACAAGATCGCGGGCGCTCTGGCGTCGCAGCGCGTGAATCTTGTGGCGGTCATCATTCCGAGCCTTGGCAACATGGTTTTCCCTGAAGTGCTTTCGGGCATTTCGGACGTTCTGTCGGGCACAGACCTTCAGCCTGTGGTCGGCGTGACCGACTATAGCCCTGAAAAAGAAGAAAAAGTCCTTTTCGAGATGCTGTCTTGGCGCCCGTCGGGCGTGATCATTGCGGGCCTTGAACGCTCTGAAGCATCCCGTGCGATGCTGGCGCAGGCGGGTTGTCCCGTTGTCGAAATCATGGACGTGGACGGCGAGCCTGTAGATGCCTGCGTGGGCATTTCGCACCGCCGCGCAGGCCGCAAGATGGCCGAGGCGATCCTTGAGAACGGTTTCAAACGCATCGGCTTCCTCGGCACCAAGATGCCGCTCGACCACCGTGCGCGGAAGCGTTTCGAAGGGTTCACCCAGACACTGGCCAAGGCCGGTCTGGAGATCGCGGATCAGGAATTCTACTCGGGCGGCTCCGCGCTGGCGAAAGGCCGCGAGATGACCGAAGCGCTGCTGAAGCGCACGCCGGACCTCGATTTTCTGTACTACTCAAACGACATGATCGGTGCGGGCGGCCTGCTGTACTTGTTGGAGAAGGGCTACGACGTGCCGGGTCAGATCGGCCTTGCGGGCTTCAACGGCGTCGAACTTCTCGATGGTCTGCCGCGTAAGCTGGCGTCGATGGATGCCTGCCGCCGTGAAGTTGGTGAGCGCGCGGCGAAGATCATCGCCAACCGCGTAGCCGATCCCGATGCGGACGAAGGCCTCGTCATCGAGCTCACCCCAAAACTGCACCCCGGCGAGACGCTGAATCGGATCTAACCGATCCCCAGCGACGCCAGCGCCCGATTGACCGCCAGCCGGAACATGCGTTCGGCCGGCGTTTGTTCAGCCTCAGGTCGAGACATGAGGCCAACAGGCCCGCGCGTCAGTGACGTGTCCAGCGGCAAGCGAACCAAGCGGCCCTCGGCTACCTCGTTCGCGACCACTCCGGCCGAGATGATCCAGACCGCGTCGGAATTCCTCACATACACCCGCCCATAAGCGCCCGAGACCGTTTCGATGCGGTTCTGCGGCTCACTTATGGCGTGCGCGAGGAAATAGCGCTGAACCAGCGGCAGGATCGCGGACCCCGGTGACGGGTAGACCACCTGCCATTCGTCGATCCGCTCAAGCCGCGGGTCATCAAGGATCGGATGCCCCGGCCTTACGACGAAATCGACCTGTTCGTTGTAAAGCTGGGTGAACGACACCTGCGCCATGCTCTCGGGCGAGCCAAGGCGACCAATGACAAGATCCAGCGCGCCTTGTCGCAGCCGATCCACCAGCACGCCATGCTGACCGTCGATAATCCGCAGCACCACATCGGGCGCTATTTGCGTAAATTCCTGCACCACGACCGGCATCAGCCATGCGGCGACCGACGGCAACGCCCCGACGATCAGCACCTGTTTTCCGCTGTCGCCCGACTGCGCAACGCTGTCGATCCCCTGCTGGATCGCGCCGACGCTCATCTCTGCGAACTGGAGGAACACCTCGCCCTCGCGGGTCAATTCCACACCCGCCCGACTGCGCGTCATCAACGCTTTTCCAAGGATATCCTCGAGCTCTTTCAACGTCTTGGAAATCGCAGGCTGCGTGAGACACAGCCGGTCAGCGGCCTGCTTGAGGCTCTGCATCCGCGCAATTTCCACGAAGCACTGGATGTGGCGGAATTTGATCCTGCGGTCGATCATTTACTTTCCGATTCTGGAAATCATAAACTTCATATCGTCATTTTACTTTCCAAAAGCAATCAGTCACGATCCCTCAACACCCGAGGAAGTGACCAAAGCGCGCCGAGCGCTGGAGGAGGACAGATGAAATCTGGGTATTATCCCCGCGACCTGAATATGCACCCGCCCGCATACACACCGGGGTACCGGACATCGATCCTGCGCTCGCCGCAAAAGGCGCCCATCGGCTTTGATGGCTCGCCGACCGAGTTCACCGGTCCGACCTTCGGTCATTCGCTGATCGGCGAATTGGATAACAACCTGATCCTCAACTTCGCCCAAGCGGGCGAGAGCGCGATCGGTGAGCGGATCATGGTCCACGGCTATGTCCTCGACGAAGAGGCCCGCCCCATCCGTAACACGCTGGTCGAATTCTGGCAGGCAAATGCCGGTGGTCGCTATCGCCACAAGAAGGACACCTACCTCGCGCCGCTCGACCCGAACTTCGGTGGTTGCGGCCGAACGATGACCGACGAGAGTGGCTACTTCCACTTTTTCACCATCCGTCCGGCGGCCTATCCGTGGCCGAACGGCAAAAACGACTGGCGCCCCGCGCACATCCACTTCTCGGTGTTTGGTACGGCCTTCGCCCAGCGCCTGATTACCCAGATGTACTTCGAAGGCGACCCGAACATTGCGCTTTGCCCGATTGTGAAAACGATCCCCGACGCGGACGCAATCGACCGTCTGATTGCGCGCCTCGATATGCACAACTCGCGTCCGCACGACATGCGTGCCTACCGTTTCGACATCGTTCTGCGTGGCAAGCGCTCCACCGTTTTCGAAAACCGTAAGGAAGGGAACTAAGCCATGCCTTATGCACCGAAGCTCAAAGAATCCGCGTCGCAGACCGCCGGCCCTTACGTCCACATCGGCTGCATGCCGAACACGACGGGCATCCACACGATCTTCGACACCGACCTCGGCTCGACGATGTTTACGGGCGAAGCGAAAGGCGAGCGCATCAACATCGAAGCCGTGATTTTCGACGGCTCCGGCACTCCGGTCAAAGACGCAATGGTCGAGATCTGGCAGGCAGACGCGAACGGCGTTTTCGCCTCGCCCGAAGATGGCCGCGAAGCCGATCCGCATTTCACAGGCTTTGGTCGTCAGCACGCCGACCACGACACAGGCGTCTTCCGCTTCGAGACGATCAAACCGGGCGCTGTCAGCGTCGACGGCAAGACCTACGCCCCGCATGTCCTGATGTGGATCGCTGCACGCGGCATAAACCTCGCCCTCGCCACCCGCGTCTATTTCGATGACGAGGCCGAAGCGAACGAGGCCGACCCGTTCCTGTCCCGCATCGAGCTGAAATCACGCGTTCCTACACTGATCGCAAAGCGGGACGGAAACACATACCGCCACGAGATCCATTTGCAGGGTCCGGACGAAACAGTCTTCTTTGATCTCTGATAGGTTGAGGGCGCCTCTCGGCGCCCTTCGCATTTAAGAATGCGCGTTCACAAACCGCCCAAGTTTTCAGCGGAAAAGTGATTAATGACTGCCAGATCGCAGTCGTCGGTTGTGTATCCGTGCACAGCTAGTCATTCTGATCCTATGAACGACCGCGTCAATTTCGATGAAATGTGGGGCAGCGGGCAAGAATCGATCCGTGATCCCTACGCAGATTTCAATAACTGGTTTCAGGGCGAAAATCCGTCCAGATTACGTAAAAAACAGCGCGAGGCGGATGACCTATTCCGGCTCACGGGCATCACATTCAACGTTTATGGACGTGCAGAAGCTGCAGAGCGACTGATCCCTTTCGACATCATTCCGCACATCATCTCCGGCCGCGAATGGAGCCGCCTGTCCCGAGGGATCGAGCAGCGTGTCAGGGCGATTAATGCCTTCCTGCATGACATCTATCACCGTCAGGAAATCGTGCGCGCAGGCCGTATTCCGGCAGAGATGATCTCCAAGAACGTCGCATTCGAACCCAAGATGATTGGCGTGACCCCTCCGGGCGGCGTCTACACCCACATTGTCGGTATCGACCTTGTTCGTACCGGCCCCGATGAATTCTACGTTCTGGAAGACAATGCGCGGACGCCGTCAGGCGTGAGCTATATGCTCGAAAACCGCGAAACCATGCTCCAGATGTTCCCCGAGCTGTTCAGCCGGAACCGCGTACAGCAGGTGTCGAATTATCCCAAGATGCTTCGCCGTTCTCTGGCAGCCTGCGCGCCGAACTGCGCCGGTGATCGCCCTCGCGTGGCCGTTCTGACACCGGGCATCTTCAACTCTGCCTACTACGAACACAGCTTCCTTGCGGACAAGATGGGCGTGGAACTGGTCGAGGGTCACGACCTTCGCGTGGTCGATGGCCGTGTGCAGATGCGGACGACCGAAGGCTACCAGCCGATCGACGTGCTTTACCGCCGCGTGGATGATGAATTCCTCGACCCGCTGAACTTCAATCCTGAATCGGCGCTCGGCATTCCGGGCATCATGGACGTCTACCGCGCTGGCAACATCACCATTGCAAACGCACCTGGCACAGGCATCGCCGACGACAAGGCGATCTACAGCTACATGCCTGATATCGTGGAGTTCTACACCGGCGAAAAAGCCATTTTGAAGAACGTTCCGACCTGGCGCTGCAACGACCCGGAAAGCCTGTCCTACGTGCTCGACAACCTCGAAGACCTCGTCGTAAAAGAGGTTCACGGATCGGGTGGTTACGGGATGCTGATCGGGCCGACCGCGACGAAGAAGGACATCGCCGACTTCCGCAAGAAGCTCAAAGCGCGCCCTGGTAACTACATCGCTCAACCGACCCTTTCGCTCTCTACTGTTCCGACGTTCACGCGCACCGGCCTCGCACCGCGCCACGTGGACCTGCGTCCTTTCGTGCTCGTCAGCCCCGATAAGGTCGACATCACGCCAGGCGGCCTGACCCGCGTTGCGTTGAAAAAAGGCTCGCTCGTTGTGAACTCGTCCCAAGGCGGCGGGACCAAGGACACTTGGGTTCTGGAGGAGTAACGCGATGCTGGGAAAAACTGCAGGCGGACTCTACTGGATGTTCCGCTACCTTGAACGGTCCGAAAATACCGCGCGCCTGATCGAAGCAGGCCAGCGCCTGTCGCTCACCCGCCCATCGGGTGAGGACGAATGGTCCAGCGTTCTTGAAACCGCCGCGATGCATTGGGGCTATCAGGCGGCATATGGCGCGGATTACACCCGCGAACAGGTCATCGACTGGATGCTCCGCGACAAGGACAACCCGTCGAGCGTCCTGAACCTGATCTGCATGGCGCGTAACAACGCCAAAACCGTACGTACCGCCCTGACCCGCGAGGTCTGGGAGGGTGTGAACGAATGCTACATGGTTCTGTGCAACAAACTCGCCCGTAAGGTTGCCGAACGCGATCTTCCTGAAGTGCTCCAGATGATCCGTCAGCGGACCGCCTACGTGCGCGGCGCGACCCACGGCACCATGCTGCGCAACGACTTCTACGACTTCTCGCGTATCGGGACGTTCGTGGAGCGCGCCGACAACACCGCCCGCATTCTGGATGTGAAGTACTACGTGCTGCTGCCCTCCGCGATGTCGGTCGGCTCGTCGCTGGATAACGTCCAGTGGCAGACGATCCTGCGTTCGGTATCTGCCGAAGGCGGCTTCCAGATTTCCTACGGGCAGGATCCACGCCCCCGCGAAATCGCGCAGTTCCTGATTCTGGACAAGCGTATGCCCCGCAGCCTGTCGTTCTGTACGGACAAGATCCGCGATAACCTCGGGTATCTGATGGCGGACTACGGCACGCGCCTGAAATGCCATGACATGGCGGACAAGCTCGCGCTGCGGACCATGCAACGATCAATCGACGAAGTGCTCGACGACGGTCTGCACGAGTTCATTCAGGAGTACCTGAAGAGCGTAGCCGAACTCGGCAACCAGATCGAAGTCGATTACAGGTTCTACGCATGACCCAGAAACTGCACATCATTCACCGTACGACCTACAGCTACGACGAACCCGTGCCCTTCGGTCTCCAGCAGTTGCGCGTCACGCCGAAAGGCACGCGCAACCAGACTGTGCTTGAATGGGACATTCAGGTCGAAGGCGGCAAAGTCGAGCTGTCCTATGAAGATCACCATCAGAACCACGTTACGCTGGTGAGCTTCGAGCCGAACACCACGCAAGTTACGCTGGTGAGCCAAGGCGTCGTCGAAATCGTGGACACCCACGGCGTCTATGGCCCGCATTCGGGCAACGCACCGTGCTGGCTATTCGAAAACCAGACCCCGCTCACCAAACCGGGTGCAGGTTGCCGCTCGATTCTGTCGAAGACGGATGGCGAGGTCGGCACGCTCGACTGGCTCCACGCGCTGTCGGCGGCAATTCTTGAATCTGTCGCCTATGAAACGGGCCGCTCGGACGCGATGACGACCGCTGAAGACGCGATCAGTGCGGGCCACGGAGTCTGTCAGGACCACACGCATATCTTCCTCGCATGCTGCCGTCATGCCGGCGTCCCCGCACGATATGTGTCGGGTTATCTGTTGATGGACGACCGCATCGAACAGGAAGCCACACATGCGTGGGCAGAGGCGCTGGTTCCGAGTCTCGGCTGGGTAGGATTCGATATATCGAACGGTATTTCGCCGGATACACGGTATGTAAGGGTCGCAACTGGACTAGACTATAACGACGCGGCACCTATATCGGGCACTCGGTTCGGCGGTGCGAGTGAAGAACTCATTGTCGAACTACAGGTGCAGCAATAGAGGCAACCGGCAATGACCTACTGCGTAGGAATGCGGCTCAACAACGGTCTGGTATTCATGTCCGACACGCGCACGAACGCGGGTGTCGACAACATTTCGTCGTTCTGCAAGATGCGGACGTTCTCCGAACCCGGAGAGCGCTTCATCACAATCCTGTCAGCCGGTAACCTCGCAACGACTCAGGCCGTCATTTCCAAACTCGAAGAGCGCAACAAGGCGCCCGAGGATCGCGCGCCGTCGATCATGCAAGCGCCGACGATGTTCCAGATCGCGCGTCTGGTGGGCGATATGCTCAAGGAAACCATCGCCGAGAACGCCATGACCGGCCAGCGCGCCGATGCGACGTTCAATGCGACGCTGATTCTCGGCGGCCAGATCAAAGGTTCCGAACCGCGCCTGTTCCTCGTCTATCCCGAAGGCAACTTCGTCGAAGCCAGCGATGACACGCCATTCTTCCAGATTGGCGAGACCAAATACGGTAAACCGATTCTCGTTCGTGCGTTCGAGCCTGACATGACGTGGGAGCAAGCGACCAAACTGCTTCTGGTGTCGTTCGATTCGACCATCAAGGCGAACCTGTCGGTCGGCTTGCCGCTCGATCTGCAAGTCTACGAGACGGATACATTCCAGCAAGGCCTCCGCCGCCGGATTGCAGCGGATGATGCTTCGTATCACGCCATCTCGAACGGTTGGGGGACGGCGCTGAAATCGGCCTTCGATTCTCTGCCAGACATCGACCTCAACAGCTGAAACGAAAAAGACGCCCCGAGGGGCGTCTTTTTTCATGGAAGTGGTGAGCCGCACAGGATTCGAACCTGTGACCCACTGATTAAAAGTCAGTTGCTCTACCAACTGAGCTAGCGGCCCACTATGCCGCGACTTCTAGGTGTCGGTCGCGGTGGCGTCAATTCGATAATTGACAGTCTTGTAACAAAAAAGACGCCTGCGAGAGGCGTCTTTTTGAGTAAGTGGTGAGCCGTGCAGGATTCGAACCTGCGACCCACTGATTAAAAGTCAGTTGCTCTACCAACTGAGCTAACGGCCCACTGTGGGGCGCCTTCTATGTATCTCGGTGAAAAGGGTCAACCCGCAAATGGCGTCTCTGGAATATTTTTTCGGTGGCGCTTATATGGCCCCCATGCGCGCAGAACAGAACACCGGCCTGCCCTTCATGAAAATGCATGGGTTAGGCAATGATTTCGTAGTGATAGATGAACGCGAACTCGGCACCGTGGTGACCGAGTCGTTGGCTATTGCCATGGCCGACCGCCACCGCGGGATCGGCTTCGACCAGTTGGCTACAATCCATGACGGTCGCGAGTCGGACATGCATCTGGTGTTCTGGAATTCCGACGGCTCGCAGTCTGCGGCTTGCGGCAATGCCACCCGCTGTATCGCCCGTTGGGAGATGGATCGCACCGGCAAGACCGAACTGACGATCACCACCGACCGCGGCACGCTCTATGCGCTCGACGCAGGTGATGGCCTGACCTCGGTCAACATGGGGCAACCGCAGCTCAACTGGCACGAAATTCCGCTGCGCGAGGAAATGGATACGCTGGAGCTGCCCATCGACGGCAAGCCCACCGCGACCGGCATGGGCAATCCGCATTGTACGTTCTTCGTGGATGACGCTGAAGCGGTCGACCTGATGACCCTCGGCCCGAAGTTCGAGCACGATCCGCTTTATCCCCAGCGCACCAACGTTCAGTTCGCCTCCGTCGTCGGTCCCGACCATTTGCGGATGCGGGTCTGGGAGCGCGGTGCGGGCCTGACACTGGCCTCCGGGTCGTCTTCCTGCGCGACCGCCGTGGCAGCCGCCCGCCGTGGCCTGACGGGCCGTAAAGTGCGCATCGACCTCGACGGCGGTACGCTGCACGTCGACTGGCGCGAGGACGGCGTCTGGATGACCGGTCCAACCGCTCATGTCTTTGACGGAGTGTGGAAATGAAGCCGCCCGTATTCTCGACCCTCGGATGCCGCCTGAACGCATACGAAACCGAAGCCATGAAGGACCTCGCCAAGCAGGCAGGGGTCGAAAACGCCGTGGTCGTGAATACTTGCGCCGTGACGTCCGAGGCCGTCCGCAAAGCCAAACAGGAAATCCGCAAACTCCGCCGCGAAAACCCCGATGCGACGCTGATCGTCACCGGTTGCGCCGCGCAGGTCGAGCCTGAAACCTTTGCGACGATGCCCGAAGTGACCAAGGTCATCGGCAACACGGAAAAGATGAACCCCGCCACGTGGCAGGGCATGGCGCCTAATCTGATCGGCGAGACCGAAGCCGTGCAGGTCGACGACATCATGTCCGTCACCGAAACCGCTGGTCACCTGATCGACGGCTTCGGAACACGTTCGCGTGCCTATGTGCAGGTCCAGAATGGCTGCGATCACCGCTGCACCTTCTGCATCATCCCCTTCGGCCGCGGCAATTCGCGTTCCGTCCCTGCGGGTGTCGTGGTCGACCAGATCAAACGCCTCGTGGACAAAGGCTATAACGAAGTCGTCCTGACAGGCGTCGACCTGACCTCTTGGGGTGCCGACCTGCCCGCCACACCGAAGCTCGGCGATCTGGTGATGCGTATCCTCAAACTGGTCCCCGACCTGCCGCGCCTGCGGATTTCGTCCATCGACTCGATCGAGGTCGACGAAAACCTCATGCAGGCCATCGCGACCGAGCCGCGCTTGATGCCACACCTTCACCTGTCGCTCCAGCACGGTGACGACCTGATCCTCAAACGGATGAAGCGCCGCCACCTGCGCGACGATGCTATTCGTTTCGCGGAAGATGCGATCAAACTGCGTCCCGATATGACCTTCGGCGCGGACATCATCGCTGGCTTCCCGACCGAAACCGAAGAAGCCTTTGAAAACTCGATGCGCCTTGTGGATGACTGCCACCTCACTTGGCTGCACGTCTTCCCCTACTCGGCCCGCCCTGGCACTCCCGCCGCGCGTATGCCGCAAGTAAACGGCAAGGCCATCAAAGACCGCGCAGCCCGCCTCCGCGCCAAAGGTGACGAAGTCGTCGCCCGCCACCTCGCCGCTCAGGTCGGCAAAACCCATCACATCCTGATGGAAAACGACCGCATGGGCCGCACCGCGCAGTTTACCGAAGTGCTCTTCGACACCGACCAGTCCGAGTCGCAGATTATCGAAGCGGTCATCAAAGGCATTGACGGCAATCAGCTTCGCGCCTGATCTTCAATCTGACCCAAATACCTCCGCCGGAGGCTCCGGCGCAGCCGGAATTGGGACAGTAAAGGATTTGAGATGAAGCTGATTACTTCCGCCGCCTCCCCGTTCGTTCGCAAGGCCCGCGTTGCCCTCTACGAGAGTGGTCACGAAGCCGCGGTCGAAGAAATCTCCGTGACGACCTCGCCCTATGCGACCGCGCCGGAAATCCTGACGGCAAATCCGCTCGGCAAAATCCCTGCGCTAATCCGTGAAGGCGAGCACGCGATCTACGACAGCCGCGTGATTACACGCTATTTCGACTCACTGTGGAACGTCGGCCTCTATCCGGATGCAAACCTCTGGGAAGTCCTCACGGTCGAGGCGGCCTGTGACGCGATCATGGAAGCCGCCGTGCTCATGACATATGAAAAGCGTTTCCGTCCCGACGGTATGGTCTTTGAAGATTGGATCGAAGCACAATGGGCCAAAGTCGACCGTGCGATCTCTGCGCTCGAAGACGACTGGATGCATGTACTGGAAGGCCCGACGACGATGGCGTCGCTCGCGGCCTGTATTGCGCTGGAATATGTGGATTTGCGCTGCGGCGACCGCAACTGGCGCCAAGGACGCGCCGCTCTGTCCGATTGGCAGGCAACAGTGTCGGAACGCCCGTCGCTGGCGCGCACCCGCCCCGAATGAAAAAGGGGGCCGAAGCCCCCTCAACTCAGAACGAGTAGCTGACGCCGATGTTGATGGCGTTCGTGATAATGTCGGTGGCCATGTTGCCGCCGTTATCCAGTTCGATCTCGTGCTGCGAGTACGAGAACTGATACTCGCCGAACAGCGCCCAATCGGCATTCAGGTCGTACTTTGCGCCGGCATAAAGGCGCATCGCCGGACCGGTGAGCTGGTATTCCCATGTATGGGTCGCGCTGCCGGTGGCCTGAACGTCGACGTGCGGCACAGCAAAACCGACACCCGCACCGGCGTAGGGCGTCACAGCACCCCACTGGTTCGGCATACGGTAGGTGGCGTTCAGGGTCGCGATGTTCATGCCGTCGGTCAGCTCGAGGCGCGAATAACCGTTGTCGTTCAGGGTCTCGGCATTCGCGTAGACTTTGCTGTGGGTATACTCGACGCCCCAGCCCCAGTTTTCGCTACGCCACCACGTTGCGCGCAGACCGTAGTACGGCGGCATCTCGAACGACTTGCCTTCCCAACCTGCTGTGAACGACAGGTCTTGCGACACGAGGTTGTCCGGATCGTAGCCGGTGACCTTGGCGTGGGGCGATTCCTGAATGCCCGAATAGAAGCTGAGCTCGACTTCGGCCATCGCAGCGACCGGAAGCGTCGCGAGAGCGGCGGCAGTAAGAAACAGTTTGGTTTTCATCAGTCAGATCCCATGAATTTCGGCGTGATGCTACGCCTCGCTCCGAAGAGTCTCAAGTGAGGCACCGTAGAATCAGTCAAGGTATGTCCAAGTGTCGCGACCGTCGAAGTGACGGATCCGGATGTCCTTGATGTCTTCGGGCTCGGCCAGACGCATGTTGACGGCGCGGCGTCCGCGATATCCCGGCTCTGCGCCATCCCAGTGAGTCGTGCATCCGCATTTCGCGCAGCTATAGAAACCCAGCGTCTTGTCGTTGCGAAAATACACTACCATTTCGCCATGCTCGATCTCGATCGTGTCGTGATCTCCGTAGGCCCAAAGCGTCGCATATCGACGGCATGCGCCGCAATTACACTCGTTGAGGTACTCGGGTGTTCCGTGGAAGCGAAATTTGACCTCTCCGCAAAGGCACTGCCCCTCGATCACTGGTATCCCCTTTTGATTATTCAAGAGCTTTATGCCGCCTGCGCCCGATTGTCCGCTAGACGTAAAGACAAATCGTGGCTAAACAGCGCCCCAATGGACGGCGGGATTCCGCCTTCTGTCCCATTCGTATGGGCCTTCAGGCCCGGAACAATCGGAGATGCACCCCGTGTCAAACCACGAAGAACACCAGGGCACCCGCCGCGACTTCATCTACTATGCAACGGCTGGTGCCGGTGCAGTAGTGGCCGGCGCCGCTGTCTGGCCGCTGGTCAACCAGATGAACCCCTCCGCCGATGTCCAGGCGCAGGCCTCGATCCGTGTCGATGTGTCGACGGTGGAAGTCGGCACCCAGCTTACTGTTTTGTGGCAAGGCAAGCCGGTGTTCATCCGCGCGCGTACCGAAGAAGAAATCGCACAGGCTCGTGCGGTTGACGTCAGCGAACTCGTTGACCCGGTCGCTGAGAACTCGAACATTGCTGGCGACGCACCGGCAACCGACGAAAACCGCGCCCTGTCGGAAGACGGCGTATGGCTCGTCCAGATGGGTATCTGTACCCACCTCGGTTGCGTTCCGCTCGGCGAAGCCGGCGATTTCGGCGGCTGGTACTGCCCGTGCCACGGTTCGCACTACGACACCGCAGGCCGTATCCGCAAAGGACCGGCTCCGCGCAACCTCGATGTCCCCGTCGCCGCGTTTATCGACGACACGACCATCCAGCTCGGCTAAGGAGAGGCACGAATGTCCGGTATCCCGCACGATCACTACGAGCCGAAGACACGCGGCGAAAAGTGGCTTCACAACCGCATTGGCATCATCGGCCTGCTCTATGACACCCTGATGATCCCGACCCCGAAGAACCTGAACTGGATGTGGATCTGGGGCATTGTCCTTGCGTTCACCCTTGGTCTTCAGATCATCACCGGCGTTGTGCTGGTCATGCACTACACCCCACACGTAGACATGGCGTTCGCTTCGATCGAACACATCATGCGTGACGTGAACGGCGGTCATATGATCCGCTATTTCCACATGAACGGCGCTTCGCTGTTCTTCATCGCTGTGTACGCCCACATCTTCCGCGGCCTGTACTACGGTTCCTACAAGGCGCCCCGCGAAGTCACCTGGATCATCGGTATGCTGATGTATCTCGTGATGATGGGCACCGCGTTCATGGGCTACGTTCTGCCCTGGGGCCAGATGTCCTTCCACGGTACCGCAGTTATCACAGGTCTCTTCGGCGCTATCCCGTTCATCGGTGAAGCCATCCAGACCTGGCTGCTTGGTGCGACCGCTGTTGGCCAGCCCGCTCTCAACCGCTTCTTCTCGCTGCACTACCTCCTGCCGTTCATTCTGGCCGGCCTGACCATCGTGCACATCTGGGCTTTCCACTCGACCGGCAACAACAACCCGACCGGTGTGGAAGTCCGCCGCACTTCGAAAGAAGAAGCCGAGCGCGATACCCTGCCGTTCTGGCCGTACTTCGTGATCAAGGACCTGTTCGCACTGGCCGTGATCCTCGTTGTCTTTGTTGCCATCGTCGGCTTCATGCCGAACTACCTCGGCCACCCCGATAACTACATCCAGGCGAACCCGCTGGCGACTCCGGCGCACATCGTTCCGGAATGGTACTTCCTGCCGTTCTACGCGATCCTGCGTGCCTTCACCGCCGACGTTTGGGCTGTTCAGTTCGTAAGCTTCATCACCTTCGGCATCGTCGACGCCAAGTTCTTCGGTGTTCTGGCGATGTTCGGCGCGATCGCTGTCATGGCGCTGGCTCCGTGGCTCGACACCTCGTCGGTCCGTTCGGGTCGTTACCGTCCGATGTTCAAGTGGTGGTTCGCCCTGCTGGTCGTCGACTTCTTCGTCCTGATGTGGGTCGGTGCCCAGTCGACCGTCTTCCCGTACGACTGGATTTCGCTCATCGCTGCGACCTACTGGTTCGCATACTTCCTCATCATCCTGCCGCTGCTCGGCGTGATCGAAAAGCCGCTGGCACAGCCGGCGACCATCGAGGAAGACTTCAACGCCCACTACGGCACCCCGGCCGAGTGAGAAAGGACCGAAAGATGTTTCGTAAACTAACCCTTTCCGCTGCCATCGTTCTTGGCCTCGCGTCCGGTGCTCAGGCAGCGGGCGGTGGCGAGAGCCACGTCGAAGACTTTGCCTTCTCGTTCGAAGGCCCGTTCGGCTCGTACGACCAGATGCAGCTTCAGCGTGGTCTGAAGATCTACACCGAAGTCTGCTCAGCTTGTCACGGCATGGAATTCGTCCGCTTCGGCACCCTTGCCGACGAGGGCGGACCGCACCTGCCGGAAGATCAGGTCTACGCCTACGCCGGTAACTTCGAAGTTTGGGATCCGACCCTTGCTGGCGGCGACGGCGACTACCGCCCCGCTACTCCGGCAGACAAGTTCCCGGGTTCTTCGATGTCGAACGCACCTGACCTGTCGCTGATGGCCAAGGCTCGCGCTGGCTTCCACGGCCCCTACGGTCTGGGCATCAACCAGATCGTCAAAGGCATGGGCGGCCCCGAGTACATCGCGTCGCTGCTGCACGGCTATCACGAAGCACCCGAGTGTGCTCCGGAAGACTTCCCGGGCTACTACAACACCGTTTTCGAAACCGGCGGTTTCCCGAACGAGTGTAAGGACGAGCACGGCAACCACCTGTATCCGGGTTCTTGGATCGCAATGCCGCAGCCGCTCATGGGTGAAGACGTCGATTTCGACGACGAGCACTCGAACGAGCTGGAGCACGAGATCGAAGACGTCTCGGCATTCCTGATGTGGGCAGCCGAACCGAAGCTCAACGCACGTAAGACCGCTGGTCTGACCGGCGTGATCTTCCTGATCGTCCTGTCGGTTCTGCTCTACGCGACCAACAAGCGCATCTGGGCGCCGCACAAAAACAAAGACAAGAAGCACTAATCCTGCTTCGACCGAATGAAGAAGGCCCGCCAATCTGGCGGGCCTTTTTTATATTCCGAGGTATGTTTTGAGCCGCTCCGGCGGGTTTGCGAAAAGCTCCTCGGTCGGCACAGGCGGCGCAACCTCACCGTCGTCAATCAGCGCCACCGTATCACTACTGCGCCGCGCATCGTCGGGATCGTGGGTCACGAGTAGAATGCACCGGTCCGGCGTCAGGAGCTTGCTACGGACAAGGTCGAGCATCTCGGTCCGAAGGCCCGGACCAAGCGCTGAAAACGGCTCATCAAGCAGCACAATTGGGCGGTCCATCAACAGCACACGCGCTAGCGCGGCACGGCTTTGCTGTCCGCCCGAGAGGCGTGCAGGCTTGCGGTCTTCCATCCCTGTCAGACCGACCGCAGCCAGCATCTCTGCCACGCGTGGATCGCTCCCGAACGACAGTTTCGGCCCCAGCGCCAGCCCGACGTTCTGTGCGATGGTCAGATGCGGAAACAGGTTGTTGTCCTGAAACAGTGTCGCGACGGGACGCTCGTCAGGTTGCAGGTCGTCAATGGCTTGCCCGTTCCACAGAACACGTCCGGAGGCCTGCGCGAAAAAACCGTTCACGATGGACAGCAAAGTAGACTTGCCTGCACCCGACGGGCCGATCAGCGCGGTGACTTGCCCTGATTTGAATGACATTTCGGCGGAGAGGCGAAAGTCGCCCTGCGTGATCTCCAGTGCATCAAGCGTCAACATCGACGCGCCCTCCTCTATCGAACAGCCAGAACAGCGCAAGGCTCAGGCCAAGCAACACGAGCGCCGCACCCGCCGCCGCGTCATTCCGGTAACTTCCGAGCAATTGGTACATCAGCAGCGGCAGAGTCTGCTGCTTTTCAGTCGCGAAGAGCGCAATCACGCCGAGGTCACCCATCGACAGCGCAGCCGCAAGGCCAGCGCCAAACCCGAGTGGGCGGCGGATGCGCGGCAGGATCACGATCCGGACCCGCGCCCAGCCTTTAAGGCCCAGCATGTCGGAAAGGCGGGCGTAGTCTGCCTCGGCCTTGTTCACGGCAGGTTCGATGACCCGCAGTGCGAATGGCAGCGCCATCAGCGCGTTCATGACGACCGTGACGGGCAGTGCCGCCTTGGCGGGGTTCATCCACGGCTGCACCAGCACGAATAGCCCCGTGCCGACGACGAGCGACGAGGCAGCAAGCGGCAGAGCCGAGGCGACATTGATCGCCCGCCCGCCGCGGAGGGCCAGCACGAGCGAAGCAAACAAGCATAGCGCCGTTGACGTCAGCGCCACCGCTAGCGATCGCCCGATTGCGGGCCAGATGGATGACGGCGGGTCGGAAAGGCCAGCGACACCCCGCAGGATCACCATCATCAGCGGCAAAATCAGGAACAGCGCCGCAAGGGTAATGAACCCGAAGTCCACGACCTTCTGCCAAGTCTTCTGCCCGTCCCAGCGCGTGATCTCGCGGTCAAGGCCGGAGCCGAACCCTTCGGGCAGCGCAATCCAAAGCGACACCGTAGCCGCCACGATGGTTAATCCGAACTGCACCGCCGCCAGTAACGCAGCGCGGTCCAGCGCGAAATCGAGCCGCACCGCTTGGTAGATCGCCAGCTCGACCGTTGTCGCTTTAGGCCCGCCGCCGAGCGTCAGGGCCACGGCAAAGCTGGTCAGGCAAATGAGGAAGATGGACAGGAAGGCTCCAGGCAGTACAGCGCGCAGCATGGGGCGTTCAAGCAGCACGCCGACAGGCGCGCCAAGCGACGCTGCCAGACGGAACCGCTCCGCCGGAATGGCGAGCCAGCCTTGCAGGATCATCCGCACCGCCAAAGGCAGGTTGAAGAACACATGCGCGAGGACGACACCGCTGAACCCGTAGATCGAAACCTTGGATACGCCGAGCCATTGCAGCGCCTCGTTCAGCAGCCCGTTGCGACCGAAAACCGCCAGCAGTCCGAAGACCGCCACGATCACAGGTAGGATAAACGGCGCACCAAGTAGAGTGATCAAAAGCCCGCGCCCGATGAATCGCCGACGCGACAGCGCCCGAGCGACAGGGATCGCGAAACCGACGGAAAGCAGCGCAGATACAAAGGCTTGGATAACAGTGAACCTGACCGCCGCCCAATCAGCGCGGCCAAGACCACTAAAGGAATCCGCCCGCCACAGGACTGCGGCGAGCGTTCCCAGCGTCAGCAACAAGAGGACGGCGACAACCGCCGCCCCTGGCCAGCGCGGTAAATTTACTGAGCGAGTGCGTCGCGCCATTCTTCGATCCCCGGCGCAGCAGCGGCAGCGGCATCCTCCGGCGACAGAAGCAGAGCGTCAGCGGGCTGGGTCAGATCACCAAAACCTTCGGGAAGGCCGGCTTCGGGAGTGACCGCAGGGAACATCCAGTTGGTGGTCGGGATGATCGACTGGGCCGCGTCCGTCACGAGAAACGCGAGGAACTGGTCAGCCAGCTCGGGCGTGTCGGTCGATGCAAGCTTGGCCGCGACTTCGACCTGCATGTAGTTGCCCTCGGCAAAGCTCCACGAGGTCTTGCTGTCGTCCTCTTCGGCGATGACGTGGTACGCGGGCGAGGTGGTGTAGGAGAGCACAGCGTCCGACTCGCCGTCGAGGAACAGGCCATACGCCTCCGACCAACCCGGCGTGACGGTAACGATGTTGTCGGCCAGATCAGCCCAGACATCGGCAGCTTCGTCGCCATAGGCGGCTTTCACCCACATCAGCAGGCCAAGGCCCGGCGTGGACGAGCGCGGATCTTCGATGATGATCTTCAGATCGCTGTCAGCCAGCGCTTTGAAATCGGCGGGCGCCTCGACGTCCTTGTTCGCGACGAAGGCAAAGTAGCCCCAGTCGAACGGCACAAAGGTGTCGTCCTCCCAAGCGACCGGCAGATCGTATTCAGCTGATACGTTGGTCGCAGCAAACAAGCCGGTTTCACGGGCAGCCGCGACGAGGTTCGTGTCGAGGCCGAGCACGACGTCAGCGTCGGTGTTGTCACCTTCGAGACGCAGGCGTGACAGGACGGCAGCGCCATCGCCAGCTGCAACCCATTGCAGATCACAAGCGCAGGTTTCCTCGAACGCCGCTTCGATCTGCGGGCCGGGGCCCCAGTCGCTGTCAAAGCCATCGTAGGTGTAAACGTTCAGGACAGGGGTATCCGCCATTGCGCCAGTAGCGACGAGGCAAAGTCCTGCAACATGGTAGAGGTAGTTCTTCATAGTCTTGCTCCATGCGCCGAACGGATGGGGGCCTAGAGCGTATCTAATGACCTTCCCTCCGCCGGTTTTAACCGGTTCAGGTTCAACGGGTTCGCTTTCGCATCTCAGCCAGCATCGCCAGCACCCCGAGGTGAGACGAAACATATCCAGCTTCTATTCGGGCGCAAGCAAAATGATGAAACAGCTTGGACAAGCAGCCAACGCGCGGTAAACGCAGGGCAAAGGAGGCGCCCATGTCATACAACACCTTCGGCCATATCTTCCGCACCACCACTTGGGGCGAAAGCCACGGACCCGCTCTGGGTGCCACTGTCGACGGTGTTCCGCCGGGCGTCCCGCTGACTCCTGAGATGATCCAGGTGTGGCTGGATAAGCGCAAACCAGGTCAGAACAAGAATACGACCCAGCGCAACGAACCCGACGCGGTGAAGATCCTGTCGGGTGTGTTCGAAGACACGACCACGGGCACCTCGATCCAGCTGATGATCGAAAACACCGACCAGCGGTCCAAGGACTACGGCAATATCGCCCAGTCCTTCCGCCCCGGTCACGCCGATCTGGCTTACCACCAGAAATACGGCCTGCGCGATTACCGCGGTGGTGGCCGTTCGTCGGCGCGTGAAACCGCGGCCCGTGTGGCTTCGGGCGGTGTGGCGCGCGAGGTGCTGAAGCAGCTCGCTCCGGGTATCGAGATCAAAGGCTACATGGTCCAGATGGGCGAAAAGACCATCGACCGTGACCGTTTTGACTGGGCGACCATCGACCAGAACGATTTCTGGTGCCCTGACGCGACGGCTGCGCACGAGTGGGAAGACTACCTCGGTTGGCTGCGGAAGGACGACCACAACAGCGTGGGCGCGATCATCGAAGTCGTCGCCCGCAACGTTCCCGCAGGCATTGGCGCACCTGTTTATGCCAAGTTAGACACTGATCTGGCTGCTGCGATGATGTCAATTAACGCCGTTAAGGGCGTCGAGATTGGCGAGGGCATGAACGCTGCCGCGCTGACTGGTCGCGATAATGCGGACGAGATCTTCTACGAGAACGGCGAAATCCGTTACGGCTCGAACCACGCAGGCGGCATCCTTGGCGGTATCTCCACCGGTCAGGACATCGTGGTGCGTTTCGCGGTCAAGCCGACCTCGTCGATCCTCAGCCCGCGCCGCTCGATCCTGATGGACGGCTCGCCGACCGAGGTCGTCACCAAAGGCCGTCACGATCCCTGCGTCGGTATCCGTGCCGTTCCGGTCGGTGAAGCGATGGCAGCGTGTGTGATCCTCGATCACATCCTACTGGACCGCGCACAGACCGGCGGCGTTCGCGGCCAGATCGGTTAAGCCAGCTTCTTCTGTTTGGAGAGCTGCACGGCGAGGATGCCTGCGGCAATAATGGCGACGCCAATGACGTCGGCAATGCCTAGCGCCTCGCCCAGCAGGACCGCAGCGATCACGACCCCGAAAAACGGGTTCAGGAAGTGAAAGGTCGCCGCTTTGACGGCACCGACCCGCTGCACCAGCAGGAACCACACCAGCGTCGCCAGAAGGCCCGGCACGAGCGTCGTGTAGAAGAACGCGACGATGAGTTGCCAGCTCATGATGATCGGACCCGTTTCAAGCAGCGCGGCAGGTACGGCCAGCACAGTGGCGCCAACGAGCATCTGAAGCCCCACGATCATCAGCACGTTGCCGCCCGAGGACGCATTTCGCACCGACAGGGTGGCAATAGCCAGCGCGGTCACACCGATGGCGCAGAGGATCAGGCCGTTCACATCGACCTCGCCGCCGATACGCCCCCCCATGATAATCGCGACCCCGCCAAAGCCGAGCAGCAGCCCCAGCACTCCGAGCGGGCGTGGGCGGTCGCCAAGCACCCAGCCGAACAACGCAACGATCAGCGGCATGGTGGCAGCGAGGATAGCGGCCAGCGAAGCTTCGATCGTCTGCATCGCAACAAAGAACAAACCCAGATACAGCGCGTTCTGGCAGACACCAAAGATGAACGTCGCTTTCCATTGGGCGCGGCTGAGTTTGATGCGCTGGCCCATCGCGTAGGCAATCGCGATGCCGAGGATACCGGACACGAGGAACCGCAGTGCGAGCGACGTCATAGGCGGCGCGTACTGCACGATTACCCGTGCCGATGTGAACGCCGAAGACCACATCAGCGCGAACGCCAAGCCCATGAAAATAGAGCGGATATCCATAATGTCCTCAAAGAAAAAGGGTCGCCTCGCGGCGACCCTTTCCCAATAACCTATCGGATGCAATGCCCGATTAGCCGTTCACGCTGTCCTTCAGCGCTTTGGCGATCGTGACTTTCACGACCTTGTCGGCTTCCTTCTGCATGGTCTCGCCGGTGGCCGGGTTACGGACCATACGCTCGGGGCGTTCGCGGCAGTAGATCTTGCCGATGCCCGGAAGGGTCACAGCACCACCTTCGGAAACTTCCGAAGTGATGATATCGGTCAGGGCTTCAAGACCGGCGGCAGCGGTCTTCTTGTCGGTGCCGGCTTTTTCGGCGATGGCAGCTACGAGCTGCGCTTTGGTCATCGGCTTTGCCATTTGCATGGTCTCCCTTGTTCTGCCCGATGGGGCCTCTTCCCGCTAAGTCTAGCGGCGTGTTGTTGATCACCACAACGAAACAGGTCCTTTTGCAAGTCAAAAAAACCATATTTCGGCGGAAATCCCCTTATTTTAAAGGAATGCAGTCTCTTCGAAGCTCCGAAGCTTGCGGCTGTGTATCCGTTCGAGCGGCATCTCGCGCAGGCTCTCCATGGCGCGGACGCCGATCATGAGGTGCCTTGCGACCTGCGTTTTGTAGAAATCGGACGCCATTCCCGGCAATTTCAACTCACCATGGAGCGGTTTGTCCGACACACACAGCAGCGTGCCGTAGGGCACACGGAAGCGGAAACCGTTGGCTGCGATGGTTGCGCTCTCCATATCGAGCGCGACAGCACGCGATTGGCTGAGGCGCTGGACCGGACCAGACTGGTCACGCAATTCCCAGTTACGGTTGTCGATGGTGGCCACCGTACCCGTGCGCATGATGCGCTTGAGCTCGAAACCTTGCAGCTCCGTGACCGCTTCCACGGCGCTTTCCAGCGCGATCTGGATTTCGGCCAGCGCGGGGATCGGCACCCAGACAGGAAGGTCGTCATCAAGCACGTGATCTTCGCGCAGATAGGCGTGCGCCAGCACAAAGTCACCGAGACGCTGCGAGTTACGAAGACCCGCGCAGTGACCCACCATCAGCCACGCATGGGGGCGCAGAACGGCGATGTGGTCAGTGGCTGTCTTGGCGTTCGACGGACCAACACCGATGTTGACCAGAGTGATACCCGAGCCGTCTGCACGCTTGAGGTGGTAGGTCGGCATCTGGGGCATCTTTGCGGGCTGCACGAGCGCCTCGTCGGACTTGGTGATCTCGACATTGCCGGGGGCGACGAAACCTGTGTAGCCGCTCTCCGGATCGGACAGGACCATGCGCGCGTAGGCTTCGAACTCTTCCACATAGAACTGGTAGTTGGTGAAGAGCACGTGGTTCTGGAAATGATCCGGCGCGGTCGCGGTGTAGTGCGCAAGACGGGCCAGCGAATAGTCGACGCGCTGCGCTGTGAACGGCGCAAGCGGCTGTGAGCCGTCGGGATAGGTAAACCCTGTCCCATTCACGATGTCGTCGTGGGTCGTCGAAAGGTCCGGTACGTCGAACACATCACGCAGGCTGAACGTCAGCGCTCCCTCGTGCGGAACGGTGACGGCGTCGTCGTTTGCCATCGCGAAGTGAACCGGCATCGGTGTCTCGGACGGTCCGATCTCAACCGGACAATCGTGGTTTTTGATCAAAAGGTCGATTTGCTGACGCAGGTAGTTCGCGAACAGGCGCGGACGGGTGACGGTCGTCGAATAGGTGCCGGGGGTCGCGACATGGCCGAACGACAGGCGGCTATCCGACAGACCGTAGCTGGTCGAGGTGAAGCGGATCTCGGGGTAGTAAGCACGGAACCGGCCGTCCGGCATTCCCGAGGTCACGGCATTCGCGAAAGCCTGCGACAGGTAAACGACGGCTTCGTCATAAAGTTCGATCAAGCGATCAACGGCGGCGGCGGCGGACGTAAAGCTCTCGGTAGGGCGCGGTGCGGGCGTGTTGATCCCAATCGTCATACAATTTCCTCGGATAAAGTCGTGAACGGTCGAGCACGTCCGCCCGGATGGCGGGGCTCTTTAAAGTGATTTGCGGTAAACCGTTCCATTTCCAAATCTGACACTAGTTATGAAACGTCTTCAAGACGTAAGCGGCCTTGCTGCCCCAAGGTCTTTGATGGCAGAACGCGCCAAACAACTCCGATAGACCGAATGAACCTGCTCAAACGCCTCCTGCGAGAAAAGAAGCGGCCCGCGCTGTATTACGACCAGACGCAGCACGTCGGGCCGGTAAAGACGCCATTTCCGTTGATTGAATGCAGCGGCACGGATGCGCAGGCGGTCATCGCCAAGGAAGCCAACAACCGCGAGCACACGCCGATCATCCTAGGCTCGCTGCGCTCGCTGGAGATGCTCAACGATCTGCCGTCCAAACGGTCGGTGGCCGAGGTCCTGTCGGCCGCGAACAAGTTCGATTTCGATAGCTGGTTCGCAGAGGCGAAGCGCGAGCAGCCACCGCGCGAAGACATCGCCATCACGCCGCGCCACGAACCGCTCGACGCCATTCAGATCGCTGCGCAGAACCCGCTGACCCAGAAGCCCGCGAACACGGTCTACATTGGCCTGATCCCGACCTCCGACCCGACAGAGGTACCCGCGCATTTCGACGCTGGCGGCTGGAACGAATTCCCTGTGAGCGAGGTGCACGTCGCCCTCATGCGCCGCTGGCGTGACCGCTACGGCGCGCGGCTCATCGGGCATCAGTTCGACACGCTCGTTTTCCACGTCCAGCGCCCACCGACCACAGCCGAGGACGCGCTGAAGCTGGCGGAAGAGCACTACGCCTACTGCCCCGACCGCGTCGATCAAGGCAGTGACAGCCTCGACGCGCTTGCATGTTGGCTGCTCAAAAACCCATCTTGGTATTTCTGGTGGGACTAAGCTGAAAGGAGCTCCGATGCCGACCCTTCTCTCGTTTGGCCACGGCTATTCCGCGCAAGCGCTGACGGACATTCTACCGGAAGATTGGCGCGTCATCGGCACGACTCGCAAGGCCGAGAAAATCGAAACGCTCAAGGCTCAGGGCGTCGAGCCGGTTATCTGGCCAGGATCGGACCTGACCGCCGCGCTGGATGACGCCACACACCTACTGATCTCTGCTGCTCCTTCCGAGGATGGCGACCCCGTGCTGAACGAACTCCGTGACGAGATCGCGAAGCGACGCGATCAGTTTGCGTGGGTCGGTTACCTTTCCACCACTGGCGTTTACGGCGATCACAATGGTGACTGGGTGGACGAGAGTGCCGATTTGACCCCCGCCACCAAGCGCGGCCAGCTGCGCGTGATGGCCGAAACTGATTGGCGCAGCATGGATGTGCCGCTTCACATTTTCCGGCTCGCAGGCATCTACGGTCCGGGGCGGGGTCCGTTTTCCAAAGTTCGTAGTGGTTCAGCTCGCAGAATTATCAAAAAAGAACAGGTTTTCAGCCGGACACATGTCGAAGACATCGCGCAGGTTCTGCTGGCTTCGATCAACCGTCCGAACCCCGGTACTGCCTACAACGTCTGTGACGACGATCCCGCTCCGCCCGAAGACGTCATTGCATACGCCGCCGAATTGCTTGGAATGCCAATCCCTCCTGCCGAGGATTTCGAGACGGCGGAAATGACCCCGATGGCGCGGTCGTTTTATGCCGAAAGCAAGAAAGTGCGGAACGACCGGATCAAGGACGAGCTTGGCGTCGTCCTCATATATCCGGACTATCGTGCTGGCCTTGACGATCTGTTGAAGCGGGAAGGTTAAGCCCGCTTCGCCACGCTCGCGACGCCCAGAACTTCGAGCACTTTGGTTTCGATATCTTCCGCGTTCAGACCAGCGGTCGCGTACATATCGCGCGGGCTGGCGTGGTCAATGAAGGTATCGGGCAGCACCATGCTGCGGAACTTGAGGCCGTGATCGAACACGCCTTCGTCCGCGAGCAGTTGCGCGACATGGCTTCCGAAACCACCGACAGCGCCCTCTTCAATCGTGATCAGCGCATCGTGCTTCGCGACGAGATCAAGGATCAGGTCGCGGTCCAGCGGCTTGGCAAAACGGGCGTCCGCTACGGTCGGCGTGATACCCTTGGCGTTCAGCGCTTCGACGGCCTGCATGACTTCCTGCAGACGGGTGCCAAACGACAGGATCGCAACGCCGGAGCCTTCGACGATCATGCGCCCTTTACCAATTTCGAGCGGCTCTGCGTTCTCAGGGATCTCGACACCGACGCCTTCGCCGCGCGGAAAGCGAAAAGCGATCGGGCCTTCGTCATGGTGCGCAGCGGTGACAACCATACGGGTCAGTTCGGCCTCGTCGGCGGCGGCCATGACGACCATACCCGGCAGATTCGCCATGAACGCGATGTCGTAAGAACCGGCGTGGGTCGCACCGTCAGCGCCAACCAGACCGGCGCGGTCGATGGCAAAGCGGACGGGCAGACGCTGGATCGCGACGTCGTGGACGACCTGATCGTAACCACGCTGAAGGAAGGTCGAGTAGATGGCGCAGAATGGCTTCATCCCGCCAGCCGCGAGACCGGCAGAGAACGTCACCGCGTGCTGTTCGGCAATGCCCACGTCGAAGCAACGCGAGGTGTAGCGCTCCATGAATTTCTTGAGGCCGGTGCCGTCCGGCATGGCAGCGGTAATTGCGCAGATCTTGCTGTCCTTCGCGGCCTCTTTCATCAACGCCTCGGCAAAGACGTTGGTATAGCTCGGCGCATTCGACGGCGCTTTGTGCTGCTTACCGCTCGGCACATCGAATTTGGCCGTAGCGTGGCCCTTGTCACGCGCGGACTCAGCGGGGGCGTAGCCCTTGCCCTTTTTGGTAATCGCGTGGATCAGAACAGGGCCATCGGCGCGTGCTTTCACGGTGCGCAGGACAGACAGCAGTTGGTCCATGTCGTGACCGTCGATCGGACCGATGTAGGAGAACCCAAGTTCTTCGAACATCGTACCGCCAATGGCCATGTGCTTGAGCATGTCCTTGGCGCGCTTGGCACCTTCGCGGAACGGCTCTGGCAGCAGGCTGACCGCGCCTTTGGCGGCGGACCGCAGGTCCTGAAACGGCTCGCCTGTGTAAAGGCGCGAGAGGTAGGACGACAGCGCGCCGGTCGGCTCCGCAATCGACATCTCGTTGTCGTTCAGGATGACGATCATCCGCTTGTCGAGGTGACCAGCGTTGTTCATCGCCTCGAACGCCATACCGGCGGACATCGAGCCGTCACCGATGACGGCAATTGCGTCGCCAACACCTTCGGGCGTCACACCGCCAAGGTCACGCGCCACGGCAAAGCCCAGCGCGGCAGAAATCGACGTCGACGAGTGGCCCGCGCCGAATGCGTCGTACGGGCTCTCGGAGCGTTTGGTAAAACCGGACAGGCCGTCTTTGGTACGCAGCGTACGGATGCGATCACGGCGACCCGTGAGGATCTTGTGCGGGTAACACTGGTGCGAGACGTCCCAGATAATCTTGTCCTTGGGCGCATCGAACACAGCGTGCAGCGCGACCGTGAGTTCGACCACTCCGAGGCCGGCACCAAGGTGACCACCCGTTTCCGATACCGCGCTGATCGTTTCGATGCGCAGTTCGTCGGCCAGACGGCGCAATTCGGCATCGCTCATGCGGTGCAGATCGGCAGGGCTTTGGACCTTGTCCAGCGTCGGAGTGATCGGTCGGTCGGTCATTGTCGTCTCACTTGTCGCGGGCGATCACGAAACGTGCAGCCTCACGGAGGGTTTCCGCGCTTTCACCATAAGTAGATAGGGCATCGCAAGCCTCGGTCACGAGATCAGCGGCGCGACGCTTTGCTGCATCGAGGCCAAGCAACGAAACAAATGTCGCTTTGCCAGCATTCGCGTCTTTGCCCACGGCCTTTCCTACGGTCGCTGCATCACCTGTTACGTCCAGAACATCGTCCCAGATCTGAAATGCCAGACCGAGAGCGTCGCCATATGTGCGCAGCGGCGTGATATCAGCACCGGCCATGCGAGCGCCAGCGGTGGCAGACCACGTGATCAGTGCGCCGGTCTTGCCTGCTTGCAGGCGGGTAATCTCTTCGAGCGTCAACGGGGTGGCAGCGGTTTCGGCAGCAATATCGCGCGCCTGGCCACCCACCATACCGCGCACACCAGCGGCGCGGGCAAAGCTGCGGATCAGGTCGATGCGGAGCTCGGCCTCGCAGCTGGTCTCGGACAGCAGCAGAAACCCGAGCGATTGCAGAGCATCGCCAGCAAGGACAGCCGTCGCCTCGTCCCACTTGCAGTGCACGGTCGGCTGTCCGCGGCGCAGGTCGTCGTCGTCCATGCAGGGCATGTCGTCGTGGACCAGCGAATAGGCGTGGACGCACTCGATCGCGGCAGCGGCTTTGGATGCGTTCATCACGCCGTGCAGCAGCGCGCTTTCGATCACGAGAAATGCACGCAAGCCCTTACCGCCGCGCACGGCGTAGCGCATGGCTTCGGCAACGGGCAGATCAATGTCTTTGAGCGCCAGCATGATTTCGGCCTCGGCCGCATCACGGGCGCGGAGCAGCGCGGACTGGAAGTCCATTAGCCGGCGTCCAGCGGAGCCGTTCCGGTCGGTGCTCCGTCAGCGTTCAGAGTAATCTTGGCGACCTTCTCTTCGGCTTCTTTCAGCTTGGTTTCGCAACGGGCTTTGAGCTTGGCACCGCGTTCGTAAAGCGTGATCGACTCCTCAAGCGCCACGTCACCGCGCTCGAGGCGGTTCACGACGTTTTCGAGTTCCTTCATCGCTTCTTCGAAGCTCATCTCTTCAACGGGCTTTTCGGTCATCGACCTCGTTCCTCCAGTACCTTCACATGCGCCGCAGCCGAGGCAGCCAGCGCGTCGAGGTTATAGCCCCCTTCGAGGACAGATACCACGCGCCCCTGACAGCATTTGTCGGCCACATCGACAAGTCGTTCAGTGACCCATGTATAGTCTTCGGTCTCGAACGCCAGTTCTGCCAGTGGATCATCCTTATGTGCATCGAATCCGGCGGAAATCAGCAGAAGTTGCGGATTGAAGGCTTCAAGCTGCGGGAACACCTGCTCCTCATAGACTTTGCGGAACTGGTCCGAAGATGCCTGCGGCGGGAAAGCGATGTTGACGATATTGCCAGCCTGCCCGCGATCCGACGGCTCGCCCGATCCGGGCCAGAGCGGAACCTGCTGTGAAGTGACGACCAGAATGCGCGGGTCGTTTTCACACAGCGCTTGGGTGCCGTTGCCGTGGTGAACGTCAAAATCTACAATCGCCACGCGGTCCAGCCCGTGAAAATCGAGCGCATGTTTCGCTGCGATA
This sequence comes from Marivivens aquimaris, assembly GCF_015220045.1. NCBI lineage: Bacteria > Pseudomonadati > Pseudomonadota > Alphaproteobacteria > Rhodobacterales > Paracoccaceae > Marivivens > Marivivens aquimaris. Next base: position 2,866,419 of record NZ_JADBGB010000001.1, on the reverse strand, counting down.
GAGACGTTTCCGAACAGGCAGAACCCCATCGGCGCGTCGGCCAAAGCGTGGTGACCCGGCGGGCGGGTCGCAACGAATGCGTTCTTCACTTCATCGCCCAGCACCAGATCGACGGCCTTCACTGCACCACCTGCCGCACGCCACGCCGCATTCACCGACCCGAAGGACATATGCGTGTCCTCATCGAGCTGCTGGAAACCGACGGTCGGCTCTTTCGCGCGGATTTCGTCGATGTATCCCTGCGGATGGCAGCGCAACAAATCGTCCTCGGCCGCGAGCGGCGCCTTGTACTGCTTGAGGTCGATATCCTTCAGCGCGTCGAGCACATAGGTCAGACGGGCGACCTGCTCGGGATGGCCCGATGGCGTCACATGTTCGAGGCAATCGGGGTGGGTCAGAAGTGCAGTGGTCATAATCAGTCCGGTTGAAGCATGTAGCCGGAGCCACGTACCGTTTGTAAATATCGTGGTTGTTTAGGATCTGTTTCGATCTTGCGGCGGAGGCGCGTAATCTGCACGTCCACGGCGCGTTCCTGCGTTTGCTGGCCGGAACGGCTCAGCTCTTCGACCAACTGCGAGCGGGTCAGTGCCTCGCCCGGACTGGTCGAGAAAATCCGCATCAATTGGCTTTCGGTCGCGGTCAGACGGATGAGATCCTCACCATTCCACAACTCGCCTCGCTCCACGTCGTAACGAAACGGGCCAAGCATCAGAGATTTCGGCAATGTCGGCTTCACCTGAACCTGCGGAACACGGCGCAGGATCGCGTTGATCCGCAACAGCAGTTCCTTGGGTTCGAACGGTTTAGCGAGGTAATCGTCCGCACCAGCCTCAAGCCCCGCGATACGATCAGAGGTCTCACCCTTCGCAGTCAACAGCATGATCGGCGTCGAGATGCGTTGGCGCAACTCGCGGCACAGCGTCATCCCATCTTCGTCGGGCATCATCACGTCGAGAACGATCAGGTCGAAATCCAATCCGGCCAGCAGACGGCGCGCGTGCGCAGCGTCCCGCGCGGTACTGACAAGATAGCCGTTACGGATCAGGAATTTCTGTAAAAGCGAGCGGATACGCTCGTCATCATCTACGATCAGAAGGTGAGCGTCGTCAGCACTCATGTAGTCTTGTCCCTTAGCGCTTCGTATTGGCGCCTGATATCTTCGTCCATCATGGCCTCCAGAACCTGCCGGAACCCCGCCACTGCGGAGGGTCCTGCGGCCTTGTATGCCATACGCATGCGGTCCCGTTGGGCCTCGGTCAATTCGCGCTCGAGCACCGACCCCGTTTCGGTCAGATACAGATGTCGTTCGCGTTTGTCTTCAGGCCCTACCCTGCTCTCGACTAGACCGTCCTCGATCAAAGTGCGCAACACACGATTGAGGGACTGTTTTGTAACACCAAGAATTGAAAGGAGATTATTCACCGTCGTTCCGGGGCTGCGGTGGATGAAGTGGACGGCGCGGTGATGCGCGCGGCCATATCCTTTCTCCTGCAGAATGCGGTCCGGATCAGCAGTAAACCCCCGATATGCAAAGAACATCGCCTCGATCCCTTTGCGGAGTTGTTCGTCCGTCAGGAAAAGGAGAGACTGGCTGCTTGGCGTTTCGTTCATTTTTGCATCCCCAATGGTTCATCGCAGGATAAGTCAGCCTTGTTGACACTCCAACCCCAGACTGCTAGCGAATTCCGGAATTTGCGCAACAAAAAGACCTACAGGGCCGGTTACGCGAAACATTCTGTACCGGAAGGGGAATATCATGGCGGGTTACGACGATCGTGACGGCAAAATCTGGATGGACGGCAAGCTCGTCGAATGGCGTGATGCGAACGTCCACATCCTGACCCACGCACTCCATTACGCAAGCTCCGTTTTCGAGGGCGAGCGCGCCTATAACGGCAAGATTTTCAAGAGCGTAGAGCACTCCGAGCGTCTGCTGAAGTCGGGCGAACTTCTCGACATGCCGATCCCCTACTCGGTCGAAGAAATCGAAGCCGCGAAGAAGGCCGTGCTCGATGCCAACGGCCTGACCGACGCTTACGTGCGCGTTGTCGCATGGCGCGGCGCGGGTGAGGACATGGGCGTTGCTTCGGCAAAGAATCCGGTTCGCATGGCTGTCGCTGCGTGGACTTGGGGCGCCTACTACGGCGACGCCAAGATGAAGGGTGCGAAGCTCGACATCGCAAAGTGGAAGCGTCCGTCGCCCGAAACCATCCCGACCGCAGCGAAAGCCGCCGGTCTTTACATGATCTGCACCATGTCGAAGCACGCTGCCGAAGCCAAAGGCTGCTCGGACGCGCTGTTCCTCGATTACCGTGGCTACGTCGCCGAGGCGACCGGCGCGAACATCTTCTTCGTCAAGGACGGTGAAGTTCACACCCCGATCCCGGATGCGATCCTGAACGGCATCACCCGCCAGACCGTCATCCAGATGCTGAAGGACAAGGGCATTACCGTCCACGAACGCCGCATCCAGCTCGAAGAGCTCGCTGATTTCGAACAGTGCTGGCTCACCGGTACTGCGGCCGAGGTGACTCCGGTCGGTCAGATCGGCGATTACACCTTCACCGTGGGCGACATCACCCGCAGTATCGCCGAAGACTACGAAGCGCTCGTTCGCAAGTAAGTCAAAGCGGATAGGTTTGATGAGGGCGCCCTAGTGGCGCCCTTTTTATTTGCCGCCCGGCGATACGGCCTTGCGGCCCTTCGTGCGTTCTAGGCCAAGCTGACGTTCACGCAGGATAATGACGATGCCCGCCGCGATGACGATGCCCGCACCGGCAAGCGTCGACGGCAACGGCACTTCGGCAAAGAAGAAGAACCCGATTCCAACCGAGAAGATCATCGACGCGTAGTCGAACGGCGCCACCAGCGACGCGTCACCGAGGCGATAGCTGCTCGTCAGCAGGATCTGCCCCACACCGCCAAGAAGGCCGGCCGTGACGAGCACGAACCATTCGGTAGGCGTCGGCATCGACCACCCCCAGTAGATCGTGACGAGCGACAGCAGAGTCGCGGTGATCGAGAACCAGAACACGATGGACGACGTGGTTTCGGTCTTCGTCATCTTGCGGATGAAAACCTGCGCTAGCGCCGCGCAGACCGCACTGGTCAGCGCCAGCATCGCGCCCAGCGCGTGGCCAGTTGCCATGCCTTCCTCACCGACCGATAGGCGCGGAGCCATGACGACCATGACCCCGATGAGGCCCACGGCGACAGAGGCAAAGCGGAACAGGCGCACCTGCTCGTTCAGGAACATGGCAGCGAAAATAACGATGAAGATCGGGGTGGCGTAGCCTACCGCCGTCACCTCGGGCAGCGGCAGATAGCGGAGCGCGGCAAAGCCGAGCCCCATCGCGGTTGTGCCGATGATCCCGCGCCAGAAATGGTTCATGACGCTCTCGGTCTTGAAACCGGTCGACAGCTCTTTCCGCATGGCGAGCCAGCCGATGATGATCGGCAGCGCAAAGAAGGATCGAAAGAATACCGCCTCACCTGCCGGAATATGGCTGGAGGTCGATTTGATAAGCGCCTGCATGGTCACAAAGACCGCAACAGCGCCGAGTTTGAATAGGATGGCTTGTAATGGCTGCATGGAAACCTGCTTTCACAGGTTGCTTAGGTCAAAGCCTCAGCCGGAGCTACAACAGAAAGCGCACAACCGCCCCTGCATGATGGTGGTCGGGCCGATGGGCGGCCCGACCGGCTATTTTACTGGCAAGCGGCGACAGCGCGCTTGGTCAGAACCTTGATCAGGTGGGCGCGGTATTCCGCGTCGCCGTGCAGGTCAGTCATCAGACCGTCCGCCGATGCGGTCAGGCCGTCCACTGCGTCCGGCGAGAAGTTGCCCGAAAGGGCGTCCTCAGCGTCCGACCAACGGAACACGCCGTCTTCGGACGCGCCGGTTACTGCAACGCGCACCCCGTCCGCGTGCTTAGCGACGAAAACGCCGACCAGAGCAAAGCGGGACGCGGGCTGGACGAACTTCTGATAGTTCGCGGCCTGCGGGATCGGGAAACGGACGGAAGTGATGATTTCGCCTTCGTCGAGCGCTGTGGTGAACAGACCCTGGAAGTAGTCATCTGCCGCGATCTCGCGCGAGTTGGTCACGATCGTGGCGTTCGAGGCCAGCGCCGCCGACGGGTAGCAAGCCGACGGGTCGTTGTTGGCAAGCGAACCGCCGATGGTGCCGCGGTTGCGAACAGCAGGGTCGCCGATGTTCGAAGCCAAAGCAGCGAGCGCCGGATAGGCCCCACCCTCGGAAGCAACGGTCCCATGCGTGGTGCCGCCGCCGATGACGAGGGTGTCGCCGTCCTGACAGACGCCTTTCATATCCTCGATGCCGGCAAGGCTGACCAGAGCCGACGGCGCAGCAAGGCGCTGCTTAAGCGTCGGGATCAGGGTCTGCCCACCGCCCAGCGCCTGTGCGTCCTCTTGGGACAGCGCCGCAACGGCTTCGTCGACGGTCTTCGGACGGGTTACGTCGAATGCGTACATGTGTCGTCCTCCTCTCAGGCGTTCATGGCTTTCCAGACGCGGTGAGGCGTCAGTGGCATGTCGATATGGGGCACGTTCTTGCCACCTGAGGCAAGCGCGTCGATGACGGCGTTCACCACGGCAGGCGGAGAACCGATCGCACCGGCTTCACCGCAGCCCTTCACACCCAGCGGGTTGTGGGTACAGGGCGTCGCGCAGGAATGGTCCACGATGTAGAACGGCAGATCATCCGCACGCGGCATCGCGTAGTCCATGTAGGATGCCGAAAGCAGCTGGCCTTCGGCATCATAGACCGCACCTTCCAGCATGGCCTGACCAATGCCCTGAGCGATACCGCCGTGGACTTGGCCTTCGACAATCATCGGGTTCACAACGTTGCCGAAGTCGTCGGCTGCCGCGAACTTGGCGATGGTCACCTTGCCGGTGTCCGGATCCACTTCGACTTCGCAGGCATAGGCGCCCGACGGGTAGGTGAAGTTGGCCGGATCGTAGAACGCGGTTTCTTCCAGACCCGGCTCGATGTCTTCGAGCGGGTAGTTGTGCGGAACGTAAGCCGCGAGGGTAACGTCACCCCATGCGCATTCCTTGTCCGTACCGGCCACGCTGAACTTACCGTCCTTCAGCTCGATATCCGCTTCGGATGCTTCGAGCAGGTGGGCGGCGATCTTCTTTGCCTTGTTGATAACCTTCTCTGCCGCGCGGACCATGGCCGAGCCGCAGACCGCCAGCGAGCGGGACCCGTAGGTGCCCATGCCGAACGGGATCTTCGACGTGTCACCGTGAACGATGTCCACTTGGCTTTCGTCGATGCCGATCATCTCTGCGATGACCTGCGGGAAGGTCGTCTCGTGGCCCTGACCGTGGCTGTGCGCACCGACCATGACGCTGATCGAACCGGTCGCGTTCACACGGACGGTTGCGGCGTCATAAAGACCGGCGCGAGCGCCGAGCTGACCCACGAGATTCGACGGCGCGATACCGCAAGCCTCGATGTAGCAGTTCACGCCGAGACCGCGCCATTTGCCCTTCGCCTCGGACTCTTTGCGGCGCGCTTCGAAGCCGGAGAGGTCCATGATCTCTTCGAGCTTGTCCATCGTCGCGGTGTAGTCGCCGGTGTCATACTCGACAGCGACCGGAGTCGCGTAAGGGAACTCCGAGATGAAGTTCTGACGACGCAGTGCAATCGGATCGACGCCCAGTTCGCGGGCGGCTTTGTCGATCACACGCTCCAGCTGGAAGGTCGCTTCCGGACGGCCTGCACCGCGGTAAGCGTCGACCGGTACCGTGTTGGTGAACACGGCTTTGACGTTCACGTAGATCAGCGGGGTCTTGTAGTTACCCGCCATCAACGTGCCGTGCAGCCACGTCGGAACCGAAGGTGCGAAGGTGGACAGGTAAGCGCCCATGTTCGCGTAGGTTTCCGTGCGGACTGCGGTGAAGTTGTTGTCCGCATCGAGCGCCAGTTCGATCTTGGTCACGTGGTCGCGGCCATGAGCGTCCGACATGAACGCTTCGGAACGGGTCGAGGTCCATTTGACCGGACGGCGCAGCGCGCGCGACGCGAACGTTACGAAAGCTTCTTCGGCGTAGTGGAAGATCTTGGTACCGAAACCACCGCCGACGTCAGGCGCGACGACGCGCAGCTTGTGCTCCGGGATATTCAGAACGAAAGCACCCATCAGCAGGCGGATGACGTGCGGGTTCTGCGAAGTGGTGTAGAGCGTCGACTCGTCGTTGGCGAAACCATAGTCACCCACGGCAACGCGCGGCTCCATCGGGTTTGCGACCAGACGGTTGTTGACCAGCTCCAGCGTGGTGACGTGGGCGGCGTTCTTGATCGCCTCGTCGACGGCAGCCTTGTTATCCTCGACGAAGCCCCAGTCGTAGCAGAGGTTCGACTTCAGATCGTCGTGCACCTTCGGCGCACCTTCGGCCAGCGCCTCTTTCATGTTCACGACGGCCGGCAGTTCGTCGATGTCCACCATGATGGCTTCGGCAGCATCACGGGCCTGCTCTTTGGTCTCGGCCACAACAGCGGCGATCGGGTCGCCGACGTGGCGCACCTTGCCCTGCGCGAGAACGGGGTGAGCCGGTTCCTGCATGGCTTCACCAAAACGGTCTGTCACCTGCCATCCGCACGGAATGCTGCCAACGGCCTCGAAGTCCGCGCCGGTGAAAATGCGGACAACGCCCGGCATGTTTTCGGCTTCGGATGTATCGATGGAATTAATGGTGCCGTGTGCCACGTCCGAACGGACGAAATGGACGTAAGCCTGGCCCTGTAGATTGATGTCGTCGGTATAACGACCGGTGCCGGTCAGAAACCGGACGTCTTCGCGCCGCTTGCTGCTAGCGCCGATACCATGATCCTTTGGCATCTTGTCCTCCCTGGAAAATCGTTGCGTGTGACAGGCGGCTCCTCTCCGCCGGACACTTGATTATTCGGCGGCGATGCTCGTCACATCCTGACCGCTGGCGGCCATGATCGCTTTGACGATGTTGTGGTAGCCGGTGCAGCGGCAGATATTACCCTCAAGGTAATGCCGGATTTCCGCTTCGGTCGGCTTGGGGTTTTCTTTCAGCAGCGCGGATGCGGACATAATCATGCCCGGCGTGCAGAAACCGCACTGAAGACCGTGGTGTTCCTGGAACGCGGCCTGAATGGCCGAGAGCGAACCGTCAGCACCGGCTATGCCTTCGATGGTGGTCACCTCCGCACCGTCAGCCTCTGCGGCGAACATCGTACAGGATTTGACTGCAACACCGTTCACATGAACCACGCACGCGCCGCACTGCGAGGTGTCGCAGCCAACGTGGGTGCCGGTCTTGTGGGCTTTTTCGCGCAAGAAATCGACGAGCAGCGTGCGCCCTTCGATCTCAGCGGTGACGGGCTTGCCGTTCACCGTGATCGTAGCTTTTGTCATAGGTCCTCCTTCCTATATGCAGGCTCAGCTCTTGCGAAATCGCGAGAGAAAACCCTTTTTCACGACTTCTTCTTCCGATGCGTCAGCGGCGACCTCGTCCTCCTCGGGGCCTTCGACAACGTTCTGGAACTTCTGGAAAAATTCATCGGCGAGCTTGCGGGCCACGCCGTCGATAATGCGGCTGCCGAGCTGTGCGATCTTACCGCCCATCTTGGCATCGACGTCATAGGTCAGCAGCGTACCACCATCATCGGCGGCCAGCGTGACAACCGCGCCGCCTTTGGCGAAACCGGCGGGGCCGCCTTTGCCTTCGCCGACGATTTTACAGCTTTGACCTTCAACGATATCGGTCAGCTGGACGTTGCCTTTGAACGTCGCTTTGACCGGTCCGATCTTCTGGACGACGACAGCGGTAAAGCCGTCTTCGACCGAGCCTTCCATTTCCTGACAACCCGGAATGCAGGCTTTGAGCACCTCCGGATCGAGCAACGCAGCCCAGACAATTTCGGGACTCGCGTTTATGACGCGGGAATCGGCTAGTTCCACGTATCCCTCCTCCTCTTTCCTGAAACCAAGCTAAGCCTAAGGTCAGAGACCTGAATATTAGACCAAAGGTTTATACAAACCTGCGCCAGCCGCGCCGCCTTTGCCAAACACTTTCGATTGACTCGAGGCTGGGATCGTTCAACCTAATGGACCTACCCTGCTGTAATCCGCCCGCTTTCATCCGACCTTTGTGCCGTGGTTGCGCTCACATGAGGCTGATACAGTAAGGTTCATTCCAATTCGGGGTACAGTGTATGCAGGACGTCGCCACAAGTCTGAAAACCAACGCATTCACCAAGGCGATGATCGTCGATGACCATCCGCTCTTCTGCGATGCTTTGTCGATGACTCTGCGCACTGTGACCCAGATCAACGAGGTCACGACTGCCGAAAACCTCGAAGGCGCGCTGCAGCAGATCCGTGACGGGGCGAAACCCGATGTGATCGTGCTCGACCTCAATCTGCCTGACGTGAACGGCCTTGATGGTCTGATCCGTATGCGCACGGCTGCCGACACGACGCCGATCGTTGTCGTGTCCTCGATGGCCGACCACCGCATGATCAGCTCCGCCATGCGCGCGGGCGCGACCGGTTTCGTGCCCAAGCATAGCCAGCGCGAAATTTTCCGCTCTGCCTTTGACCAGATTCAAAACGGCGGCACCTATGTGCCCGAAGGTGTACCGCTCGACACCGATCCGAACCGCCCGGTCACCGATCAAGAAGAGGCCATCGCACGCCTGTCGAAGCTCACTCGCCAGCAGGCGAACATTTTGCAGCTCATCTGCGACGGCAAACTGAACAAGCAGATCGCGTTCGACCTTTCCATTGCGGAAACGACCGTAAAAGCGCACGTCACCGCCATCATGCGCAAGCTCGGCGTCCAAAGCCGGACCCAAGCCGTGCTGCTCGCGCAGGAAGCCAGTTTTGCTTCTGTCTTGCGGGACATGTCATGAGGGCTCTACGATCCCCATAACCCACCGCGTGGGGCCGCGCTTGTTCAGGAGGAGACATGCAGATGCAGGCACGTACGCTCTCGCTGCAACACGCAGCGAGCCATCTGGACGGCATCGTGAAGAGTGCCCAAATCGACTGCGCTCACCCCGATCCGATCAGGGGGCTTGCCGGAGGTTTGGGAGACGGTCCGTTCTCGCTTGTCGTCATCCTTGCCAGCATCGCTCCTGATTTCCAGCAGTGGATGAACGATGCGGCAAAGATATTCGGTAACGCGCAAACAATCGGCTGCACGACTGCGGGCGAGATCAGCCGTGACGGCTACGCCGAAGGGACCATCGTCGCCATCGGCTTTCCGGTTAGTCATTTCAGCGTCGAGCCGCTGCTGATCCCCGACCTCGATAACTTCGACCAGCAAGACCTCATCAGCCAGATGATCCGGTCCCGCACAAGCCTCACCGCATCTGCAAGCCAATGGCCACACGAGTTCGCGTTCCTCGCGATCGACGGCCTGTCAGTGCGTGAAGACGAAGTCGCCGCGACGATTGCCAACGGTTTGGGGCCTGTTCCGCTGTTTGGCGGCTCTGCGGGTGACAACAACGAGTTTCAGGAAACGCTGGTCGCCCTGAACGGCGAGACGCATCAACACGCCGCGGTGTTGTGCTTCGTTCGCACGGTCTGTCCCGTGAAGGTCTTCAGCCTCGACCACCTGATGCCGAGCGAAGTGCGCATGGTCGTGACGTCAGCCGATCCGGAGCGCCGCATCGTGCACGAGATCAACGCCGAACCAGCGGCCAAGGAATATGCGCGGCTGCTCGGCAAGGAGTTCGAAGACCTTTCATCGTTCACCTTCGCTGCCCATCCCGTCGTGGTGCGGCTTGGCGCCAGCCACCATGTCCGCTCGATCCAGCAGGTGCTGGAGAACGGCGACCTCGTGTTCTTTTCGGCCATCGACGAGGGCCTCGTGCTGACCCTCGCACGGCCCGAGGATATGGCGCATCACCTTGAACGCGAACTTCAACGTGTCACCGGCGGGCGCAAAGCCGAGGCGATCTTCGGCTGCGACTGTATGCTCCGCCGTGTCGAAGCGCAGCAGCGCCAGATCCTGGGTGATCTTTCGTCCATTCTGTCCCGCCACCGCGTCGTCGGGTTCTCGACCTACGGTGAGCAGATCAACGGATTGCACGTGAACCAGACCATGACAGGGGTGGCGATTTTTGCGCCGGACGGCGAATGACGATGATCTCCGACTCCCTGCTCAACCCGCTCGACCCGCCTGAAAAACAACGCGAGAAGCTTTTGAAAATTTGCGCGTCGTTGATGCGCAGGATCGAGCAAATTAACGGCGATCAGAACGTCGCCTATACGCAGTTCCAGCGTGCCGTTCTGCTGGAAGAACAGGTGCGCGAACGTACACGTGACCTCGAACACGCTCTCGACCTGCTGAACGAGTCCAACGCGCGTCTCGCGACAGCCAATATAGAGACGGAGAAGGCCCGCTCTGACCTCGCCAGCGCGATCGAAACCATTCAGGAAGGCTTCGGCCTCTTTGATTCCGATGGCATTCTGGTCCTCTGCAACTCGCGCTTCGGGATGCACATGCCCGACATTCGGGGTGACCTCGAACCGGGCCTGAGTTTCGAAGCCTACGTCAAACTCATCAGCAAAAGCCGCTATCTGCATCTGCCCGACGGCACATCTTCAGCGGATTGGGCCCGTCAGCGGATGCTTCGGCATGGCGAAGAACATGTGATGTTCAACGTCAGCCTTATCTGGGACCGCTGGGTGCAGGTATCCGAACATCGCATGAAAGACGGTCAGACCGTCATCATGCAAACCGATATCTCGGACATCATCCGCCTCGAACGGATGGAGCGTGGCCGCCTGATGGACGATCAGGCAAAGCTGATCCGCGCGACGCTTGAACACATCAATCAAGGCGTCGGCATTTTTGACAGCGAGCGTCGTTTGGTCGGCTTCAACCAGCGCCTCGCCCACATGCTGTCGATTCCGCTGACCCAGATGCGCGTTGGCCTCGATTTCGTGTCGATTCTGAAGCTCATCCAGAACGACATTACCCCGCTGAATTCAGAGCCGAATGTCCTGATTGAAGACTGGGTTCAGTCCACCGAGAAGCGCCCGCCCCTGCGTATCGAATTCCAACGCGGCGAAACCCGCTGGTTCGACATGTTCGCGCAGGAAATGCCCGACCGCGGGTTCGTGGTGTCGATCACCGATGTGACCTCCGAGCGTGATTTCGCCCGCCAGCTGCGGCAGGTGAACGAGCACCTCGAACAGCGTGTGACCGAGCGCACGCTGGAGCTTGAGGACGCCCTCGCCGTGGCCGAACGCGCAATTGCCAGCCGCTCGCGCTTTGTTGCGGCGGCGTCGCACGACCTACTTCAGCCACTCTCTGCCGCGACGCTCTACCTGTCGTCACTCACCGAAGAATGCGAGTCGCCGCGCCAGAAGGAAGTCATCGGCAAAGCGCAGAACGCTTTGTTTTCGGTCCAGGACATGATCGCGGCGCTGCTTGATATTTCGAAGCTCGAAGCAGGCCGCGCGGCAGTCGACGTCCGGCAAATCGACCTTGGTGCACTGCTCAAACAGCTTCGCGATGAATTCGAACCAATTGCGCGGCAAAAAGGTCTCGATCTGCGGGTTCTGCCGGTCAATCTGGTCGTCCGCTCCGACGCCACTTACCTGCGGCGCATTCTGCAAAACCTGATATCGAATGCGATCCGCTACACTGACACTGGCAAGGTGCTAGTCGGCGTCCGGCGCATGCGCCGGTCCGTGAGGCTCGAAGTTTGGGACACCGGCGCGGGCATTGCGCCCGAGGATCAGGAGATCATTTTCCGCGAGTTCCACCGCCTTGATGCGCGGTCATCTGCGTCCGAGGGGCTGGGCCTTGGCCTCGCCATTGTCGACCGCGCTTGCGGGTTGCTGCGCCATCCTTTGACTGTCGAATCCGAATCCGGCAAAGGCACCGTTTTCCGTGTGACGGTCCCGTTGTCATTTGAAATGGCAGAAGAAATCGCACCCGAAGGCCCCGTGACCCATTCGTCATGGCGCCATGACGGGTTGGTTACGCTGCTGGTCGAAAATGACCTCGATATGCGTAAGGCACTGACTTTGCTGTTGGAAAAGTGGAACGTGCAGGTGATTGACGTTAACTCGGGCGACGAAGCAATCCAGCTCCTTCAGGAAATCGACCTCGCGCCTGACGCGATGCTGGTCGACTACAAACTCGATGGCGGCGAGAAGGGCACGGACGTTATCAACCGATTGCGCGACATGCTTGGCGAGGTCCCTGCCCGTTTGATCACGGCGAACAGGACGGCAGCGGTTCAAGCGGAATGTTCGAAGCACGGTATAGAGGTGCTCACCAAACCGCTTGATCCGATTTCACTCCATCTGTTCTTGGAGTCGGCCTCACATCAGTTCTAAGCCAATATCCCCCGTTCGATACGCGCGAACTGACGCGCCTTTGTCCCCGATCCGGCGACTTTCGGCTGGCGATGCAGCGCGGTATAAGACGGGTGGCGGGTGGACTGACGCTCAAACGTCAAGAAAGCCTTGGCGCGCGATACATAGGTGCGGTGACGAGGCTGGTCGGTAATATGTTTTTGCATGATTTCCTCCTCCTGCGGAGGTCAATCATAGCACATTGGCGTCGTTCAAGCGATCCCAAGCCCAGCGGGCGGCCTCTGCAACAACTGGATCGGCGTCGTCGGTCAGGCCGCGGGCCGTATTGGCAAGCGACAAGTCGCCAGAATTTCCGATTGCGTACAGCACGTTGCGCACGAACCTGTTCCGCCCGATCCGTTTGATTGGGCTGCCAGAAAACCGTGAGCGGAAAGCTGCATCATCGAGGATCGCAAGCTCTGCGAGTGGCGGCTCGAGCAGGTCCTCACGGGCTGCGTATTTGATCTCGCTCGATTCGACGGCGAACTTGTTCCACGGGCATGCAGCGAGGCAGTCGTCGCAGCCGTAAATCCGATTGCCCATCTTGGCGCGCAGTTCGGGATCAACCGGCCCGTCATGCTCGATCGTCAGATAGGAAATGCAGCGGCGCGCGTCGATCTGGTAGGGAGCGGGAAACGCGTTTGTCGGGCAAGCATCGAGACAAGCGCGGCACGATCCGCAGTGGGACACTTCGGCTCCATCGGGGGCGAATTCTAAAGTCGTGAAGATCGCGCCAAGGAAGAACCAACTGCCGAGGTTCCGCGACAATACATTGGTATGTTTGCCCTGCCATCCCAGCCCTGCCGCCTGCGCGAGCGGCTTTTCCATGACGGGCGCGGTATCGACGAAGACTTTAATCTCTTCGCCTTTCTGCTGATCCAAAAGCCAGCGTCCAACCTTCTTCAGCCGCTTTTTGACAACGTCGTGGTAGTCGCGGTTCTGGGCATAAACGCTGATCGCAGCGCGGTCCGGCTTACCGATCACCGCCATCGGATCGTGCTCTGGCGTATAGAGCTCTGCCAGCATGATGACGGATTTCGCCTCGGGCCAGAGGGCCGTGGGATTTCCCCGCCAGTGCATCCGTTCGGCCATCCAGTTCATCTGCCCGTGACGGCCCTCGGCGACGAACTGATCCAGCCGCTCTGCAATCTGGGGAACATCTGTCGGCCTGCAAAAACCGATGTCGCTAAAGCCGGCGTCGAGCGCGAAGGCCCGCACCGTATCCTTAGAAATCGAGGTTGGCATACTGCGGCGGGACGGGGAATCCGGGGATCTGGTCGGCGAGAATCGAGCGGAATGCGGGGCGCGATTTGATCTTCGCGTACCAGTCCTTCACGACTTCCGAACGGTTCCAGTCCACATCCGAGATGTAGTCGAGGCACGACAGATGCGAAGCGGCGGCGAAGTCGGCCAGCGTCATCGAGTTACCAGCAAGCCAGCGGCGCTTTTCGAGCAGCCACGCCATGTAGTCGAGGTGATACTTGATCGCCTTCGCACCTGCTTTGACGTTGGAGCTGTCGGGATAACCCGTACCCATCACTTTGCGGAACACCCGCTCGCCGACGAGCTTCGTTGTGACCTCGTGATAGAACTTGTCATCGAACCAACTGATCAGACGGCGGACTTCGTACTTGTCGTCAGCCGAGCGCGGCATCAGCGGGGGCTGCGGATAGGCGTCCTCGAGGTACTCGCAGATCGCCGTGCTTTCGGTCAGCACTTTGCTTTCGAGCTTGAGAATCGGGACTTTTCCAGCGGGATTGCGACGCATCAGCTCTGCGTCTTTTTCCCAATAGCGCTCCTCGACCAGCTTTACCTCGATCCGCTTTTCACCAAGGCAAAGGCGGACTTTGCGAGAAAACGGAGACAGCGGATAATGGTAAAGAACGTTCATTTTGGGTCCCGGTGCAGCTTCGTCTTCTGTGACTGAACGGCGCATTTTGTGCAAGTCCCCGCCAGTCACGGTGCATTGTGCTGAACTAGTCGTCGTTGGCTTGGAAGCAAGCGGCGCGGCCATCGCGGTCGATCGTAGCAGCGCCGTCGCGGATGCTGGCAGCGCGTGACCGGAAGCTTTCGGACAGGTTCGCCGCATCGCGCGATTTGGGCGCAGGCAGCACCGTGGCGAGCCGTGACGCCTGCACAGCGGTGAGGTTGGCAGCATCGACGCCAAAGTAACTTTGTGCGGCCGCCTGGACGCCAAAGACCCCCTCGTCAAACTCGGCGATGTTCAAATAGACCTCAAGGATACGCTCTTTGGGCCAGACAAGCTCCACCGCTGGGGTCAGGACGGCCTCTAGCGCTTTGCGCGACCATGTGCGCTCGGGCCAGAGGTAAAGGTTCTTCACCACCTGCTGCGAAATAGTAGAGCCGCCACGATTGCCACCAGAGTTCATCGCAGATCGGATCGCATCGAGGTCCAGCCCCCAATGGAGACAGAAATTCGCGTCCTCGGCAGCGACAGCAGAACGCGCCATCACCGGCGCGATGTCTTCCATCGACACGAATTCATAGTCCACACCACCGAGGCGTTTCGCTTCGGACAGGATATAGAGCGTGGTCCACGGATTAAGGAACCGACCGACCAGAATGACAAAGAAAACGAACAGGATAGCCACCGCGCCGCCGCGCAGCAGCAGACGCCTCACCCGTTTACGGAGACGAGCCGTAGCGGGCTGTGCGACTGGTTCGATGATGTCATCGGGGTCTTCGGTTTTTGAGCGTTTCGGCATGCCCACAGATATAGTTGGCTACCGCCAAGCTGGAAAGTCACCACGACCCTGGCATTTGCGGGTACTGGTGTCGGGCGTTCGGTCTTTTCGACAAACGGAGACATCGTGCTCACTACCAAATTAGGACT
The DNA here is from genome assembly GCF_015220045.1 of Marivivens aquimaris. Lineage (NCBI taxonomy): Bacteria > Pseudomonadati > Pseudomonadota > Alphaproteobacteria > Rhodobacterales > Paracoccaceae > Marivivens > Marivivens aquimaris. The sequence continues at coordinate 2,851,182 of NZ_JADBGB010000001.1, read as the reverse complement.
TCTACCTGAGTTCAGTCTCAGGCCGGTGCCCGTCATTAGCCATAGCAATGTAACAGCAAATCGCGGTTCGCTGCGCAGAGGACACAATTTTCGTTGCACACCCGCAACAGTTTGACTGCGTATTGAGCGCCTTTTGCGCAATAAAAAACGCCGGAGGTTTCCCACCGGCGTTTTCTGATTCTCTAGGCCCGCTTATTCAGCCGGAATAGCAGCCTCTTCAATGGTCAGCGGGTGCGGAAGACGCGCGAGCATCTCCTTCGGGCAGACCTGAACGAAGTTGGCCTTTTCCAGATCCCAGTGCTGGAGGATCTCAGCGGCTTTGACGCTACCGGTTTCCAGAGCGTGACGCTCGACGAGCGACTTCAGTTGCTCTTCCCAATGATCGACGCTGACAGGGCACGAAACGAGCGTGTCCATGTTGATCAACGCGGCGCTCTCGCCTTCGGGATCGTACAGGTACGCCATCCCGCCGGTCATACCAGCACCGAAGTTGGCACCGATCGAACCGAGGATCACGGCAACACCGCCGGTCATGTATTCACAACCGTTCGAGCCACAGCCTTCGACAACAACCTTCGCGCCCGAGTTACGGACCGCGAAACGCTCGCCAGCGCGGCCAGCCGCGAAGAGGTAACCGTCGGTCGCACCGTAAAGGACGGTGTTACCGATGATGGTGTTCTCGGACGCAACCAGCGGCGAGTTCATCGGCGGACGAACCACAACGGTTGCACCCGACAGACCCTTGCCCACGTAGTCGTTGGCATCGCCCGAAACTTCGATCTTCAGACCCGGCGCCCCGAATGCACCCAGCGACTGACCTGCGGAGCCCTTCAGCTTGACCGTCAGGTGGTCGGGCTGGAGGTTGTTACGCATACCGAAGTTCTTGACGATATAGCTCGACGTGCGGGTACCGATGGTACGCAGGGTGTTCTGAACAGCGTATTCCAGCTGCATCTTCTCACCATCGTTGAGGAAGCGTGCTGCGTCCTTGACGATTTCGGCGTCCAGCGTGTCCGGCACTTCGTTGCGCGGCTTGTTACGGTCGTAGACGATCTTGTTCGCGCCATCGACAGTGATGAGCAGCGGGTTGAGATCGAGGTCATCGAGGTGAGCCGAACCACGCGAAACCTGCGTCAGCAGGTCGGCGCGACCGATCACTTCATCAAGGCTACGGGCACCGATCGACGCGAGGATTTCGCGCACTTCGGTGGCGTAGAACGTGATGAGGTTCACGACCTTGTCTGCGGTGCCGGTGAACTTGGCGCGCAGCTCAGGGTTCTGGGTACAGACGCCCACCGGACAGGTGTTCGACTGACACTGACGCACCATGATACAGCCCATCGCGATCAGAGCAGCGGTACCGATGCCGTATTCTTCGGCACCCATCATCGCAGCCATGACGATATCGCGGCCGGTACGCAGACCACCGTCGGTACGCAGGGTGACGCGCTCACGCAGGTTGTTCATAGCGAGAACCTGGTGCGCTTCGGTCAGACCCATTTCCCACGGCAGACCGGCATACTTCACCGACGTCGCAGGCGACGCGCCCGTACCACCGTTGTGGCCCGAGATAAGGATCGTATCGGCTTCGGCCTTGGCAACACCGGCAGCAATCGTACCGACGCCCGACGAAGCAACCAGCTTCACCGTGACCTTTACGGTCGGGTTGATCTGCTTGAGGTCGTAGATCAGCTGAGCAAGGTCTTCGATCGAGTAGATGTCGTGGTGCGGCGGCGGCGAAATCAGGGTCACGCCCTTGGTCGAGTGACGCAGACGCGCAATCAGGTCGGTAACCTTCATACCCGGCAGCTGTCCACCTTCACCCGGCTTCGCACCCTGCGCGACCTTGATTTCAAGCTCTTCACAGTGGTTCAGGTATTCGGCGGTGACACCGAAACGACCCGAAGCAACCTGCTTGATCTTGGCCGACGGGTTGTCGCCGTTCGGTTCCGGAACGAAGTGTGCCGGATCTTCACCACCTTCACCCGAGTCCGACTTCGCGCCGATGCGGTTCATCGCAACGTTCAGCAGCTTGTGGGCTTCCGGCGACAGAGCACCGAGCGACATACCAGGCGTGACGAAGCGCTTGCGGATCGCGGTGATCGATTCAACTTCTTCGATCGGGATCGCCTTGCCCATCGGCTTGATGGCCAGCAGGTCACGCAGGTGGATCGGCGGGTTCGACTGCATCGACGACGAGTACTGCTTCCACAGTTCGTAGGACGAACGGTCACACGCGGCCTGAAGCATGTGCATGGTCTGTGCTTCCCATGCGTGCTTCTCGCCCGAACGGCGCGACTTGTAGAACCCGCCGACCGGCAGGACGTTTGCAGCAGCAGAGCGCCAGCCGTGTGCGTGGACTTCTTCCAGCTTGCGCTGGATACCGTGCAGACCGATGCCCGAAATACGGCTGTGCATACCCGGGAAGTATTCGGCACACATTGCACGCGACAGACCGACAGCTTCGAAGTTCAGACCGCCACGGTAGGACGACAGAACCGAGATACCCATCTTCGACATGATCTTGAGTAGACCACCATCGACAGCTTCGCGGTACTTGCGCATCGCGTCGGTGAGCGAAACGTCCAGCAGGCCGCGCTCGATACGGTCAGCAAGGCTGTCCTGAGCGAGGTAAGCGTTCACGGTCGTCGCGCCACAACCAATGAGAACGGCGAAGTAGTGCGGATCGACACACTCTGCCGAACGGACGTTCAGCGAGCAGAACGTACGCAGGCCCTTGCGGGTCAGCCACGAGTGGACAGCCGAAGTCGCGAGGATCATCGGCATCGGCACTTTGCCGTCGTTCTGGTGTTCGTCAGTCAGTACGATGTGACCAGCGCCCGAACGCACAGCGTCTTCGGCTTCAGAACGGATACGCTCCAGACCTTCGCGAAGTGCTTCCTGACCTGCACCTACAGGGAAGGTACAATCGATGATCGCAACGCTTTCACCGAACTGTTCGACCATGCGGGCGAATTCGCCGTTGGCAACGAAGGGGCTTTCCAGAACGAGGATCTCGGTCTGCGAGCTGTCTTCGTCGAGCACGTTCTTGAGGTTACCGAAACGCGTCTTAAGCGACATCACGCGGGTTTCACGCAGTGAGTCGATCGGCGGGTTGGTCACCTGGCTGAAGTTCTGACGGAAGAAGTGCGACAGCGGGCGGTACATCTTGGACAGAACAGCCGACGGGGTGTCGTCGCCCATTGAGGCCACGAGTTCCTTGCCGTCCTCTGCCATGGTGGCGAGAACCTGCTCCAGCTCTTCGAGCGAGTAGCCAGCAGCGACCTGACGCTTGCGCAGTTCCGCGCCCGAGAAGGTCGCCTTTTCCTGAATGTCGCCCATGAAGTCATGGAGATCGACGATCTTTTCGATCCAGTCACCGAAGGACTGGCTGGCAGCCAGCGTGTCCTTGATTTCCGTGTCGTGGTAGAGCTTGCCCTCTTTCATATCGACGGCAATCATCTGACCCGGGCCAAGCGCGCCTTTTTCCTTTGCGGTCGCTTCGTCGGTCGGAACCATGCCGACTTCAGAACCAGCGATCAGCATACCGTCGCCAGTGACGACGTAGCGCATCGGACGCAGACCGTTACGGTCGAGACCACCGCAAACCCAACGACCATCGGTCATGGCGAGCGCAGCAGGGCCGTCCCACGGCTCCATCACGGCGTTGCAGTAGGCATACATGTCCTGCCAAGCAGTCGGCATTTCGACAGCCTGCTTCGACCATGCTTCGGGAACGAGCATGGTTTTCGCCATCGGGGCGTTGCGGCCCGCACGGACGAGAACTTCGAACACGGCGTCCAGAGCGCCCGAGTCCGAGGTGCCGTTCGGGATGATCGGCTTGATGTCTTCGGCCAGTTCACCGAATGCGCCCGAGGCCATGCGGATCTCGTGGCTCTTCATCCAGTTGACGTTGCCCTTCAGCGTGTTGATCTCGCCGTTGTGGGCAAGCATGCGGAACGGTTGGGCCAGCTTCCATTCGGGGAAGGTGTTGGTCGAGTAACGCTGGTGATAGATCGCGAAGGCCGATTCAAAACGCGGGTCTTCGAGGTCCGGATAGAACACCGAAACCTGCTCTGCGAGCATCATGCCCTTGTAGATCAGCGAACGGGTCGACAGCGAACAGACATAGAGGCTGTTGATCTGCGCGTCGGCAGCAGCTTTCTCGATGCGACGACGGATGATGTAGAGTTCACGCTCGAACTCTTCTTCCGTGATATCCTTTTCGCAGCGGATCAGGATCTGTTCGATTTCCGGACGGGTCGCGTTCGCCTTTTCACCGAGACACTCGGTGTTCACCGGAACGTGGCGCCAGCCGTAGATGTAGTGACCCATGCGGAGCACTTCGGACTCCACGATGGTACGGCAGCGTTCCTGCGCACCGAAATCGGTACGCGGCAGGAAGACCTGACCGACAGCGATACGCTTGTCGATCTCGGGCTCGTGGCCGGTGCGACGGATCTGGTCGTAGAAGAAGTTCGCCGGAATCTGGACGTGGATACCTGCGCCGTCACCGGTCTTGCCGTCGGCATCAACAGCACCGCGGTGCCAGATAGCCTTGAGCGCGGTGATGCCCTTGTCGACAACGCTGCGCGACGGCTTACCGTCGATAGCAACCACGAGACCTACGCCGCAGGACGAGTGTTCATCGTCGGTGCGGTAGAGGCTGTTCTCAGCCATCCATTTGCGCTTGGCCTCTTCGGCGGCGACCCAATTTTCGTCATAAGTGGTCATGAGGCGTCTCCTTTAGTTCCGATGCACCGAGGCGCGCGAAAGGATCGCGCCGCAGCCATATTCGGGATTCGTTGACATGAAGCCGGCTTCTCCGGGGAAGGCGAAATTCGCCGGTCGGCCGTCTTCGTCGAATGTATCTTGCGGTGTCGTGAGCGTGCCTGTTCCGGCAAAGAAACGGCGCCAGTCACGGCTGATGAATTCATGTCCTTCGGCGCGGTAGACTTCGTTGCCTTCCGCATCGTAGGTGCGCATCCGGTACGCGGTCTCTTCAAGCTCGACGCCGTCGATCGTCACCTTGCGGCCCGTCAGCTGGTCCACACCGGTGTAGCGGCGCGTGCCGAGCTGCGGCGAGGTCTGGGTGAAATCGTAGGTATCTTCACCCGTTTCCAGCAGTTCGGTGAACGACGCCGGATCGGCGTTGTCACTGTCGAGTTCGTCGATCGCACCCGAAAACGGGCTGAAGCTGCGGATCCACTGCGCTTCGCTGTCGATCACGCTGACGAACTCAAGGCCATCGGGCCCAAAAGTCATCGATTGCTGGTATCCGTCCGGATCGGCTTCGCAGGTATAAAGCTGCATCACCGTGCAATCGCGGTTCTGGACCGTCGCGTAGACTTCGCAACCATCGGGCATGGACAGACCTTGCGCACCGGCAGGCATGGCCCAGCCGGCAGCGAAAGCCACCGACAGGCCTACCATGATGGAGCGCAGGTCCTGCATGTCCGTACCTTACTCGGCAGCGACGCTGGCAGCGTCGTTGAACTGGCGCAGGATCGCCTGAGCGGCCTCGCGGCCGTCACGGATACCCCAAACAACCAGCGAAGCACCGCGAACGATGTCACCGGCAGCGTATACGCCATCGAGGCTGGTCTGACCGGTGCCGAACTCTGCCTTTACGGTGCCCCAGCGGGTCACTTCCAGACCGTCGGTGCCCCAGAGTTTCGGCAGGTCTTCCGGCTCGAAACCGAGTGCTTTGACGACGAGGTCAGCGGGTTCGACATAGTCGGCGCCTTCGATAACTTCCGGCGAACGGCGGCCCGATGCGTCCGGCTGGCCGAGGCGCATTTTCTGCACTTCGACGCCGGTGACGGTGTCGCCTTGGAAACCCTTCGGAGCGGTCAGCCACACGAATTCGACGCCTTCCTCCTCGGCGTTCTGGGTTTCACGCTGCGAGCCCGGCATGTTTGCACGGTCGCGGCGATAGAGGCACTTCACCGACTTCGCACCCTGACGGATCGCGGTACGAACGCAGTCCATCGCGGTATCACCACCGCCGATGACGACGACGTTCTTGCCTTCGGCGTTCAGTTCGCCCGAGTCGTATGCCGGAACATCATCACCGAAGTTCTTGCGGTTCGACGCGGTTAGATAGTCCAGCGCCTTTACGATGCCCTTGGCGTCCGAGCCCGGCAGGTCGCGCGACTTGCAAACACCGGTCGCAATCAGAACAGCGTCGTGCTTGGCGCGGATGTCTTCGAAGGAGATGTCCTCACCGACGTTGCAGTTCATGACGTATTCGACACCGCTGTCTTTCAGCAGGTCGGCACGGCGCATGACAACGTCTTTCTCCAGCTTGAAGCCGGGAATACCGTAGGTCAGCAGGCCGCCTGCGCGGTCGTAACGGTCATAGATCGTGACCTGAACGCCAGCTTGGCGGAGCATGTCGGCAGCAGCCATACCGGCCGGACCGGCACCGATGATGCCAACGGACTCGGTGCGCTCCGAAATCGGGGTAATCGGCTTGACCCAACCTTTTTCCCAAGCGGTGTCGGTGATGTACTTTTCGACCGATCCGATGGTGACAGTGCCGTGGCCGGACTGTTCGATGACGCAGTTGCCTTCGCACAGACGGTCCTGCGGGCAGATGCGGCCACAGATCTCCGGGAAGGAGTTGGTCGCTTGGCTGATCGCATAAGCTTCGTCCAGACGGCCGGTCGCGGTCATGCGCAGCCAGTCGGGAATGTTGTTATGCAGCGGGCAGTGCGACTGGCAGTACGGAACGCCGCACTGGCTGCAACGGCTCGATTGTTCTTCGGCCTTGGCGGCGGCGAACTCGGCATAAATCTCGTTGAAGTCCTGACGACGATCTTCCGCGTCACGCTTGGTGGGCATGTCGCGATCAATCGTTACGAACTTGAGCATCTTGTCTGTAGCCACGGGCCATCCTCCGCAATCTCTTCGGATGGCCTGAATAGAAGCATCTGCTCAAAATGAAAAGGCAGTAATGTTGACCTAATTTGCGGTTTGGGCGGTGTTTGGCGCATTATTTTCGCCCCGCTTGTAAAAAAATAGGTCAGTATAGTTTCCCTTAGCGCATTTCGGCGCACGAATCGCCCGATTTTGAGGGCGACTCGTGAATGATTCGAACCCTTACGCCAGCACTCCCATCCCCAGCAGAGCAAGGAGCAGCCCGCCAAAGATGATCCGGTAAATGGCGAAGGCGGTGAAACGGTTCGAGCGGATGTAGCCAAGGAGCCATTTGACCGAAACGAATGCGGTGATGGTGGATACAACGAACGCGATGCCCAGCGCGGTCCAGTCTTCGCTGACACCAGTGTCGCTGGTCAGCGTTTTTGCAATCTCGTAGGCGCTCGCTGCGTACATGGTAGGAATGCCGACAAGGAACGCAAATTCGGTCGCAGCCGCACGGTTCGAGGTGCCAAGCAGCATCGCGACAAAGATTGTGGTGCCTGAACGCGAAGTGCCTGGGAACACGCCAGCGACGATCTGCGCGATACCGACCGCCACAGCGACGGTCATCGTGATCTTCGCGCTGTCGGGGAGCCGCTCCGCCGCCCGTTCGGCGACGATCATCCAGATACCACCGATCACCAACGCCCAGGCGACGGGCTGGATCGTTTCCGGCAGCTCGAAGCCCATTTTCTTGACCACAAGACCCAGAACAGCCGTGATCAGGAAGGCTACGGTAAGTTTGATGAGGTAATCGCGGTTTTCCGGATCGTTCCAGCCGAGCAGCAGGTCGGTGATACGCTTCCAGTAGATCAGGGTCACAGCGAGGATCGCGCCGGCCTGAATAACGATGTTGTAGGTGTCGGACCGTTCACCGATCCAGTGCTGAGCGAGAAGAAGGTGGCCGGTGCTCGAGATCGGCAGGAATTCGGTCACCCCCTCGATAATACCGAGGATGACGTCGTTCAGGTAACTCATGACAATAACTTCCAGTCAATCAGCCCGAACGACGTTTCAAAATACCGCTCAGGCTTGTTTCAAATTCTTTGCAGATTTCTTGATCGCATCATACTGACCCGACGGACGGAAACGCCAGAGATAATCAGGCAGCACCGCTTCGAGGTCGGTCGGATCGATGCCCAGATCAGCAAAACCCTTCGCATCTGCCGAAACAATGTTGTCCGAGCGAAGATTTGCGACCTGATCTTTGGTGATCGGTGCTTTGACGATACCGAGAGAAACGGCCTGAACTACACCCATCACGGTTGCGAGGATGTTGCCCAGCCAGAACGGCAGGCCAACGACACCGCGGCGACGGTTGATGATGCGCAGCATGGTGCCCATCAGTTCGCGGAAGGTCATAACGTCCGGACCGCCGAGTTCGTAAATACCGGCAGCTTTGCCGGTGACGCCCATGACAGCAGCCTGAGCCACGTCATCAACCCATACGGGCTGGAATTTGGTGTCAGCGCCAACCAGAGGCAGAACCGGAGAGGTGCGGGTCATACCAGCGAAGCGGTTAAAGAACTCGTCCTCGGTGCCAAAGATGATCGACGGGCGCAGGATCATGGCGTTCGGGAAGGCATCCAGAACGGCCTGCTCACCGGCGGCTTTGGTCTTGGCGTAGTCACTGTCCGATTCTTCGTCAGCACCGATGGCCGAGATGTGAACGAGGTTGGTCACGCCCTGCTCTGCCGCGATGCGAGCGATGCGGGCAGCACCTGCGGACTGAACGGCCTCGAAGGTGTTCTTGCCTTTTTCAGCCAGAATACCCACGCAGTTCACGACGGCATCGGCGCTTTCCATAACGGCGGCGACGCTTGCGTCGTCACGAACGTTGCAGAAAACAGGTTCGACCTGACCGACGGCACCGTAGGGTTTTACAAACAGTGCTTCGTTCGGATCGCGGACAGCAACGCGGACACGCCAGCCCTGCATGGCCATCCGGCGCGCGATGTAGCGGCCTACGAAACCCGATCCGCCGTAGATGGTGACAAGCTTGGACATGGTGCGCCTCATTGGAAAACTTGTGTCGGGTTTAACCTTGGACCCTTTGCCAGACAAGGCAGAATGAACTTTTTGCAGAGAAGTTCGAAATCCGTGTTGACACTCCCCTGCACCAGCCATAGAAGCCCGCTCACACCAATCATCTGTGCCCAGATGGCGGAATTGGTAGACGCGCTGGCTTCAGGTGCCAGTGGCCGCAAGGCCGTGGAGGTTCGAGTCCTCTTCTGGGCACCATCCCCCCCAAGTTTCAATAACTTAGCTCTGATAGAGCCGACGGGATGGTTGCGTTTTCTTCATCACGTTCTTTCGCTTCACGCTGAGTCGCGCGCGTTTCGTCAGGCCATCACCGACTTGATGATGGCCGCACTGATTCCGTGATTATTCGTCGTCGACGCAGGTCTGGCTCTGCTCGCCAAGTCCCTTGATTCCCAGCGTCACGATATCGCCCGCCTTGAGGTACTTCGGCGGGGTCATACCCATACCGACTCCCGGAGGCGTGCCGGTCGAGATCACATCGCCCGGATACAGGGTAAAGAACTGCGAGAGATAAGAAATCAGGTAAGGCACCTTGTAGACCATGGTTTCGGTCGTGCCGGACTGCATCCGCTCACCATTCACGTCGAGCCACATATCCAGCGAGTCGATGTCGCTCACCTCGTCGGGCGTCACGAGCCACGGGCCGAACGGGCCGAAGTTGTCGCAGGACTTGCCTTTGACCCACTGGCCGGAGCGTTCGGTCTGATAAGCACGTTCGGACACGTCGTTACAGATCGCGTAGCCTGCGACGTAATCCAGCGCATCTTTCTCGGACACGTACTTGGCCATCTTGCCGATAACGACGGCCAGCTCGACTTCCCAGTCGGTCTTTTCAGAGCCGCGCGGGATGATTATCGGATCGTTCGGCCCGCAGATCGCGCTGTTGTACTTGGTAAAGATGATCGGCTCCGGCGGGACCGTCATGCCAGCCTCGGCCGCGTGGTCGGAGTAGTTCAGACCCACGCAGATAAACTTGCCGATGTTGCCGACGCAGGCACCAATGCGGACGTCCTGATCAACGAGCGGAAGGCTATCGAGATCAATGCCCTTCAGCGCATCAAGATCGCCCAGCGCTTCAGCCGCGATGTCGGCCACATGCTCCGAGAGGTCACGCAAAAGACCGTCCTGCCCCACAACGCCCGGCTTTTCCGAACCGCGCTCACCAAATCTGACCAGTTTCATCCGAAACCCCTCCTGTTGTTGCGGCGAACGGTAATGCCCATTTGTCCAGATGCAAGCGCCCTCGTGTTGCGTCGGGCTGTGCGTTTCTCTATCCCGTTCGCAAAGCGGAAAAGGCATCTCTATGGCGAATTACCTGTACAAGAACGACCTTCCCGACGGGTTGGATCTCGGCTCTGTCGTGGCAATCGATTGCGAAACCATGGGGCTGAACCCGCACCGCGACCGCCTTTGCCTGATCCAGATGTCGGGCGGCGACGGGAATTGTCACCTTGTGCAGGTCGAAATGGGCCAGACCGAGGCACCGAACCTGTGCAAGATGCTCGAAGACCCGAACGTGCTGAAGCTGTTCCACTTCGGGCGCTTCGACATTGCCGCGATGTACCATGCCTTTGGCGCTCTGGCGGCCCCCGTCTACTGCACGAAGATCGCGTCCAAGATGGTGCGCACGTTCACCGATCGCCACGGGCTCAAGCAGCTTTTGCAAGAAGTCGTCAGCGTCGACATTTCCAAACAGCAGCAACAGTCGGACTGGGGGGCGGCGGATCTGACCGATGCCCAGCTCGATTATGCTGCGTCGGACGTGCTGCACCTTCACAAGCTCAAGGCCGAGCTGGACATCCGCCTCGCCCGCGAAAACCGCACCGAGCTCGCGCAGTCCTGTTTTGACTTCCTGCCGACCCGCGCCAAGCTTGATCTGCTAGGCTGGACCGACCCCGATATTTTCGCGCACTGACGGATGGCACCCATGGACCGCAACAAGATCATCGCGACCGCTCGTAACGTCATCGACGAGGAATCGCGCGCGCTTGCCATTCTTTCGGAAACTGTCGGGCAGAACCTCGCCCATGCAGCGCAAGTTATCCTTGATGCTCCCGGCCGCGTGATCGTGTCGGGCATGGGCAAATCCGGCCATGTCGGCAAGAAAATCGCTGCGACATTCGCCTCGACCGGTACGCCTGCCCACTTCGTCCATCCGGCGGAGGCATCGCATGGCGATCTGGGCATGATCTCTAAAGGTGACGTGGTTTTGATCCTATCCAACTCGGGCGAGACGCCTGAACTGGCCGACCTCATCGCGCACACCCGCCGCTTCGGCATCACTATGATCGGTGTGGCCTCCCGCGCTGAAAGTACCCTGATGCAGCAGGCCGACGTACAGCTTGTCCTGCCCCAACTGGGCGAGGCGTGTGGCCACGGCGTCGTCCCGACGATTTCCACCACGATGACCCTCGCGCTTGGCGATGCGCTGGCCGTTGCGCTGATGGAGCACCGTGAATTCGGTGCGGAGCATTTCCGCCAATTCCACCCTGGCGGCAAGCTGGGCGCTCGCCTGTCCCGTGTCCGCGACTTGATGCACAGCGCGGACACCCTACCGCTGGTCACATCGAGCACCGCGATGAGCGACACGCTGCTGGTGATCAGCCAGAAAGGCTTTGGCGTTGTCGGCGTGACAGATGACCACAACCGCCTGATCGGCATCATCACCGACGGTGACCTTCGTCGCCACATGGATGGTCTTCTGGACCGCACCGCCGGCGAGGTGATGACCCCTGCCCCGCGCACCATCGCGCCCGAAGCACTCGCTGCCGAGGCACTGGCCCAGATGAACGAACGAAAGATCACATGTCTGTTCGTGGTGCCGCTGGATGGCACCGGCGAAAGCTGCGGCATCCTCCATATCCACGACTGTCTGCGTGCAGGAGTTGCTTAAGCGGTGCCGAACAACTCCTACAGTCAGTTCGTCAGCTACGCGAAGGTGATCCTTCCGCTGGCCTCACTTGCGCTACTTTCGACACTGTTTTTATTCGCCCGCACAAACAGCGATGTGGACACGATCCCCTATGCGGAGATCGAAGATATCGCCAGCAAACCGCGCCTCGCAGGGCCGAATATCTCTGGCGTGACGGTGGACGGTGACACGTTTGCGGTCTCTGCCAAGGTCGCTCGTCCGCTGGAAGACAGCAGAGCCTTTGCGGTCGAGCAAATCGCAATCAACCTGCAAACCGGCGATGGCCGCTCGGTCAACATCGGCGCAGGCGTGGGCGAGGTCGATACCTCCAGCCGCCTCGTCAATCTGCACAATCTGGTTCGCCTTGATGCTACCGACGGCTATCTGATGGAGACGCAGGGCCTAAATGCCGACCTTGATGCAGGCACTGTGGAGTCCATCGCTCCGCTTGAGGTTCGTGCTCCCTACGGCGCGCTCACGGCAGGCCATCTGTCGATCACACGCGGGTCAGAAGGCGCTCATATTGTTTTCAATCAGGGCGTCCGGCTGGTATATCAGCCCCAGCAATAAGGAATTACACCGTGCGTTCGTTCTATGCCGCTCTCGCCCTCGCCGCTCTGTCCTCGCCGCTCATGGCACAGACCAACATCTCGCTTGGCGCGATTGAGCCGGACCCCGACGCACCCGTTGAAATCACTGCAGACTCGCTTTCGGTCGATCAGGAAAACGGTCAGGCGACGTTCAGCGGTGAAGTGCTCATCGTTCAGGGCGATCTGCGTATCTCCGCCGGAACAGTGTCTGTCGAATACGACGACGAAACCGGCGACATCATGCATCTTCTGGCCTCCGGCGGCGTAACCTTCGTCACCGCAACCGATGCCGTCGAAGCGCAGGAAGCAGACTATGACCTCGCAGGCAAATCGCTCGACTTGACCGGCGACGTGCTCGTCACCCAAGGCCGCAGCGCGATCTCTGCCAGCGCCATGAACATCGACCTGTCGACCGGCAACGCCGAACTGACGGGACGCGTCCGCACCACCTTTGTCCAAGGCAACAACTGATGCCTGATCTCGCCGTCACAGAAGGTGATGTCGGCCTCAAGGTCGAAAACCTTCGCAAAAGCTACCGCAAGCGCACCGTCATTCGTGACGTATCGCTCGAGCTTGGTCGCGGTGAAGTCGTCGCCCTCCTTGGTCCCAATGGCTGCGGTAAAACCACAACGTTCTATTCCATCGCAGGCCTCGTAAACGCCGAAGGCGGGCGCGTGACCGTTGATGGCCGCGAAGTCAGCAACCTGCCCATGTACCGCCGTGCGCGCCTCGGGATCGGTTACCTGCCGCAGGAAATGTCGATCTTCCGTGGCCTCAACGTCGAAGACAATATCCTGTCGATCCTCGAGATCGCGGAGAAGGATGTGAACCGCCGCCAGCGCCGCCTTGAGGAATTGCTGTCAGAGTTCTCGATCGAACACCTCCGCCGCGCGCCTGCGCTGGCCCTTTCGGGTGGTGAGCGCCGCCGTGTGGAGATCGCGCGTTGCCTTGCCGCGGGCCCGAAATACGTGCTGTTCGACGAACCTTTCGCCGGTGTCGACCCCATCGCGGTCGGTGAAATCCGGCATCTTGTCGCCGATCTGAAGAACCGCGGTATCGGCGTGCTGATCACGGACCATAACGTTCGTGAGACGCTGGAGATCGTTGATCGCGCTTACATTTTGCACGACGGCAAGGTTCTCATGTCCGGTACGACCGAAGAAGTGGTCCAAGACGAGAACGTCCGCCGCGTCTACCTTGGTCAATCTTTCCGCGTAAACTAAGCGGAATTCGCATACTCCCTCAGACTCATTGACAAACGGCGTGAACAGTCGTGTCATGAAACTGATGACAATGTTCGTGAATTCACTGCGCGCTCCCTCAGGGTTTCAAGGCCCCAGAGCGGCTGCAATCATCACAATGTCATCTTCCCTAAGACACGGCGCCTGTGGCCCCGCGATAACGCGGTGCTACCTGTCATGTCCCGTGCCTAGCAATTGAGAGGAGTTACAATGCGGTACCAAATTAGCGGCAAACAGATCGATGTCGGTGATGCTCTTCAAAGCCACGTCAAAACCGAACTCGGTGCGACCCTCGAAAAATACGCCGGCCGTCCGACCGACGCCGTGATCGTGTTTTCCAAGTCGGGCTCAGAGTTTGTGTGTGAAGCCGTTGTGCACCTTTCAACCGGCCTGACCTGTCAGGCCCGCGCCCATACCCATGATATTTACGGCTCGTTCGATGCGTGCTGCGAAAAGATGGACAAGCAACTGCGCCGCTACAAACGCCGTCTGAAGGACCACCATGCCGAGCGCTCGACTCCGGTTGAACTTATGGCCGGTTCCTCTTATATCCTCGCCGCAACGGAAGAGTCCGATGAGGCCGAAGCAGCAACCGACGCACCTGTGATCATTGCCGAGATGGAGATGAAAATCCCCGCTCTCTCGGTCAACGAAGCAGTCATGCAGATGGAGCTCGCACACGGTTCGGTTCAGGTCTTCCGCAACGAGAAGCATGGCGGCCTGAATGTGGTTTACCGCCGTGAAGACGGGAACATTGGTTGGGTAGATCCGCGTTAAGCGCCCAGCTCGAGTACAGGCGCCAAGGCGAGTAAATGCAACTTTCGGCTATTCTGCGACCAGAAGCGGTCAAGACCATTTCGGCCTCGACCAGCAAGAAGCGCTTGTTTCACGACATCGCTGATCTGGCGCAACAGTTCTATGGTTTCGATGCCACCGATGTTGTGGACGCCTTGGTCGACCGCGAAAGCCTCGGACCTACCGGCGTGGGACAGGGTATCGCTCTGCCCCATGCCCGCCTCGAAAAGGCGGACAAGGTTTGTGGTTTGTTCTTACGCCTTGATAAACCTATCGATTTTGACTCGGTGGACCGCCAGCCGGTTGACCTGGTCTTCGCTCTGCTTGCCCCCGACGCAGCAGGCGTAGAGCACCTGAAGGCGCTCGCTCTGGTCTCGCGTACCATGCGTGACAAGGATATCTGTGCGAAGCTGCGGGCCAACAGCGATCCGGCTACGCTCTACACGATCCTGACCGAAGCGCACTCCACCCAGAAAGTCGCCTGAGGCTATTTCCAGCTTCCGAAGCCGAACGTCATGTAGTCGCGCTGATAGACATCAGCCGCGAGCTTTTCGATTTCAGCATCATAGATCGACTGGAGTTTCCCACGATACGGATCGCAGTTCGTATCGAAGTCCGGCGCATCGTCGCGGCCGACACTGAACGCGAGGTACGCCAGATCGGTTTTGATCCGATCCTCGCGGATCACCATGTCGGGCGAACAGAAATTCGCGAATCCCTGAACGACTGCGGTCTGCGTGGCCCACGCCGGATCGACGCGAATCGATGTCTGCCCCGCGATGTTTGCCTTCAGAAATTCGAGGAAACCGATGAACGCCGCCCGATGTGCCGTGGCGTCATAGTTTTCGGTCGGCGGCGTCTCTTTCGGCAACGGAACGTTGAACATCTGCTTCAACGTTTTCCGGATTTCGCCAAACGTCGTATCGCCGTAGCCGAGGATATGTTCACAGAACGCCGAGTGGGCGCGAGCGACGGGGTGGCGGAGCACGGTAAAGGTCCGATGCCCGACGTGCTTGCGCTTCCACTGACGGATGTCTTTCTGGTTCATCCCCGTGCGGACATTGTCGCCATCGAGCGATTTCAGCCACGCGACGACCGCCGCCTCAGGGCCACCGCGCACCGGCATATACAGAAGCGGAGAATTTGCAGCCGCCGCGAATTGCGGTGCCATCGCGCCACGACGTGGCTCGAAATTCGGGGTGCGGGTCAGGTTGAAGCGGTCGAGCCGCGCCAGCGCACTTTCCATCTGTGGGAAGTTGTCGACCTTGTCGGAGATCGGTGCAGGGTTCTGCTTTTTGAGAGTCTTATCCAGCCCGTCCAGCCGCGCATCCGCACCTAGGAACGCTGCCAGCCCGTTCATCACGTCGACGTCCTGAAGGTCCTCATAGGCGACGTAGAACGCGGTCTGACCGGACTTCTGAAGCGAATTTAGTAGCTGCACCTGAAACTCTTGCAGCGCGGCAAGATGGTTTTCGAACTCGCCTTCATCGAACGATACGACCTCGCTTTTGGCATTTTTGACGTTTGTCAGTTTCCACTGACCCGTCGCTTGCGCAATCTTCCAGCTAATGTAGCTCTCGATCGGATTGCGAGTCAGGATGATCTTGGCGCAACGTTTGTCCGCCAGAAGATTGTCCAGAATGCGCGGATCGTGGTCGTGGAAGTACCGGAAGCCCCC